>JAZGHN010000044.1:0-8157 GCA_036481135.1 Dehalococcoidales bacterium | reverse complement strand
TGTGGAGCGGGAGACGGGACTCGAACCCGCGACAACCTGCTTGGAAGGCAGGAACTCTACCAGCTGAGTTACTCCCGCATAGCTACGCTACGGCTAGATTTTACGCCAAAATGGATGGAAAGACAAGCTGTAGGATATAGAACCTTGCCTGCTGTAGCCCGAGGTGGCATAATAAAGGGCAAACATAGGATGAAGATTGTTATTGCTGCTCAGGGGTTCAAGGGGAATCTCAGTGCCCTCCAGGTATGTCAAGCCATTGAGAACGGGGTTAGACGTGTAGTTCCCGACGCAATAACCGCTACAGTGCCCATGGCGGATGGCGGGGAGGGCACAATGCAAACCCTTGTTGATGCCATGGGGGGCAAAATAATACCTGTAGAGGTTACTGGCCCACTAGGTGCGCGTGTCGCCGCTCATTGGGGATTCCTCAGTGATAAAGTCACCGGCGTCATTGAGATGGCTGCCGCCTCTGGTCTTAATCTGGTCCCGCCACAGAAGCTTAGCCCGTTATTGACTACCACCTATGGTACCGGGGAGCTAATTCTAGATGCGCTGGAAAAGGGCTGCCGAAAACTAGTTATTGGTATTGGCGGTAGCGCTACCAATGACGGTGGCGCCGGGATGGCTCAAGCCCTAGGCGCCAAGCTGCTGGACGGTAAGGGAGCGCCTCTTACCTTTGGCGGCGCAGCTCTGGCTGACTTAGACCACATCGATATCGCCACCATAGACCCACGCCTCACCGATTGTGATATCGTCGTGGCTAGCGATGTCACCAACCCTCTCTGCGGTCCTCAGGGAGCTTCTGCAGTTTACGGACCTCAGAAGGGAGCTACTGAGGAAATGGTAGCCCAGCTTGATGCAGCACTGGCCCATTACGCCGATGTTCTCCACAGAGACCTCGGCATCGACATCAGGGATGCGCCTGGAGCGGGGGCAGCAGGGGGCTTGGGAGCCGGTCTCATTGCTTTTCTCAAGGCTAAGTTGCTACCTGGAATAGAGATTGTGATACAAGCCACCGGCCTTGTTGAGCACCTAAAGGGTGCCGACCTCGTTTTCACCGGTGAGGGCAAGCTCGACAGCCAAACAGCCCAGGGCAAGGTACCGGTAGGGGTTGCCAAGAAGGCCAAGACCTTGGGATTACCGGTTATCGCCATCGTAGGTGCCATAGGCGATGGTTACCAAGCGGTCTATGAGCACGGGATAGATGCCGTTTTCAGTATCGCACCAGGCCCTATCAGCCTTGACCAGTGCTTGGCGAAGGCTGAGAAGCTAACTGGCGATGTTGCCGAACGCACTATGCGGCTGTTCATATGGGGAAAAGAGTGAAACAGCGATGATGAAACCAGAGGAATTCAGGGAAAAATGTAAAGGTATGGTCGCAGTACAATACTGCCCTTATACCAAGGATTGCGCATCTATAGACCTGGAGGCGTTAAAGGGAAATACTCAGTTCTTGGTTGATTTCGCCAAGGATGGCAATAAAGATGTGCTGATAATGACCAATGGCAGCACTACCGAATTCTATGCCAATTCTATCGAGGAGCAGCAGTCTGTGATCAAAACCGCGGTTAACACTGTCGGTGGAACTATCCCTGTAATTGCCGGGGTATCGCAGGCAGGTACAGAACAAACAGTAAGAATGGCTAAATATGCAGAAGAGGTCGGAGCAGATTGCGTAATGGTAGCGCTACCATACTATCTCACCCCGTTCAAAGAAGGCGTATATCAACACTACAAGGCAATAGCTGGCGCAGTAAGCATCGGCATAATGGTATACAATAACCCCGACGTTACAGGGGCAATAATTGACCCTGAATTGACGGCAAGGCTATCAAAAATTGACAATGTTGTAGCCCTAAAGGACAATACCCCTATTGTGGGGGAATACTTCTTTAAGACCCTACTCATTGAAGCGGGGGATATGGCTTTACTGAATGGAACGGGTGAAATCAGCTATGTGGCATCAGCCGCCTATGGATTGAGATACAAAGGTTTTGTAACCTTCATTGGGAACTTCGCACCCCAGTTAAGCTATGAACTGTACCAGGCAGTGGGAAAGGAAAGGGACTTTGTCAAAGGGCAAGAAGTACTGAGAAAATCGGCACCGTTATGGAGCCTTATTGTAAAGCTCTCGGCAAAACGGCAATCGCCTTCTCTTATCCCAGCGGGATACAAAGCCCCTTACGCGTATATGGACCTAGGTAAGGCAGCTATGGACCTAATTCCAGGATTGTACGGAGGCCCAACCAGACTGCCACTGCAAGATACAACAGATGAGGAAAAAGAGGAGCTCAAGGAAGCGCTAAAAAAGATGGGGCTGATATAAGACAGGGCTCCTTACCCTGCTCTTAATTTCTCGGCTCGTTTCACCAAGTAGATGGAGGAATCCCTTTCTATTTCCCACATGGCATAACTATACTGTCAAATCCAGTTTCTTGCTTCACCAGGAATTTAACAAATCTCCGAATTGACAAAATCTCCGAGGGGCACTAAAGTTAGCGATGGAATCAATAGCTACAACGAGGCTGGTTAGATAACGAAGATGGTGCGAATATTACAGGATAAGAGTCTGTCGACAAAATTTCGAATACTGGTTGAATTAGCCGAGGGTCAGCCCAGCATACAGCAGAAGGACATTGCGTCGAGACTCGGTGTTACCCCCCAGGCTATCTCGCAATACATAGAGAAACTAATAAAGGATGGCTGGGTAGTTTCGGATGGACGCTCTAAATATAGAGTAACCAGAGAGGGTGTGAACTGGATTCTAAAGATACTTAGCGAACTGGAGAACTACTCTGACCTTGCCCAGAGGGCGGTGACAAATTTAACCATCTGTACGGCGGTAGCGGACTGCGACTTATCCCAGGGCCAGACAGTGGGGTTAGAGATGAAAGGGGGATTGCTTTTGGCCGCTGGTGTTGTGGGAAAAGGAGCGAAGGGGGTAGCCGTCTCCGATGCCAAGAAGGGAGAGGATGTAGGCATCTCCAACATAGAAGGAATAGTGGAGCTACAGACAGGGAGGATAACCATCTTAAAGGTACCGGGTATCCAGAAAGGTGGTTCTAAGCGTGTCGACCTCGCCAAATTGAGGGAGGAAGTTGGTAAGGCACCATTGCTCGGTGCTGTAGGCATTGAAGCGCTGACAGCGTTGAAGCGGATAGATGTTACCCCACAATACTTCTACGGGGTGAAAGAAGCGACCGTTGAAGCGGCACGTTCAGGCTTATCCTCCGTAGTGGTCTGCGTCGAGGAAAATGTTCCGGGCTTGATTCAAAGATGTACAGAAGATAACTTAAGCTATGAACTTCTGGATTTAGAGGCAGAAGAGAGGTCTCGCTAAGGGGCCTTGCCTCTTAATCAAAACCATTGAAGGTTTTATACCATTTGTCACCAGTGGTAGAGTCAGCAGGATTAACCCCCACCTTTATCAGCCATACGCTATCACGACCAGCCCCGTAAGACCGTGTCCACCCCGTTACGATATAGCCGCCATCGGAGGTCTGGTCAACAGAATAGCTGACATCATAGTAGCCCAAACCGCCGAAGGTCTGGTTCCACTGCTCATCACCTGACTGAGCCACCGAAGAGCGAGACACCAAAAGAGCCAGGGCTACAACCAGCGCCGGCAGTAATACCATCAGGAACTTCCTCTTGTTGTACTTAATCGCTTTCATCACCCTGGCCACGAGGAGTTTTCGGTAAATCCGACCACAGGAAGGCTCCCTCCTTCCTATCACGATAGTATCAATTTCCCCCCATTCTTTCAATTAATGCGCCATATTCTTCATAATTAGGGCATTTTGTGGCTATTAGCTATTGACATCTTGTGAAAGAATAGTTTATCTTTAGGGCAAACCGAAAGGGGAGGTAAACCTGAATGCAAGCATATTGTGTGAAATGTCGTACTAAAAGAGAAATGAAAGATGCTAGACGCATAACGATGAAGAACGGGAAACCAGCGACACAAGGTGTGTGTCCCGTATGTGGGACCAAGATGTTCAGGATAGGGAAGAGCTAAAGCTCAATTACGAAGACTATTATTACTGAGAACTGGGTATCTTTGAGAAATAAAGAGATACCCAGTTATTCTTGCATCTACCACCACCCTAGTAAACTATCATAAGTTCACCATTTGTTTCTCTACGCCTCTTTATGTAAATTCACATACCTTTCCCTATAATAATGACTGTAGAGGGTTAATTTTGGCTCTCAGTGCCTCTCATTGGGTTTTTAGCCCTTATTTTGCCTCCCCTCTGACGCTTTTCCACCTCTTCATCTTCCACAGGTATGCGAAAGGGCAAGGTTTGCGTTACACGGAATCGTCAGCAAGAGGATTGGTCGGGGTGAGAGGACTTGAACCTCCGACCTCAGCGTCCCAAACGCTGCGCGCTACCCAACTGCGCTACACCCCGCAATATGCAATATAGCAAACCGCCTATTGAGGGTCAAGCTAACAGCTAACTGGGGGTTTTATTCTTGGCGATAGGAAACACACATCAAGTATTTCGAGAGCTAAGCCTATCTCTTCTAATTATTTAGCTCCCAGATTGATGAGCCACCTTCTCTTCCAGCTTGGCGTATTCCTCATCCACCCTACGTTGAATTTCTTTTATGGTTCCCTCAGATAGATGCCTGAACCTTCTTTGCAACCCCAGATAGTCGGTGACAGGACGAGGCCTAGCTCCCCCGGGACCTAATTTATACTGACCATTTTCTATCTCATACAGGGGGAACATCCTTGTCTGGACTGCCAAACGGCCCATCTTGATAGCTAAATCAGGGGCACATCCCCAACCAGTGGGGCAAACTGATAAGATATGAACATAAGTCGGCCCGTGGACTGCTGCTGCCTTAGCCACTTTATCCATCAAATCAAAGGGGTAGCTGGGACAGGCAGTAGCTACGTAGGGTATATCATGAGCAGCGACGATTGCCGGCATATTCTTCTTCCAGGTAACCTGGCCTATGCTACGGGTACCGGCTGGGGCAGTGGTAGTAGAAGCACCGTAGGGAGTAGCCGAAGACCGTTGAATTCCGGTATTCATATAGGCTTCATTGTCAAGGCAAATATAAAGGAAGTCGTGTCCCCTCTCTAAGGCTCCAGATAGTGCCTGAAGCCCGATATCACTGGTTCCGCCATCACCAGCCATCACCACCACCTTTGCCTCCTTGGCTGGACGCTTCCCGTTTCTCGTCATGACCTTTAAGCCGGCCTCTATACCTGAAGCTACTGCTGCTGTATTCTCAAACAGGGTATGAATCCAAGGAACGCGCCAGGAGGTATAAGGGAGCACTGATGAAATTACTTCCATACAACCAGTGGCGCTAACAATTATCGCATTCCGCCCTAACGCTTTGCAGGCCAGCCTTACTGCTAAAGCTTCGGCACAACCCAAACAAGCACGGTGACCGGGAGCGAAGTATTCCTCCTTAGTTACCGAGCGCTTGCCAAAAGTAACATAGTCCCCCATTATTCCCTCACCCCAAACATTTCAAATTCTTGTTCACTTCCCTTCTGTGCGATCTCTATACCTCTGTTGATTATCTTCTTAAACCCGTCTATGGAAATTGCTCTCCCCCCTAAACCCCCAACAAAGCCTATGACCTTTGGCCTTTTCTCTTCATGATATAAGGCTGACCTAACCTCGGAGCAGACCGGACCACCGGGTCCACCAAAGGAAAGGGCTCTATCCAATACAATGAGAACCTCGGCATCTTTAACCGCTTGACGGAATTCCTCAAAAGGGAAGGGGCGCCACAGGCGAAGCGTTATCAGGCCCACCTCTTTGCCCTCATCCCGCAGGGCGTCTACAGCACTCATTGCCGTCTCACTGAAACTACCCATAGCTAATAGGAGCACCTTAGCATCTTCACTATGATAGCCCTCCACCGGCGAGTAGTTGCGACCAAAGATGTTGCCGAACTCCTTCCAGGCCTCAAGGACTACCTTTTTGGCTGCAGCCAAGGTTACTTCCTGTGCTTTCTTCGCTTCTGTATATAGGTTAGGTGCGCCCATACACCCCATACTTACCGGCTTGTCGGGGTCCAACGGCAAGGGGTATTGATACGGAGGGAGGAATCTATCAACCTCACTTTGCTCCGGGATGAATATGGGCTCAATCATGTGTGTCAGGAAAAAACCATCAAGGTGAACCATTACCGGAAGCAAGACCCTGTGGTCTTCGCCAATGCGGAAGGCACACAGTACACTATCAAAGGTTTCCTGACCATTGGCGGCAAATATCTGAATCCAGCCGGTGTCACGGACAGCCATAACATCGGAATGGTCGCCCCAGATGTTTATCGGTGCTGACAAAGCCCGATTAGCCACTGCCATAACTATCGGCAACCGCATAGATGAAGCAACATACAACACCTCGTGCATCAACTCTAACCCCTGCCCCGCGGTGGCAGTAAATGTTCTAGCCCCCACTGCTGATGAGCCCAGGCAGGCGCTCATTGCTGAATGCTCAGACTCAACGGGAATGCAGCTAGCGTCTAATTCGCCATCGGCTACTAGCTCAGCAATGTCCTCCACGATATGAGTCTGGGGAGTGATAGGATAGGCAGATACGACATCCACATTAGCCAGCCTGACTGCTATGGCAATAGCGTGTGAAACCTCTACTCCTATTCTTTGCCCGCTCATTCTCCCTCCTCTACCATGGTAATAGCTTTCTTGGGGCACTCCACAGCACAGATGCCGCATCCCTTGCAGTAGAACAAATCGGTTTCAGGATATCCCTCACCATTCAGCCCAATAGCCACATCAGGACAAAAAATATAACACAGGCCACACTTGTTGCACTTGTCAAGGTCAATAATTGGCCTTTCTGTCCTCCAGCTACCAGTTTGGTATTGGCTGGCGCTTCCCGGCTCGATTACTATGGAGCCGATTTCCAGGTCCTTCCAGGCTAGCTCACCCTCTGGTTTTGCCAATTACTACTCCTTTACCGAGGTTTCCTCATACGCCCTTTTCATGGCATCGATATTTCTCCCTGCTAAACGTCCGAACCGCTGTCTCAGCGGTTCGGACAAGGACTCTAATTTAATCATACCAGTAGCTCTTAATAGGGCTCCGATCATAGAGGTATTAACAATAGGAACCCCAAGTAGTTCCCGGGCAATCTTAGTAGCATCAACCGTAGCTAGTGAGCAGTTAAAGCCGAATTCCCTTCTGATTTGCTCTGGTTGTTTTTTGCTATTAACTACTAAAATCCCCTGGGCTTTAAGTCCTGAAGCGACATCCACCACACGTAATAGACTGGGGTCAAGCACTACTACTACATCAGGTTCAGTAATTTCGGCTCTTATCCTGATATGCTCATTGGCACTTATTCTGACAAAGGCGACGACAGGTGCTCCTCTTCTTTCAGCGCCAAAAGCAGGGAAGGCTTGAGCATGTTTACCCTCATCTATAGCTGCCCGTGCTACTAATTCGGCAGAGGTAACCGCTCCTTGGCCACCACGACCATGCCACCTAATCTCAGTAAGCTCTGCCATATTTATCAACCTTCTTAGCCCCCTGATAACCCAAACAGCGCCCCTGGGGCGACTTGAACGCCCGCACCCAGCTCCGGAGGCTGGTGCTCTATCCACCTGAGCTACAGGGGCTAACCCTATGTTAGCACCTTTTGGCCCTTTGGCCAATGACCTAAAGGCCTATAGTTTAGGAGGGAATAGATACTGCGTTGTTGTTCTAAGCAGTTTCCTTATTATGGCTAACTGCGGTTTATATATGATAATCCCTTTTTGTCTGCGGGTTACAGGCATATCAAGAATCTTTGAAATAACCTTCTCCTCCACCGCCCCGGGGCATATTACCACCATCTCACCCTCGCCGGCAGTCACCCCTATTAGTATAGGCAACGATAATTCCTTTTGCTCCTCAGCATCTAGCAAGCCTGCCAGATACTTCAGCTCCTTCCTCTTAAAAAGGTGAGTGCTGCCATCACGACATAACACATGGGGGTATTCCTCGCTTAATAAATCGGAGAGTGGTTTTTGCTTGCTTGGCAGATGGGCATTTATTATCCTAAGCTCACCCTTTAAACATTCCTGAAGTATTTTATCATAGGGTAGCTCGTCAGCCATCTGCTATCTTTGCTCCAAAAGTACCTTTACTCGCTTTAACCGCGACTTCTCTTCCCTATCCCG
>JAZGHN010000043.1:0-11875 GCA_036481135.1 Dehalococcoidales bacterium | reverse complement strand
CAAGCTCCGGCAGCGATTTAGCTTTCTCTATTACGGGGGTGTAGTCATATCCAGCGATGTGCTGCACCCCGGGCAGCCGTGCTGGCCCGGTGGTGAACATCCTTTCCCTATATTCTTCCTTGGGGAGAAGGACGCAATTTGATGTTCCCAGGATGGCTCCCGGATATTGGGAGAATAGTTTCTTCTGGTCTTGCCATGACTTCCCCAGGTTACCCACTAGATGATTATACTTCTTCAGGCCGGGATATCCGTGTGCTGGCAGAAGCTCTGAATGGGTATAAACGTTTATCCCACTCCCCTCTGCCTGTTTAAGCAGCTCTTCCAGCGCCTTCAGACCGTGTCCGGTGACAATAATCCCGCGTCCCTTTACCGTCCCAGTCTCTACCTTTGTAGGTTCTGGCTCTCCATAGGTATCAATGTGGGCTATTTTGAGGAGCTTCTTTGTCCTTATATTCATCTCACCGCCCTCAACAGCCAGCTTAACTAGGTCTTGCGGGTCATAGTTAACCTGAGTGAATGTGGCATAAAAGACTCGCTCCAGAAAGGCATCTATGTCGGTATCAACGTATCCCAACTCTCTGGCATGGTACAGATAGGCTGCCATCCCCTTGCTGGAGATTAACAGGTTATCCATCAGGCGGGCGACGGTAGCTTCCTTACCGCATACTCCCCTTACCGTGCAGCCCGTTCCTCTTGCTGTCTGGGAGCATTGGTAGCAAAACATGTCTAGCCTTTCTTTCTCAGCCATTTTTGTCTCCTTGGGTGGAATGGACTCAGGGTTTCTCCTTTAGCTGAGGGAACAGAATTACCTGGCGGATTGATTGCTGACCGGTGAGCAGCATCACCAGACGGTCGATGCCCACCCCCAGCCCCCCGGCGGGGGGCATGCCATACTCTAACGCCAGCAGAAAATCCTCGTCAACAGTCTCAACCAGCTCGCCTTCCACCTGACGCTGCTTCTGCTGGTGGAGGAAGCGCCTTCTCTGCTCTGTAGGGTCGTTAAGCTCGGTGAAGGCGTTGGCAATCTCCATTCCGCCGGCAAAGGCTTCAAAACGCTCTACCAGGCGGTCATTATCAGGCTTTGTCTTGGCTAGAGGCGACATCTCAATCGGATAGTCCACGAGGAAGGTGGGCTGGATGAGGTTCGGCTCGACAAAGGTGGAGAGAAGCTCGTCGATAAGCTTGCCCCTATCCTTTCGAGGGTCAGCCTCCATGTCAAGCTTCATCATCTCAGCCCTGAGGGAATCGGCATCAGGGTATTTCTCAAAGTCGATGCCGCTGTATTGTTTGATTGCCCGGCGTAATTCTAACCGCTGCCACGGGGGCTTCAGGTTTATGGTATCATCGCCAAACTCGACCTTGTCTGTGCCTAGAACCTTCTTGCCGACACTATGCACCATTTTCTCCAGCATCTTCATCACATCATTATAGTCGGCATAGGTTTCATAGCTTTCCATCATGGTGAACTCAGGGTTGTGCTTGGTGGAGACGCCCTCGTTGCGGAAGGTACGCCCCACCTCATAGACCTTGTCAAAACCACCTATGACCAGCCGCTTCAGGTGAAGCTCAGGGGCAATGCGCAGGTATAAGTCGCGGTCAAGAGCGTGGTGGTGGGTGACGAAGGGCTGGGCTAGAGCACCCCCGGCTGATGGTTGCAGCACCGGTGTTTCTACCTCGATAAACCCTCGTCGGTTTAAAAATTGGCGTATGCCGGTGATGATCTGGCTGCGTGTCTGAAAGATTTCTTTAGCCTCGACGTTGGCGATGAGGTCGAGGTAGCGCTGCCGATATCGTTTATCAACATCACTGAGCCCGTGCCACTTTTCCGGCAAAGGCTGGAGCGACTTAGCCAGCAGGGTGAAATCTCCTACCCAAACGGTAGGTTCTCCGCTCTTTGTTCGTAATAATGTGCCCTCGACCCCGATAATATCACCAATATCTAAATCCTTAAACAGTTCGCGTTCTTCCTCATCAAGTTTGTGTAGGTCTTGGAATAACAGTTGGATCTTTCCTGAACCATCACGGATATCAAGGAATGCGCTCTTACCCATCGGTCTTTTTGCCATGATCCGTCCGGCGACGTTAACGTCCTTGTCCTCAGCCTGGCCTGCCTCTATCTGTTTAAGTAGAGCCACCGCTTGTTGGGTGGTGTGGCTGCGGTGATAGTGGTGAGGGTAGGGGTCGATGCCGCGAGCACGAATCCTCTCCAGCTTTTCCCGTCGGTTTTGGGCTATACGCTCTAGTCTCGATGTCATCTTTTACTGGGTATTATAGGGTTTTTTGTGGTGTTAGGCAACCGATGATGCCCAAGCTTGTCTGAGTCCGAAGTCTGGGGTAGTAAGGCAGTGTAAAAAGGCAGCTAATTATCTTTACTCCCATTAGCCCAAACGAGTCAGGGGGCAAAGATAGGACCGCACCAGGCAACTTTACCAAGATTCAAGCAACGTTATTAGTCATGCGTAACCCCGCTAGTTTGTCATGGACCAAGTGAGCTTATCCCCACACTGATGGCTACGGCGGCAAATATTGCCCCGATAGTGACCAGTATTAGAGTGAGCATGAACTCCCGAGACGAGATAACCTCCTTTACCAATTTGGGCACTAGGTCGACCTTGGCCGTTGCTTCCTTGGCTGCCTCCTCGGCTTTTGTGGCTGCTTCAGCAGCGGCCTTCTCAGAGGTCTTCATTGCTTTCTCCGCCGCTTCCTTGGCTTGTCTTGCTGCTGCCACCGCCCTGGTACCAGCTTCAGCAGCAGCCTTCTCAGCTGCTTCAGCTTTAGCGGTGGCTTCCTTTCCGGCAGCCTTCATCGTGGTCTCCGCCACTTCCCGAGCTGTTTTTGATGCCTTTGTTGCGGCTTCAGCGGCAGCTTCTCTGGCTGCCTTAGCAAGTTCCTCCACCCTGCTTACCAGCTTATGCAGGGCTTGAGCTGCTGCCTCGGTAGCTTCATCACCAGCTATGTCAGCCTGCTCGCCTTTCTTACGGGTCTTATCGGCTACTTTGAAGCCGTTAGCCGCAGCTTCTTTAGCTTCTCTCCCTGCCTCATCAACCCTCTCGGCGAGCATTCCCGAGACCTTGGCTGCGGCCTCGATAGCTTCACCCCCGCCTATTTCAGCTAGCTCAGCCTTTCTGCTCAGCTCCTCAGCGGCTCGGAAAGCGGTGGCAGCTGCCATCTTGGCTTTTCTTCCCGCCTCGTCGGCCTTTGTTACTGTTTGTGCTGTTGGCTGTTTGACTAATTCAGCGCCGGCTGCTTTAGCTGCCTTTATGCTTCCATCAGCCTGATTACTGACGGCGTTTGCTGCCTCAATAGCCTCATCGACTTCTTCTTTAGCTGCTCTCGCTTTCTCCTCGGCTCTGAGAGCTGCTTCCTCAGCTGCCTTAGCTGCGGCTGCGGCTGCTTCCCTAGTTGCCAGGCCGACCTCTTCGGCCGTGGTGGTAGCTTCTTCCGCAGCATATTTGGCTCCCCTAGCTGTTTCCTCAGCTTTTGCAGCCGCCTCTTCGGCTCTTTCGGCGGCTTCCTCGGAGGTCTTCATTGCTGCCTCGGCGGCTTCTTTAGCAGCGGTGCCCGCCTCCTCAGCCCTCCTAGCTGCCTCCTCGGAGGTTTTCATTGCTGCCTCCGCCGCTTTTCCGGCTGACTTGGCTGTCTCCTCGGCCTTAGCGGCAGCTTCGGCCGCAGCCGTGGTAGCATCCTCAGCAGCCCTCTCCCCGGCGGTGCGGGCCTCTTCAGCCCTCTTGGCTGCCTCATCCGATGCCTTGGTGGCAGCGCCAGCAGCCTGACGGGCTGACTTGGCTGCCTCCTCGGCTCTTCTTGCCGCCTCCGCAGCTGCTCTGATGTTTGCTTCCATCTCATCCAAGATTTGAGGAAGCGGTTTGGTCATGATTTTGGGGCGTTCTTCAGGTCTCCTTGCCTCGGGTGGTCTAGCATTTTTATTAACCATTTTCCTGACCTCCTTTGCTAAATATATCCAACCCTACAGCGTCTCCATCTTTGCTATTCTAATATTTTTATTTTAAGCTCTCCCCTATATGTAATATATGTAAGCAAGGATTTTAAGCTTAGCGTTTTTTTCCTGAAAGTCTTTCGTCTAAGGTACTAGCTGCCTCCGTAATTGCTGATTTTATTAGCTCAGCCAGTTGTAGGGCGCTTTTGGCAGTTTGCTCGACCTTGCTAATTGCCTCAGCGGCGACTCTAGCCGCCTCGTTGGCAGCCTTCTCTCCAGCCTTGCGGGCTTCACCTGCCGCCTCTCGAGCATTTTGGCCTGCCTCATTAGCTAATTTGATACTCTCCTCAATCTCATCCAAGATTTGAGGAAGCGGTTTTGTCATAATTTCGGGGCGTTCCCCTAGCTCCGCCTCTTCAGATAACTCGTCTCTTTTCTCAGCCATTTCTCTCCTTTCGGTTTTGGGCTATACGCTCTAGCCTTGATGTCATTTCTATTCTGCTCTTATGTAATGTGGCAAAAAAGACTGAGAGTTTTGCCCTCCCAGCCAAGTTTCTTTTACCGGGTATTATATGTTGTCTTTGTCCTATAGTAAAGCTGTCTATTTGGTTTGCTCTCTTAAAGAATCCCGCCAGGCGGCTGATTTTACCTCTCTTTCCAGGAGGTATTTAATGTAGTCTCTCATCACCGCCTCTATCTCTTGAGACAGTTCTGGGTTCATCTTTAACCTGCTACTGGTCTCATAATCGTTATTCTGAAAAAATCTCAGCACCTTCAGGGCGTTGACAGATAGGGGGTAGGTCAAAGTCTGACTCTGGCTACAGTTGGGGCAGACCACGCCCCCGGCACTGGGGGAGAATGAATTGACCACGGGTTCTAGTGGCGAGCGGCAGGAGACGCAGTGCTGCAGTTGGGGTCGGTAGCCCACCGCATTTAACAGGTACAGCTCAAAGTAACGCAAGGTTAGTTCATTCTTGCTCCCCTGGCAGAGATGATGCAGTGTCTCCAGTAGTAGCTGAAACAGGGGGCGGTTTTCCACATTATCGGCGGTGAACTGGTCAACTAACTCCGTAGCATAAAGGGCTTGGGCGGCGAGCTCCAGGTCGCTTTTCAGGGGGAGGAAGCTGTCGATGGTCTGGCTTCCGGTTACCGTATCCAGATTGCGCCCCCGTGCCAGCGATATCAAACTGTGGGTCAGCAGCTCAAGGTGTCCCGCCATTTTGCTCTTGGGGCGCCTCACCCCCTTGGCTACCGCCTGAATCTTGCCCAGTTGGGGGGTGTAGAGGGTGAGGATTCTATCCGCCTCCCCCAGCTTGGTCTTCTTGATAATGATGGCTTCCGTCTGATAATTCCGCGGCTTGGTCATTTTTTACCTTTATTTAACAAATTTTAGTTCGTCAGGTTTTATACAGCTTCTTTTTATCAAAATATCTCTTTCTTTTAAAAGGCAGGCTCTATTGTGTGCTATTGCTGCATCAAATTCGCCTTTATGCCAAGCATTCATACACCACAATCCCTTATCATAAAATGGGTCGTCATAGTTGGGGATACCTAAATCGCTGACTGCTCTTGCTTTACTTTCGTATGGTTCTTGAAGTTCTCCATCAAAAATAATTTCCTTGCCAAGCTCATAAAACAAAACACCACTCTCAAAATTACAGTTGAATGCATGAAAAGGTCTTTCTAGACTATCTATAATCTTGCCTGTTCTTTCTCTTAGCTCCTCGATTGCTCCCATCCCCTTTGCACAGAGTATTTGAAGGGCGTCTCTATTGATAAATCCAAAAATGACTAGTTGAATACTCTTATATCGCCTTGAATCAGGATATTGATTACGAAATTCCCCAACGGTCTCAATATCAATAATTGTTCCCTCAAAATTTGAGCTTATATCTTCTCGATGCTCTATTATCATTTCCGACTACCTTGATTTGACCGCAGTTTCATTGATGATTTCCTTAAGGATTTTGGCTCTGCTTTTAATATCGGCTGTTTTTATTCTCCGGGTTGCCTCAGCCAGTGAACCTTCTAGATTTGTTACATCAAGCAGGGCTGCTGCTCTGCAGAAGAAGCTTCTCGACCTCCCGTCGTCGAAATTCTCTATCATCGTCTCCAGTAGTCCTATTCGCTTTCTCTGTTGCTCTATGAACGCTTTTATGCCATGTTCTTTGATGAAATTCAAATTAGGCATAATCTTCCTGTAGGGTGGGTAAGAGGAGGTCTCCAGAGCCTGATATTCTTCAGGCTCTTTGAATTTGGGGCAGGGAAATTCAGGACACTCCCCGCAGACCTCCAGGTTCTTTTGCTTAACGCAGCAGGTGATGACGGAGCATGTTGGGTGTTTATTGAAGAAGTCGGGCCCACAGCAGCCGGGACATCGTGAAGTCCCTACCGTATAGTATCTGGGGCACAAGCCGCAATCAAGACCGCAGGCACCAATGGTAGGGTAGGTTTTTATTGGTCTATCCATTTGGTCAGAGTTTACCTTACTCGCTAAAGCTCCTGCCTGTCCTCAAGGGCGCGGGTCAGGGTGAAATCGTCGGCGTATTCCAGTTCGGTGCCGAAGGGCAGCCCTCTGGCTAGGCGGGTTACCTTGATGCCCAGGGGTGAGATGAGTTTGTTGAGGTACAGGGCGGTCTGCTCTCCCTCAAGGTTGGTGTTGGTGGCGAGGATAACCTCCTCTACTGAGCTGCCCTGTAGCCGCTCCATAAGCTCTTTACTTCTTATATCGTCGGCTCCCACCCCCTCGGTGGGTGAGATGGCGCCGTGGAGGACATGATATAGCCCTTTATAAACCCCGGTATGCTCCAGAGCCAAAATATCCTGTGGCTGCTCCACGATGCATATCTGGGTTCGGTCACGCTGGACATTGCCGCAGATGCGGCAGGGGTCGGACTCGGTAACATTAAAGCAAACGGAGCATAGCTTAATCTTCCGTTTTACCGAGAGGAGGGCATCAGCCAATTGCCTGGTCTGCTCTTCGGGGGCGCGCAATAGGTGGTAAGCCAGTCGCTGGGCGCTCTTAGGCCCAATGCCAGGCAGTTTGTTAAGTTCCTGAATGAGCTTAGTTACGGCATCAGCAGCGGGTATGGGTTCTTGATTCACTCTTTCCTCTTTCTCCCTGGCGCCCTTCAAGCGGGAATTCGGGTTTAGGAGAGGGGGGAAGGGCTTTATCTCTTTAATAAACCGTCGAAAAGCGCTCTCAGAGCGCTAGAATGGATATTAGAATAGCCCCGGGATTTTAAAACCGCCGGTTAGCCCTCTTAGCTGCTTGGCGGCAACCTTTTGGGATTTGGCAATGGCTTCGCTCACCGCCTTTAACACTAATTCCTCCAGGGCTTTCGGCTTCTCCGGGTCTATTACCTTGGGTGAAATCTCTATCGACTGTATTTTCTGTTGCCCATCCATGACAACCTTAACTGCGCCTTTACCCACGTTTGCTTCTACAATGGTGTTGCTTAATTCTTTTTGAGCATTGTCTAATTTGGATTTAAGTTCCTGAGCTTGATTTAGCATAGATAGATTCATTTCTCCTCCACATCGATAATCTGGGCGCCCATCTTTAGTGCTGCTTTTAGCAGGTGGTCGTTTGCTGGCTCATGAATACAACGCACATGGCAGGGACGCCCGAGGAAGTTGCCTATGATTTTTTCCGCTATCTGTTGATTTTCCGGCTTCTCTATGTGCTCCTTATGATATGAGTATCTGAAGGCTAAAACTACGGTATCATCTTCAATTGACACCGGCTTAATCCCAGCGCTTCTGAGTATAGCAATAGCTGGGGTCCTTTTGGTCTCTTCCGGCGCTTGCTCAATAACCTGCCTCCAATTCAGTCGCAGTTGTTCAATTTCACTATCTGGTTCTGCCTGGGGGGTGGCTGCCTCCGGTGTTGGCGGTGTAGCTACAGTTGCTGGCTCAGGTTCGGCTGTTGACTTTTCGGGCTGTGGTGGAGCCACTGGTGGGGTGGTTGCTTTTGCCGGCTGGGGGGCTTCTTGCTTGGCTTCCCTGACCACTTTCCCCTTTTCTTTCTCCGCGGTTAGGGTACAGTCAGTGAGCGCTAGCTCTAAGGGCAGGGTGGAGTAGTTATCAAAACTGAGCTCAAGCTGGCTGAAGAGCTTGACCGCCTTCAATATTTGAGCCAGGGGAGCTTTAGCGGCTAGAGCCTTCAGTTCAGCTATATCCTCGGCGGTGAAGTCTATGGCTTCATCAGAGCCGGTCTTTATCAGGAGCAGGCCTCTGAGGTATCCCACCAGTTCCCGATTGAACTGGCGTAAATCCAAACCATCGTTATCAGCGCTATTTATCGCCCTTATCCCGGCGGAGATGTCATTATTTATCATATGCTTTACCACCTCTTTGACTCGCTGGTCTCCGGTGATACCCAGAGTAGCCTGAACCTGCTGGAGTCCGACCTCGGGGCCGTAGTAGATGGTTAGCTGTTCCAGCAGATTTTCCGCATCTCGCAGACTACCGGTGGCACTCCTGGCGATAAGCCGCAGTGCCTCTGACTCCATATGAATGCCTTCCTGTTCACAAATACGAGTGAGCTTGGAAACGATATCTGTTTGGGAGATGCGGCGGAAATCGAAGTGCTGGCACCGCGACATAATGGTGGGCAGGACTTTATGGGCTTCGGTAGTGGCTAGAACGAAAATAACGTGGGGTGGTGGTTCCTCCAACGTCTTCAACAGGGCATTGGAGGCGCTAGTGCTGAGCATATGGGCTTCGTCTATAATATAGATCTTATAGCGGGCTTCACTGGGAGCATAGTTAGCCCTCTCACGGAGGTCTCGGATATTATCAACGCCAGTATTACTGGCGGCATCAATCTCTATGACATCCAGAGCCCTGCCCTCGGTTATTGCCTGGCACATGGGGCAGGTATTACAGGGTTCACTTTTGCCATTGGTCAGGCAATTTACCGCCTTAGCCAGGATGCGTGCGGTGGTGGTCTTGCCTGTTCCTCGCGGGCCACAGAAAAGGTAGGCGTGAGATACACGTTCGCTGGTGAGGGCATTAAGCAGTGTCTGTGTTACCTGTTCCTGACCAACTACCTCGGCTAAGCTTTGAGGGCGCCACTTACGATAAAAAACTTGAGAAGCCATCTTCTGCTGCTTCTATTATACCCTAATATTATCTGGTTTCCAAAGGTTTTTTAGGGGCAGGCGAGGAAAGAAAAGAGGAGGTTAATTCAATTAACTTCCTCAAAGTAGGCTTGGATTTACCGGTTATAGTAACGATGGTATATCTTTTGCCGACTCCTCCATATCTTTGAGCTTGTCTCTTATCTCTCCCTGCCTCTCTTTAACCGCGGGGATAAGGTCGGTTGATTTATCATAGTACTTCCTCACCTTTTCCACAGTGTCAAGTTCAGACAGGATTACAGTTACATCCAGCACCCCTCTTCTTCGGGGGTAATCACCGCTCCTTATTACCGCCTTTGAAGCTAGCTCTCTCAGGTGGTCAGCGAGCTCCTTAACCAGGTCCATATTTGTTTCTTTAGTTGGTGCGGTGAGCAGGTATAGAGCCCTATTGGCATCCTGTGCGTTACACTGGAGCGATAGCTCACTCAGGGCTTCATCCATGGCTTGCATTCCCTTGTGTATCTCCTTGCTCTTGTCCCTGAAGCTGTCTCGCTTAAAGGGAGAGGGGAGAATTGGTAGTACCGATCTGCCGTAGCCAATCACTGTCCACCCTGACAAGGTCTGGATTATGTCTCCGGCATCAAGCGTCTTTACCCCGATGTGCTTTTGCTTTTTCTCCTCGCCGGCGCAGAGTAGGTTATAGAACGGCTCGGCTATCAGGGCGTTAATTTTGGATATATTGTCCTTAAGGGAGGTATCCTTTCTAATGTACCTCTGATTGTCAATGAGAATGATGGCATCAGCTACTGCGCTGGCCGATTTCAGGCATACTGCCGAGTTATATACAGCCCTTTCCTCGTTTTGTTCCTCATGCTCAAAGGGGAGGACGATAACATCATATATCGGTTTATCTCCATAGCGCTCTTTTATCATTTGAGTCAGTATCGGTATTGCTCCTGAGCCGGTGCCACCAGCAGCACTGGCGACCAGCAAGAAGGCGTCTGACTCGAAGAGTCGCTCGGTGGTTCTTATGGCCTCTATAACCTTGTCGCTATCTTCTTTGGCTATTTCAGCGCCCAGCTCGTTAATCTTGCCTACACCGTGCCCGCCAGTCTTTCGAGAGCCGATGAGGATTCTATGCTTATAGTCAGGCCTTATTGAGGATAGCCCACTTAAATCGGCAGCATCTGTGTTTACAGCATAAGCGCCAGTAATTATCTCAATCTTTCGATATTTGCGTGCCCTTTTGTTTAGGCGAGCAAGCTCATCAGCAATCCTGCCGCCGCATTGTCCAAAACCTATTACTACTAATTTCATTCTTCACTCCAATATTAACAGTTTCCCCATTTTAGTCATATTCGGATAGTAATGTCAATTGCTATAGCTAGATTCTTCAAAGACTGGGAGATAGCGGATGGAGGGCAACCTTTTGCTAACTTGGTTTTGCCGATTGCAAAACCAAACAGCCTATTATAAAATGAGGTCACATAAGTGAAGATGTTAAGCTTTTGCCGGGAACGCTGGATAAGATCGGCTTAAGTTTAAAGGATTCTTGGAAGATATGGAAACTGGTATCGGCGCGGTTAAGAAGGCGGTAGAGAGAGCTGAGACGCTAAGCAGGTCAGCCAGGGAGGCTGCTGAGGCTACAGTACAGATATCCCGTGAAGCGATAGTCAGGGCTGAGGAGATAGGCAAATCAGCCAAGGAGGCTGCTGAGCTGGCAGCGAAGGCGTCCCGGGAAGCGGTAGCTAAGGCTAAGGAAGTAAGCAAAGAGGCTAAGGAGGACGCTGAAGCATCGATAAGAGAATCCCGGGAAGCGATAGCTAGGGCTGATGAAGCAATCAAAGTAGCTAGGGAATCTACCGAGTTGGTGGCAAGAGTGTTTAGAGAGGCGGTAGCTAGAGCTGAGAAAACGGTCGATACCGCTAGGGAAGCTGCGGAGACCTCCATGAAAGAGTCTCTGGATGGGATAAACCAGGCTGAGGAGATAGGCAGGTCAACCAGGGAAACTGCTAGGGAAGCAATGGTACTTGCTAGGGAAGCCATGGCTAGGGCTAATGAGATAGGCAAATCAGCCAAGGAAGTTTCTGAAGCAGCAAAGGCATCTCACAAAGCAGTGACTAAGGCGGAGAAGGTGGGTAAAGGGCTTGAGGAGGCTGGCGAAGAATCAACGAAGGCATTTGCCCAGGCAATAACTCGAGCAGAGGAAACAAGTAAGTGGTCTAGAGAGACCATGGAATCTGCGATGAAAGAATTTAAGGAGGCGATGGGTGAAGTTCGGGAGTTACACAAAGAAGCCGAAGAGACTGCTGAGATGGTGAGAAAGGCTTCGCAGGAAGTAATAGCTAAAATACAAGAGATAAGTAGCGAGATTCAACAGGTTGCCCGGGGGGCGGTCAGCTTGGTTGAGGAAAGGGGTAGGGAGGTTAAACGGGCTGCTGAGGAGGAGACGATGGCAGCTATGGTAGGAGGAAGGGGCAAAGAGACTAAGCAGGCCGCTGAGGAAGCGGTGGTAAGACGGCCCCCAAAAAGGCGCAAACGACTTGAGGAGACTATTGGGGAAGCAGTAGGCCGGGCCGAGGTAAAAACTGCTGGTGCTGGGAAGAAGGTTGAGTCGCGTTTGGAGTTTCTAACCAAGATGTATGCTGCTAATAAGGCCAAAAAAGCTGGGAGGACCAAAGAGGTTAAAAAGGTTAAACTAGCCAAGACGAGGAAGACCAAAGAAGATAGCGACACTGCCAAGGGGGAGTAATCAGGATTATCCATACTTTTAATTGGCTGGTAATAGGAATATAATATTAACATAGTAGAGGAGGTTTTCTGTAATGAACCAAGGTGAGCAAGTCCGACAAGC
>JAZGHN010000042.1:0-4065 GCA_036481135.1 Dehalococcoidales bacterium | reverse complement strand
CGAAGTCCTTCTTTCCTCGGCAGGCACATTAATTTAAGCCTAAATCGGCACCCACTGTCTCAGGACAATACCGAACCCGGTTCAGAACTTATTAATTATAACAGAGTTAAATTACAAATTTCTTGTTATGACTATCCGTTGCCCTACAGTATCAACTGGAACTTAATGACAGAGTTGATTTCAGGTCAAGCTTTATACCAGGACCCATAGTAGTATTTAGAAAGGCAGTCCTAACATACTGACCCTTGACACCACTAGGTCTAGCCTTCACCACTGCCTCCACCACCGCCGTCAGGTTATCCATCAACTTATCGCTGTCAAAACTAACCTTGCCCACCGGGACATGAATGATAGCCGTCCTGTCCAGTCTAAATTCCACCCGACCTTTGCGGGCATCATCTATTACTCTGGGTAGGTCAGCCGCGGCTACCACTGTCCCTGACTTAGGGTTAGGCATCAATCCCTTCTTCCCCAAAATTTTCCCCAGCTTACCTACCTTACCCATCAGGTCAGGGGTAGCAATAGCAGTATCAAAATCTAACCAACCATCTTCAATCTTCTTAATTAAATCATCACCACCAACAAAATCAGCCCCGGCAGTGGTAGCAATCATTTCTGCCTCACCCTGGGCAAAAACCAAAACCCTTACCTTCTTCCCCAGCCCATGAGGAAGAATAGCCACATCACGCACCTGCTGACTGGCATTGCGAGGGTCAACACCCATCCGAAGGTGAAGCTCAACCGCCTCGTCAAATCGGACATGAGCTACCTTCTTAGCCAATTCAATAGCCTCCCGAGGCTCGTAAGCCTTCGCCCTGTCTAACACTTTAGCTGCTTCTTGATAGTTTTTACTGCGCCTTACCATTTTTACTCTATCTCAATTCCCATAGTTCGAGCTGTGCCCTCAACAATTCGCTCCGCCCCCTCAATGCTATTAGCATTTAAGTCCTTAGCCTTAATCTGAGCTATTTCACGAAGTTTATCTCGAGATAAGCTGCCTACTTTTTCATGACCGGCAGCGCCAGATCCCTTTTCCACACCCAATGCCTTCTTCAGCAAATCGGCCGTTGGCGGTGTTTTGGTAATAAATTTAAATGACCTATCCTCAAAGACAGTTATTTCGACGGGAATAATAGACCCAACCTGGGTAGCAGTACGCTCATTATACTCCTTACAAAAAGCCATAATGTTAATTCCGTGCTGACCCAGAGCCGGACCTACTGGCGGTGCTGGGGTTGCCTTGCCCGCTTCAATCTGAAGTTTAATCATTGCTCTAATCTTCTTTGGCACTGTGTCTCCTCACCATAGAATACAAAATTAAAGCTTCTCTACCTGCAACAGGTCAAGCTCCACAGATGTTTCGCGCCCAAAAAGGGATAGAAGCACCTTAACTTTACCCTTCCCCAGGCTTATATCATCCACTACCCCCACAAAATCAAGAAAAGGACCGTCAATCACCCGTATACTCTGCCCTTTACGAAAGCCAACCTTAACCCTCGGTGCTTCGGCTGTCATCTGTTTCAAAATCTGACTAACCTCCTCTTCCCTCAACGGAGCAGGCTTACCCCCACCACTGACAAAACCAGTGACCCCAGGGGTATTACGCACTACATTCCAGCTCTGGTCTGTCATCTTCATCCGAACCAGGACATAGCCAGGCAATATTTTCTTAGTCACGTTACGCCTCTCCCCACCCCTAACCTCTACCTCCTCCTCAGTAGGTATAACTACCTCAAGGATTTCATCTCCAATATCCATGACCTTCATCCGTTGTTCTAAATTCTTCTTAACTCGTTCTTCATGCCCCGAATAGGTATGAACAACGAACCATTCTTTCTGATTCTCGTCCACAGATAACCTCATTCAAATAGATACCTCAAAAAACACGAAATTATTGCCTTCACCATAGCCCTTTAGCTCAATCTGGGAACTAGCCAATCTGCTATCTACCCAAAAAAACCTCATTGACCAGGCGAGTAAAACCCCAATCAACCGCTCCCAGAATTAGACCGGTGACAAGAGCAACAATCAACACCAGAAATGTCAAATACGCAATCTCCGGTTTACTCAGCCAAGTTACCTTCTTTAACTCGCCTATAGTCTCTCTAATAAATCCTAATCTTGAACTTTTCTTAGCAGTGTGATGTGTCATAGAAGGAAATCCCACGCCCCTTAATGGTGCACCCCTATTTTATCTCCCTATGGAGTTGATAAACACGACAACGGGGGCAATATTTTCTAAGCTCCAATCTCTGGGAATCATTTCTTCTGTTCTTAGTGGTAGTATATGTCCTCTCCTTACACTCAGTACAGGCAAGATGAATAATAACCCTGGCTTCAGCCTTCCTCGCCATAATTTACTCTATGATGCGGCTAATGCTGCCAGCACCTACCGTTTTGCCCCCTTCCCTAATAGCAAACCGCAGACCTTTCTCCAGGGCTACCGGATAAATGAGTTTTATCTTCATTGTTATATTATCACCAGGCATAACCATCTCCACCCCTTCTGGTAACTCAATGCTTCCGGTAACATCAGTAGTCCTAATATAAAATTGAGGCTTATATCCGTTAAAGAACGGGGTATGCCTGCCCCCCTCCTCTTTACTCAGAACATACACCTCAGCCTCGGCATAAGTATGTGGTTTAATCGAACCAGGGGCAGCCAATACCATACCCCTTTCCACCTCATCCCGCTCCATCCCCCGGAGGAGACAGCCGACAGCATCTCCAGCTTCAGCTTCATCCAGAATCTTATGAAACATCTCCAGGCTGGTAGCTACCGTCTTACGGGGCTCATGGTGCAAGCCCACTATCTCAACCTCGTCCCCGGGTTTAATCACACCCCTCTCAACCCTGCCTGTAGGCACCGTGCCCCGCCCCTTGATACTAAAAACATCTTCCACTGGCATCAAAAAGGGCTTATCTTTAGCCCGCACTGGCACGGGTATATACTCATCTATGGTATCCAGCAACTTCCAGACAGGGCCACACCACTGGCAGTCTTTTTTGCCACAACCACATTCCAATGCTTTGAGTGCACTCACTCTCACCACTGGTATCTTTTCCCCAGGAAAATTATACTTGCTAAGCAGTTCCCTTACCTCCACCTCCACCAGTTCCAGAAGTTCCTCATCCTCCATCGCATCCACCTTATTAAGAGCAACTACTATATAAGGAACCTCCACCTGACGCGCCAATAAGACATGCTCTCTAGTCTGAGGCATAGGACCATCTGGAGCACTCACTACCAGTATAGCTCCATCCATCTGGGCGGCACCAGTTATCATATTCTTAATAAAGTCAGCATGACCGGGACAATCTATATGAGCATAATGACGTTTTTCTGTCTCATACTCAATATGAGCAATGGCAATGGTTAATCCTCGTGCCTTCTCTTCGGGAGCATTATCAATGCTGTCAAAAGAGCGAAAGCCAGTAGTGCCTCCCTTAGATAACACCAATGTCATTGCCGAGGTTAACGTTGTCTTGCCATGGTCAACATGCCCGATGGTACCCACATTGCAATGCGGCTTGGTCCGTTCAAATTTCTTTTTTGCCATTCTAAACCCCCTTCTTTATCCCGAGCCCACAACCAGATTCGAACTGGTGACCCCGTTCTTACCAAGAACGTGCTCTACCTGCTGAGCTATGTGGGCACTGCTTCTATTATAACAGATTTTTATAATCCAGTGTTAGTCTAAGCTATTTCATATAAAATAGTGGAGGGGGCAGGATTCGAACCTGCGTAGCCCGTCAGGGCGGCAATTTTACAGACTGCTCCGATTAACCACTCCGGCACCCCTCCCCACACCACCATTAGGGCTAACCACCTCAGCCCGAGAGGGGACTCGAACCCACTAACCTACCGATTACAAGTCGGTTGCGCTACCATTGCGCTACTCGGGCATTACTATCAAGGTTAATTAGCTGAAATATTATAAGAATGAATGATATAAAAGTCAAGCTTGGTAGCGCATACCGGATTCGAACCGGTGATCTCCGCCTTGAGAGGGCGGTGTCCTAAACCCCTAGACGAATGCGCCACTTGGAAAATCAACCACCAAA
>JAZGHN010000041.1:0-4410 GCA_036481135.1 Dehalococcoidales bacterium | reverse complement strand
GAAAGGCCTCGAGAGGCGGTGCCCGAGTAGCGCAATGGCAGCGCAACCGACTTGTAATCGGTAGGTTAGTGGGTTCGAATCCCCTCTCGGGCTGAATTGTTTAATTTTGGTGGCTATGGGGGGAGGGGTGCCGGAGTGGTTAATCGGAGCAGACTGTAAATCTGCCGCCTGAAATGGCTACGCAGGTTCGAATCCTGCCCCCTCCAGTATTGTGGAGCTACCACTGGACACCGACTTGTAGAATTCTATATAATAGGAACAAGTGCCCACATAGCTCAGTAGGAAGAGCACGTTCTTGGTAAGAACGGGGTCAGCAGTTCGAATCTGCTTGTGGGCTGTTAAATAAGGGGGGTTAAAATGGCAAAAAAGAAATTCGAGCGCACCAAACCACACTGCAATGTGGGCACCATTGGTCACGTTGACCATGGCAAAACAACATTAACTTCGGCGATCACCCAGGTACTGTCTAAGGAGGGACCAACAGAATTCCGTGAGTTTTACAGCATTGATAACGCGCCTGAGGAAAAGGCACGGGGATTAACTATTGCTATCGCTCATATTGAATATGAGACTGAGAAACGGCATTATGCTCACATTGATTGCCCTGGCCATGCTGACTACATTAAGAATATGATAACCGGGGCTGCTCAGATGGATGGAGCGATATTGGTGGTAAGTGCTCCCGATGGCCCTATGCCTCAGACCAGAGAGCATCTCTTGCTAGCTCGTCAGGTGGAGGTTCCTGCAATTGTAGTTGCCCTCAATAAGATAGATATGATGGAGGATGAGGAGCTTTTAGAGCTGGTGGAGATGGAGATGAGGGAGTTGCTTAATAAGTATGGTTTCCCTGGAGATAAGGTACCTATAATAAGAATGAGTGCTCTTAAAGCTCTGGAGTGTGGCTGTGGTAAGACGGAGTGTCAGTGGTGTGGAGGCATCTGGAAGCTGGTAAATACTATAGATGAATATATCCCTATTCCCACGCGACCTAAAGACAAGCCCTTCTTAATGCCGGTAGAGGATGTCTTTAGCATTAAAGGTCGGGGCACGGTGCCTACAGGCAGGGTTGAGCGCGGTGTGGTTAAGGCCGGGGATGAAGTTGAAATAGTCGGCTTACATCATGAGCCCCGCAAGGTGGTAGTTACCAGCCTGGAGATGTTTCACAAGACCCTGGATTATGCTGAGCCCGGTGACGCCGTTGGCTGCTTATTAAGGGGTGTAGAGCGGGCTGATCTAGAAAGGGGACAGGTATTAGCTGCCCCTGGTACTATTAAACCACATACCCGTGCTGAGGCTGAGGTATATGTGTTGAGTAAGGAGGAGGGAGGGAGGCACACCCCCTTCTTTACCGGGTATAAACCCCAATTTTATATCAGGACCACAGATGTTACCGGCGAGATTAAGCTACCGGAGGGGGTAGAGATGGTTATGCCCGGCGACAACATAACTATGGAGATAAAACTTATCTACCCCGTGGCCTTAGAGAAAGGTCTGCGTTTCGCTATTAGGGAGGGGGGTAGAACGGTAGGTGCGGGCACTGTTAGCCGCATTATAGAGTAAATATGGCTAGGAAAGCTGAAGCTAGGGTTATTGTTTACCTTGCCTGTACTGAGTGCAAGGAGAGGACATATACTACAACTAAGAATAGAAGGAATGATCCCCACCGAATAGAGCTTAGAAAATACTGCCCTCGTTGTCGCTCTCATAAACTTCATAAAGAGGTAAAATAGGGCGGCTCAATTGGGGGCTAAGTGAGATTCCTCCGATGACATATCATACTCCTAAGACTAAGCAAGAGGGCTCAAGATTTATTAGAGCCGGTGGCGAGGTGATAGGTGAGTTAAAGAAGGTGCACTGGCCTTCCAGGCCAGAGGCAGCCCGTTTGACAGGCATAGTGCTTGTTGTTACTATCATCTTTGGTGTGATACTAGGAGCCTTGGATTATGGTTTTGCTGAGCTTGCCGGTAAAATCTTTTTAGGTCGATGACAGTTTGTCAGTTTCCAAGTTGAGTTGAAGTGTTATTACCGGGGGATGTTGTGCTTTCCCAAAAATCTTTACCTGAGTGAGGTCATTTATGGCGAAGGAGCCAGAAACTTGGTTTGTAATTCATACCTATTCGGGCCATGAAGAACGAGTTAAGAAGAATTTAGAACAACGCGTCAAATTCATGGACTCCGGGAGTGAGGTCTCTCAGGTAGTTATACCTACTGAGGACGAGATTGAGGTTAAAAATGGGCAGAGGCGGACTGTGGCCAAGAAGATATTGCCCGGTTATGTCCTTATTCAAATGAAGATGAGTGACCAGAGCTGGGGGATAGTTCGTAACACCCCGGGTGTCACTGGTTTTATTGGTAGCGGGAATAAACCTGTTCCCTTGGGGGAGGGGGAAGTTACCCGCATTTTGAAGCAGATGGAGGCTGAAGCACCAAGGCTTAAGGTCGGCTTTCGGGAGGGGCAGAGTGTGCGGGTGGTTGATGGTCCGTTTATTGATTTTATAGGAGTAGTGGACAGCATGAATCCAGAGAAAGGGAAGATCAAGGTGATGCTGTCCCTCTTTGGGCGTGACACACCGGTGGAGCTTGACTTCTTGCAGGTGGAGAAGCTCTGAGCTCTTTTAGGAGGCACAAGTGGCAAAGAAGGTAAAAGCTGTAATTAAGTTGCATATTCCAGCAGGGAAGGCAAATCCAGCACCCCCGGTAGGCTCGGCATTAGGTCAGCATGGGATTAATATTATGGCCTTTTGTAAGGATTACAACGAGCGTACTGCGGGGCAGGCTGGGTCTATTATTCCGGTGGAAATAACCGTCTTTGAGGATAGGTCCTTTACCTTTGTTACTAAAACACCACCAGCTAGTGATTTGCTGAAGAAGGCGTTGGGTGTGGAGAAGGGTGCTGGCGAGACCGGTCGTGAGACGGTAGGCAAGCTGCCCCGAGAAAAACTTCGCGAAATAGCTGAGCTTAAGGCAAAGGACTTAAATGCTACTAGCGTTGAAGCAGCGGAGCGAATTATTGAGGGCACCGCCAGAAGTATGGGAATTGAGATAGAGTAAAGATGGCAAGACGGGGTAAAAACTATCAACAAGCAGCCAAGCTACTGGAAAAGACCAGAACTTATTCTCCCCAGGAGGCTATTGAGCTGATTAAGAAGGCGACTTATGCTAAATTCGATGAGACTGTGGAACTTCACCTTCGGATGGGTGTCGACCCTCGGAACGCCAGCCAACAGGTACGTGGTGTTGCCCTTTTACCTCATGGGTTGGGGAAGAAGGTACGCATTTTAGTTTTTGTCCAGGGTGAAGCGGAGAAAATTGCCAAGGAAGCCGGGGCTGACTTTGTTGGTGGCGACGATTTGATTAAGAAGATTGAGGGTGGCTGGTTGGAGTTTGATACCACTATTGCTACCCGTGACATGATGGGTAAGGTGGGTAAGCTGGGGAAAATCTTGGGCAAGAGAGGACTGATGCCTAACCCTAAATTAGGAACAGTGGTGGCTCCAGAGGATTTGGCCAGGGTAATAGGTGATGCCGGTAAGGGTCGGGTAGAATTTAAGCTGGACAGGACGGCTATTATCCATGTCCCTCTGGGCAAGGTTAGTTTTGAGGATGATAAGCTGATGGATAACCTGACCGCGATGATAGAGGCGCTGATGAAGGCTAAGCCTGGTGGTCTCAAGGGGCAGTATATTAAGACTGCCGTGGTAACTACCACTATGGGTCCCGGGATAAAGCTTGACCTTAAACCAACCCTTGCTTTAAGTTCCAGTTAATGCTATTCTAGGTGAGCTTGATTAAAAACTTAATAATTTCCTGAGACAGTGGGTGCCATTCGAAGGCTTAAATCGGTTTGCCTGCCGAGGAGTAATAAGAGTGTCAAACCAATGCGGTTTGGCTTAGGTCCTTGTGCGGTAGGCAGAAGGACTTATTTTTTAATAGATGCTCAGCGGTAGGATTAGGAGGCAATGAGCGATGTCTAAAGAAAAGAAGGCGCAAGTTATTGATAGATTGCAGGAAACCTTTTCTAAATGTAGCATCGGTATCTTAACCGACTATCGGGGGTTATCAACTTCTGAGATAACCGGTTTGCGTCATAAGTTAAGGGAGGTGGGCATTGAGTACAGAGTAGTGAAGAATACCCTGGCTCGGTTTGCCGCCGAAAGGGCAAGTAGGGCTGATTTGGCCACCTCCTTTGTAGGTCCGGTAGCTATTGCCTTTGGCTATGGCGATATTGTTGAGCCGGCTAGGGCTTTGGCTGACTACATTCGCACCTCAAAGCTGGAGCTCCATATCAGGGGAGGATTTTTGACTGATAGACTGCTTACCTCGGAGGAGGTAACAGCCCTCTCTAGATTGCCATCAAGGGAGGTTTTATTAGCTAGGGTTCTGGGTGGGATGCAGAGTCCCATCGTTTCA
>JAZGHN010000040.1:0-12828 GCA_036481135.1 Dehalococcoidales bacterium | reverse complement strand
TGAAGGCTGAGTTCCCCGAGGGGATTAGCACCCTGCTTGATGTCCCCGGCATTGGCCCCAAGACAGCCATGTTGCTCACTAAAGAACTTGACATAAAGTCAATAGATGAGCTGGAGGTGGCTATAGTGGGGGGTAAGGTCACTATCTTACCCCGTATGGGGGATAAAACGGCGGAGAATATTCTGCACCAGATTCAGGCGGTGCGGAGGAAGAAAAAGAGCCAGCGTATTCCTCTCGGCGAAGCCTTGCCCGTAGTGGAGGAGATTTCAGCTGGCCTCGCTCCTGTGCCCGGATTGCGCAATTTCACCCCGGCGGGGAGTCTGCGCCGCTTCTGCGAGTCGGTGGGTGATATCGACCTTATGGGCACGGCGGATAATGCCACGGAGGCAATCCAAGCCTTCACCGCCTTGCCCCAGGTCAAGGATGTTTTAGCCAGCGGCAAGACCAAGGCAAGCGTGCTTGTTTCCGGGGGACTTCAGGTTGACCTGAGAATAGTGGAGCATGACTCCTTTGGCTCCACCCTGCAGTATTTCACCGGCAGTAAGCAGCATAATATCGACCTCAGGGAGAGGGCGCACCGGATGGGACTGAAGCTATCTGAGTATGGCATCACCAATCTGGAAACCGGGGAGCTGGAGAAGTTTGCCACCGAGGAGGCTTTTTATCAGCGGCAGGGTCTGGAGTTTATCCCCCCTGAGATAAGAGAGGGTGGACAGGAGGTAGTAAGGGCGGAGCGGGGCACTATACCCAGGCTGGTAGAATTGTCTGATATCAAGGGCGACCTCCATGTTCATACCAACTGGAGCGACGGGCGTGACAGTATTGAAACCATGGCTCTGGCTGCCAGAGCCCTTGGCTATCAGTATCTGGGTATTCCTGAGCACTCGGTGGGGCGGGGTATCGCTCACGGGCTAGATGTCGAGCGGGTGAGGCAGCAGATAGCGGAGATAGAGCAGCTTAACCAGAAAATTGAGGGCATCCGTATTCTCAGTGGCATAGAGGTTGATATTCGCGCCGATGGTAGCCTGGATATGCCCGCCGAGCTTCTTGCTGAGCTGGATATTGTGATTGCTGCGGTGCATTCGGCGATGAACCAGAGCCAGGAGCGGATGACCAGACGGATTATCGGGGCGATAGAAGACCCTAATGTAGATGTGCTTGCTCATCCTACCAGCCGCCTGTTACCTGATAGGGAGCCGGTGGCGGTAGATATGGAGGCTGTCCTTCAGGCGGCGGCTAAAACCGGTACCATCCTGGAGATCAATGCTATGCCCAGTCGGCTGGACCTCAAGGATATTCATGCCTATCGGGCGAGGGAGCTGGGGGTAAAACTGGCAATTAATACCGATGCCCATAGCACCGGGCATCTGAAATTTATGCGTTTTGGGGTGGGGGTGGCTAGGCGGGGATGGTGTCAGAAACAGGATATATTGAACACCAGACCCTTGGATGAGATAATATCTTATCTAGAGGATTAATCTAAGGCTTTTCCTGATAAGCGGCTTTGGGAGGTATTAAGAGGGTAGTTTCTATGGAGAAGACATCCACTAGCAATACCGAGCTAATAGGGCATTTGGAACAGGCTATCACCGGTGGCAAACACTGGTATATCGCCCTGCTCGAGGCTATCGGGATGTGGACTGTTGCCGAAGAAGTCCATAACCAGCGTCGTTATTGTTACCTTATCGCTGGTGAAGCATTTGATTGGCTCCTTCTGGCCGAGCGTCTGTGCGATGCGGTGGATGGTTTGTTGCCTGATGATGAGAAGAGTGCTCTTCTTTTTTATGGGAAACCACCGCTCAAGCTAACTGCGGAGAAATTCAGGGAGCTTATCGGCAGGGCTAAGTATCGTCAATATCTTAACTACTTCTATGGCATCACTGTGGAGGAGGCTTTGATTCTGGCGGCGCAGGAGGAGGTGCGCAAGGAGAGGCGGTCTTTAGGTTATAATAATGAGCACGATGTGGTTAATGAGGCCTGTCGGCGAATATATGGGACTGCTGAAACGGAATTACTCAAACGTTTCCGCAAAGATAAGGGCTACCCTCGTCTTAAATCTATCAGCCTAACCGAGTTAAAAGAGTTTACCTATTGGCTATTTAAATATAGGCTGAATAACTGTGATAAAGCCCGCATCGCCAGTGATACTAAGAAAGCACTGCGGCAGCTAAATATTAATGGTTTTCCCCAGCGAGTCCCTATTATCGGTCGATAGATTTAATCCCTTCCCTCTACCAGGGTGGTGACCACTGATGGATCAGCCAGGGTGCTAGTGTCACCCAACTCCTCGGTTTGGCCAGCGGCTATCTTGGTTAGTATCCGCCTCATAATCTTGCCGCTTCTTGTTTTGGGTAGACCATCGGCAAACTGGATCTTATCCGGGGTAGCTATCGGACCGATTTCTCCACGCACGTGAGTGGCTAGCTCCTTCTTGAGGGCATCGCTCTTCTTAACGCCAGTGTTGAGGGTAACGAAGGCATATATCCCCTGTCCCTTGATGTCGTGAGGCATACCAACGACGGCAGCCTCTGCCACCAGCTTATGAGATACCAGAGCACTCTCAACCTCGGCGGTTCCAATGCGGTGCCCTGAGACGTTAATAACATCATCTATACGACCCATTAGCCAGTAGTAACCGTCTTCGTCCACTCTAGCTCCGTCTCCGGCAGTATATACCCCCGGGAATCGAACGAAGTAGGTCTCCTTAAATCTCTTTGGGTCACCATATACCCCTCGCATCAATCCTGGCCAGGGCCTCTTAATTACCAGGTAACCACCTTCGTTGATGCCTGCTTCCGAGCCATCCTCCCTAAGCACTGCCGGTACGATGCCTGGGAAGGGTAACGAGGCCGACCCTGGTTTGAGGGGACCAACTCCGGCTAGTGGGGTGATCACGTGACCACCAGTTTCAGTCTGCCACCAGGTATCAACAACCGGGCACCTGTTGTGGCCAATCACACTGTAATACCACATCCAGACTTCGGGGTTAATAGGTTCACCAACCGTTCCCAGGATGCGCAGACTGCTCAAGTCGTGTTTGTTAGGCCACTCATCTCCTTCTTTCATTATAGCGCGAATAGCGGTGGGGGCAGTGTAGAAAATATCAACCCTGTATTTCTCCACAATTTTCCAGAATCTATCTGGGTGGGGATAGTTTGGCACACCTTCAAACATCAGGCTGGTTGCGCCCAAGGCTAAGGGCCCATACACAATGTAACTGTGGCCAGTTACCCAGCCGATGTCTGCGGTGCACCATAAGGTATCTTCCTCCTTTATATCAAATACCCACTTAGTCGTTTGGTAGCAGTAGAGGAGGTAGCCGGCTTGAGTATGGAGTACGCCCTTAGGCTTTCCGGTGCTGCCGCTGGTATATAAGATGAAAAGCGGGTCCTCAGCGTCCATGACCTCTGGCTCACAATATGGCTTGATGTCCTCCGCGTTTATCTCGTCGTGCCACCAGTAGTCGCGCCCTTCCTGTATATTTACTCCAATATCAGCCCTCTTTACCACAATCACATCCTTTACCTTTGGGCAGGACTCGAGGGCTTGGTCGGCATTATCCTTGCTCCTGATTATCTTACCGCCGCGGTAGTAACCGTCGGAGCAAATGAGAAACGTGGAATCACAGTCAATAATTCTATCTCTCAATGCGTCGGCACTGAAACCACCAAAAACAACGCTGTGGATGGCGCCAATACGAGCGCAGGCTAGCATGGCAATTGGTAGCTCAAGAACCATGGGTAGATAGATAGAAACCCGGTCACCCTTTTTAACACCGTGCTTTTTGAGGACGTTGGCAAACTTGCATACCTGGTAATACAGCTCCTGATAGGTAAGGGTCTTGCTATCACCGATGTCTCCTTCCCAAACCAGTGCTGCCTTGTTTTTTCTCCAGGTGTTGAGATGCCTGTCCAAGCAGTTATAGCTAACATTGAGCTTACCACCCAGAAACCACTCATGCTTGCCTTCCTTAAAGTCCTCCACCAGAACCTTATCCCACTTTTTGAACCAGTCCAGTTGTTCTGCCATCTTTCCCCAGAATCCCTCAGGGTCATCGATGGACTGTTGATAAATCTTTTTATATTCAGCCATACTCTTGATGTATGCCTTTTTGCTGAGTTCCTTCGGGGGGTTAAGCTCCCTTTGCTCTGCCATCATGGAGGTGATTGCTGTTGCTTTTTCCAACTCCGAACTCCTTTACTCTCCATCTATGCATGCCCTTTTGCCCCAATTGCGGTGAGCTATGTTTTCACTGGCTTTCCATTGGTTAGTCTTGTGCCGTAACACCCAGGCATTGCATATATGCCGCATGTAGTCTATGGGCGACCACTCTAGCTACTCCTTGATATACCACACAGCCCCCCTTGGGATTGGTAGAAAGCAAATTGACTAGGTCATGCCCATTAAAAGCTAATACCTTTGTTTTTTCTATAGCCTTAGCTGTGGCAGTGGCAAGGTGTGGTGGTATAGCAGCTTCCCAGCCAAAGGTCTCAAAATTACAGACTGCCTGAAGCTGGCGGTGGGACAGTGAGCCTGGTTCTAGAATAATCCCCACCAAGCCCTCTTCAATGACATATAATTTATCTATAATTGTATTCGCCCTGTGTATAATTGCCCCCGGCTCGTATACTTCAGCAGCACACATCTTCTCTACTAAGCTGAGTTGCTCATGGCTTAGCTCGCGGAACAGGTCAGACCTTTCTAGTATCTCCAATTTATCCATTCCCTCTCCTCCTTTTATGGATATTATGGCTTGCTTGCCGAAATAATAATTATATACTAATCCCCGAGGCTTAAGCAAACCAGTCTGCCTGGAATTCAAGGGTAAATCATGTTCATTAGAGGGCAGGCTGGAGCTATAATCAGAGGTAGGCAAAGGAACAACGATAACCGTTGAGGTTCCTGTTTAACGGTGAAGTCCCTCAGTTTCTCGCTTACTTGGAATCAGTTTGATATTCAGTAAGCTGCTCTTTGAGCCTCTCCAGTTTGTCCCTTCTTGTAGCCAGTCTATCCTGTTCTTTATCCACAACAGCTGCCGGTGCCTTGGTGAGAAAGGCTCTGTCCTTGAACCTGGCTTCAAGTCGGGCTACCTCAGTCTGGATTTGTTCTATCTCTTCCTTTAGTCGTTTCTTCTCAGCCTCCAGGTCGACCATGCTCTCCATAGGTATGACGACCTCGGTCTCTTTGAGCACTAGTACCAGGGCGTTTTCCCTTTGCTCACTTTTCTGTCTGCTATCAAGGAAGGTAAGCGGTTTTGCCCTGGCCAAGGTCTGGATAGTTTGGGAATAGGGGGTGATGGCTGGGGTAAGCTTGCCGCCATAGATTTGGGCTTCAATCCACTTCGTCCTCTCCACTTTGTATTGAGCACGGGCATTACGGATGGAGTGGATTATCTCTATGATAGATTCCATAACTCGCTCCGCTTCCGGGTCAGTGGCTATCCCTCTAGCCTCAGGGTAGGGGGTAACCATTATCGATTCAGCCCCTTGCTCAGGCAGGTGCTTTTTCAGCTTTTGCCACAGCTCTTCAGTGATGAAGGGCATAAAGGGGTGTAACAGACGCAGCGAGGTCTCTAGGATATAGACCAGCGGGGGCAGAGGTGATACTGTCCCCTTATCCGCAGGGCGAAGACGAATCTTGGCTATTTCAATATACCAGTCGCAGAATTCACCCCACAGGAAATCGTGAATTTGCCTCTGGGCTTCCCCAAAATGGGAGTCTTCCATAAGACCGGTTACAGTTGATATGGTTTTGCTCAACCGACTTAGAATCCAGCGGTCCTCTGTCGGAAGTTTCTCTGGTGAGAGTTTATAATACTCATTCCAAGCTGCTGCGAACTCTTCTTGGGCTGGGAGGCTTCTGATGATAAATCGGGCGGCGTTCCATAGCTTGTTGGCAAAGTTGCGTCCTGCTTCCAGCTTGGCTGGGGTTAGCTTAATGTCATTCCCCGGTGATGTGCCTGTGGAGAGGGCGAAGCGCAGGGCATCGGTGCCATATTTCTCCAGGGTGTCAACCGGATTGAGCACATTACCCCTGACCTTGCTCATCTTCTCTCCCTTCTCATCGCGCACCAGACCATGGAGGTAGACAGTGCGGAAGGGGATGTCACCGGTATTCTCCAGACCCATCATAATCATTCTGGCTACCCAGAAGAAGAGGATGTCATAACCGGTTTCCATCACCGTGGTGGGGTAGAAGTAGCCTAAATCCTCGGTATCATCGGGCCAGCCCAGAGTGGAGTGAGTCCATAGCGCTGAGCTAAACCAGGTGTCAAGAACATCCGGGTCCTGTTCTATATTGGCTGAGCCGCAGTGACCACAGGACTTGGGGTCTTCCATAGTTACTGTTAGCTCATCGCAGTCCCGACAGTACCATACTGGAATTCGGTGCCCCCACCATAACTGGCGGCTGATGCACCAATCGCGAATGTTCTCCATCCAGTTGAGATAGACCTTGTTAAAGCGCTCAGGGATAATCTCAATGCGCCCATCGGTAACAGCTTCGATAGCCGGTTGGGCTAAGGGTTTTGTCTTGATAAACCATTGTTTGCTGGCTATGGGCTCAATAACCGTCTGGCAGCGCTCGCAGTAGCCCACCGAGTGAACGTAATCCTCGGTTTTCACCAGAAGCCCGTCCCGGTCTAAGTCGGATAGTATCGCCTCGCGGCAGGAGAATCGGTCGAGTCCGACATAGGGTCCGGCATTTTCATTCATGGTAGCATCCCGGTTCAGTATGTTTACCAGAGGCAGTCCCTGACGCTGGGCTACTTCAAAGTCCACCGGGTCATGAGCCGGGGTGATTTTAACCGCCCCGGTGCCAAACTCGGGGTCAACAGCCTCATCAGCCAGGATGGGTATTACCCTGTTCACTACAGGGAGGACGACCTTTTTACCTCTCATAGCCTTGAACCGTTTGTCTTCGGGGCTTACCGCTACGGCGGTATCACCGAGTATTGTCTCCGGTCGGGTGGTGGCTACGGTGATAAAGTCCTTGTCGCCTTCAGTCATGGGGTAGTGGACGTAATATAGGTGCCCGTTTACCTCTTTGTGCTCCACCTCAAGGTCGGAGAGGGCGGTGGCACAGCGGGGGCACCAGTTTATTATCCGTTCCCCCCGGTAGATTAGGCCTTTGTTATAGAGACGGACAAAGGTGGTCCGGACTGCTCGGCTCGGTCCTTCATCCAGGGTGAACTTCTCCCGACTCCAGTCGCAGGAAGCCCCCAGCCTTTGGTGTTGCTCGGCGATAGTCTGGTGGCATGTGTCTGCCCAGTTTCTCATTCTCTCCAGGAACTTCTCTCTGCCCAGCTGGTGGCGGTCCACCCCTTCTTCAGCCAACATCTGCTCCATCACCACCTGAGTAGCGATACCAGCATGGTCAAAGCCGGGAAGCCATAATGTCGGCTCACCCTGCATTCGGCGCCAGCGGGTCATAATATCCTCTAAGGTGGCGGTTAGGGCATGCCCGATGTGAAGCTCACCGGTGACATTGGGCGGTGGCATAATGATAACGAAGGGTTTCTTTTTATGGTCTATCCTGGGGGCGAAGTAGCCCTTCTTCATCCAGAATTTGTACCAATTTTGTTCAACCTTCCCCGGCTCATAGGCCTTGGGCATGTCATATTCAGCGTTAGATGATTCAGTCATGGTTGCCTTTCCAGGAATTGCTTAGCGAGCCCATCCCATCTTCTCTCAACTCCCCTTTACAGACAGCAGCCTCACCACCTTGCTCAGTATTCTATCCGCTACCTCTCTTTTGGTGAGCAGGGGCAGGTCTTCTACGTTGCCCTGTTTGTCTATCAGGGTTACCTTATTGGTATCGGTGCCAAAGCCGCTTGAGGCATCGGTGATGTCATTGGCCACGATGAGGTCAAGTTTTTTCCCCTTCAGCTTTTGTTTGGCGTTGGCTACTATATTCTCGCTTTCGGCGGCGAAGCCGACCTTGAGGAATTTGCCCTTTACCTCGGACAGGATATCCGGCGTCCTGATTAGCTCCAGGGTCAGGGCAGGGCTTTTCTTCTTGAGCTTGGTTTTGGCTGCGCTTTTCGGCTGGTAGTCGGTTACCGCAGCCGCCATAATTAGGGCATCGGCCTTGGCTACTGCTCTGGCTACTGCCCCCTTCATCTCGGCAGTGGTCCTTATATGGGCGGTTTCTACGCCTGCTGGTTCCGGGAGGAGGGTGGGGGCGGCGATTAGCCTGACCTCAGCTCCTCTATCTCTGGCTGCTTCAGCCAGGGCGTAGCCCATTTTGCCTGAGGAGCGATTTCCAATATGGCGGGCGGGGTCAATAGGTTCCTGGGTGCCGCCAGCAGTAACTACGATGCGTTTACCTGCCAGGTCTTTGCGTCGGCTCAATACTTGGCCGATGGTGTCTATGATTTTGTCAGTCTCTGACAGACGCCCCAAGCCTACCTCACCTGAGGCTAACCAGCCGTACTCAGGGCCAACAATAGTAAAGCCTCTGGCTTTAAGCTTGGTCAGGTTTTGTTGAGTGATTGGGTTGTGGAGCATACTGGCATGCATGGCTGGGGCGACAATAACCGGTGCCTCAGTAGCCAGCACGGTGCAGGTAAGCTCATCGTCGGAGATACCGCCTGCCAGTTTAGCGATAACGCAGGCTGTAGCCGGAGCGATAACCACTATATCGGCTGCCTCAGCCAGGGCGACGTGCTCGATGCTGAACTCAGAGGCTAACTCAAACATATCAGTTACCACCGGTCGACCGGTGATGCTGCGGAGGGTTAGTGGAGCTATGAACTTGGTAGCTGCCTCGGTCATCACTACTTCAACCTTAGCTCCAGCTTGAGTTAATTTGCTGGCGATGTCAGCTGCCTTATAGGCTGCCACACTCCCGGTTATCCCCAGTATCACTGTCTTGTTAGCTAGTATAGTTGTCATTTTATTCAGTCTTATTCATCAGATAGATGAGCCTCAATCCAATCAGTGCCAGATTGGGGTTTACCACATCGATTACTGGCGTTTCTTTAGCTATAAGTTCTGCCCAGCCCCCGGTAGCTACTACCTTCGCCTTTCCTCCCAGCTCTTTCTGGATGCGAGCCACCATGCCTTCAATAAGCCCTGCATAGCCGAAGAGAATCCCTGATTGCATGGCAGCAATGGTGTTGGTGCCAATAGCATATTTAGGACGGACTAATTCCACTCGGGGTAACATGGCTGCTTGTATAAACAGAGACTCAGCGGCGCTATCTATGCCTGGGGCAATAGCCCCTCCCAGGTAATCGCCTTCTTTGGATACCGCATCGAAGGTAGTGGCTGTTCCCAGGTCGGTAATGATTACCGGACCACCGTAGAGGTGGTGGGCAGCGGCGGCGTTGACAATGCGGTCAGTGCCCACCTCTCTGGGGTTGTCCATGCGGATGCTCACCCCGGTCTTGACCCCGGCTCCTACTACCAGTGGCGAGATGTGGAAGTATCGCTGAAATAATTCTCTATAAGTGGCTATTAGTGGCGGGACGACGCTGCACAGAGCCACCTGTTTAACGGCAGAGGTGTCTATACCTTGGTGGCGTAGCAGATTAAGCAATATGGCGGCATACTCATCTGCCATACGGTGAATACTGGTAGCCATATGCCAGGTAGCGTGAAGCTCCTCGTCTTCAAAAAGGCCTAAAGTGGTATCGGTATTCCCAATATCAATAGCTAACAGCATAACATCCCTATCTGTCTTCACTCGCCGCTTGAAGTGTAGCAATACTCTGGGCGGAGGTCAACCTTCTTTGTTTGACATAATGTGAAATACGCATAGTTAAAACGGGGCAGGTTTATTTGGTTAACTGTTGTTTGGGGGATGTTTGCCAAATTTACTCAGCTTTTCCCTCATCCTCTGCCAGTGAGTTCCTCTCCAGTAGATGCGGTGGCAACTGGGACACTCCATAAATTGATTTTGTGTCTTAAAAACAAAGGGTGGCACCAGGTCTTTCACCTGTTCCTTATCCTTCTCTACAAGGGGTTGGTTGCATTCTAAACAGACAGAAAACGGCTTAAACTGGCAATCTAGGTGGAGGTTATCTACTACCTGTTGCATCTGCTGCTCAGGTTGGTCGCTCTGGATAAGGATAGCCTTGAGCTGCCCCCTGGTTATTACTCCTCTTTTCATAATCTGCGTATCTTTGGTGAGTATTACTCTTCCCTCAGCCAGAGCAATGGCTACCATACGGGAATCATTACTGCCATTAAAGAACAGGGTGTCATATCCCATTATCCTCAGCCACTTAGCCAGCTTGCCCACATTAGTGTCCACTATAAATTTCCACATCGCTTATCGCCCTCACCCCTCCCATTTCCCTTATCGCTTGTTGGTGGGCTATTTTTTATAGGTTAAGTTGCATCCCCTCACGGGCTAAGGTGATGGGGCTATTTAGGGCTTTGGTCACTACGGCTAATTCAGCCTTTATCTCCTCCTCTAGGGTGGGGGTCATGTGAACCAGGACTACCTGGGGCAGGTAGTCCTTAACCTCCTGGAAGGTGACTAGCTCCTGCTTGAGCAGACTAGGAGTAAGGTGCCCTGTCCTTTTAGCCTCTTCTTCATACCTATTCGATCCAATAATCTCGGTGATGAGCAGTTGGGGTGATACATACTTCCAGCAGTCAGTTAAACCCGGCCCGGTATCCCCGGTATAAAATACCGTTTTACCCTCCGGGGAGGTAACCTGATAGCCAACGGTGGGGACGGAGTGATTTGCTTCGGTGGCTAGGATACTGTAGCCTTCAATCTGCTTACTCCGGTATGGTTCTATTATGGTGAACTTAATTGTTGGGTTCTGTTTCGGCTTTTCCAGGAAGTTAGGATAAAGCTCGCCATTTAGCAGGTGAGCGGTAAGGGCATCGTATACCGGTTGTATAGAGTAGATATTGATAGTGGCGTGGTGAAGATAAAAGTTTATGCCCAGAGCGGGGATATCTCTAATATGGTCGTAATGGTGGTGGGTGAGCAAGATTGCCTTGAGTTTTTGCTGTGCCTCAAAGGATAAACTGGAGGTAAGCCCACCGGCATCTATGGCTAGGATGTCATCGATTAGCAGACTGACGAACTTTGTGCTTTGTGATTCGCAATTATGGGCACCCAGGAATTGGATATTCATTACTAAATCCAGCGCCGACGATGGAAGAAGTAGAGCATACCACCAATAATACCTGCCATAATAAGGCTTATGTAGAGGAGGGATTGGCTTGACTTTTGGAATGGTAGCGGAATGTTCATCCCCCAGATACTGGCGATTAAGGTAATGGGGAAGAAGATAGTAGCCACGATAGTCAATATTCGCATAATTTCATTGGTGCGATTGTTAGCCAGTGAATCATGGGTATCATTTAGCCCTTCGATTATCTCTTTATGTTCGTCTAAGCCATCCCAAATCCTATCTACATGGTCAACCGTATCTCCGAAGTAAACTGCTAAATCGGTCTTGCTAAAGCGGCGAGCCCTGCGTTCCAGACTGCCAATAACAGCCCTCATGGGCCAGATGATGCGGCGAAAGGCGATAACATCACGCCGAAGCATGGAGATTTCCTTAATTTGGCTACGTGTTTTGTTGGAGAAGATACTGTCTTCAACATCCTCAATATTGGCGCCAATCTTATTCAAGATTGGCAGGCAGTAGTCAACCAGCCTGTCAGTTATACGGTAGAGGAGATAGGCAGAGCCTTGACCGAGATGCTCCTGCCGCGATTCCTCGTCAATCTGGCACTCTTTGAACAGCTTTACTAGCGGCTTAAACTCCCCTTTATGAAGGGTAATCAGGTAGTTTTGACCGATAAATATGGATAACTGGCTGGGCGCAGTCACCCGTGCTTCTTTGTAGAATACGGGGAAGTGGAAGACTAAAAACAGGTAGTCTTTATACTCGTCTATTTTAGGGCGCTGTATCCGGCTGAGGCAGTCGTCTAAATCCAGGGGGTGGAAGGGGTAGTTTTGTGCCAGGTACTCGGTTTCCTTTTCCGTCGGGTGTTCAATGTTGACCCAGGTCAGGTCACCCCAGCTGACTGACTCCAGATTTAGCCCTTCTTCCTTTTTAACCTGAGGACTAGTCATGATGAATCACCTTTTAAATATAGTAGCCTATTTTAGCACAATTATTGCTGGATGACACCTATCCTGGTATACTAAAAAGGTATTTTTTGAATTACTCGAGGTTGGGGATGAAGTCCGCTAAGCTCCCGTGGAGACACAGGTTCTCCCTCAGGATTAAGAAGGCGCTGGGAAAGAATATTTTTCTCTGTGACAGCTGTAAGTGGAACTGGCGGGGGGCGTGTCATGACCCGGCGCGTCCCAATGCTACTTGGTGTCCTGATTATGAAAAGCGAGGAAGGTAGTATATCTCTTCCTGACTCTGTTCTCCCTAAAGGTCTCTATCAAGTTTGACAGCTATTTTGAGGTGTGATATTATCATAGCTCGAAAGTAGAGATATCTCTCCGAGCCTATTCTCCTAAGGGCAACTATGGAGATTGGCCGGTAGGGTATCACTGGAAACGGTGGTGCCTCCCGTGTTTGGAAAGGAGAGCTCATGCTAATATTTGTGTCATTTAGAGCGCCTCTTTCCGAGGTGTTTTTCCATTTGGTTTCCTTTTACCAAAATCCGGGAGGATTGCATTGAAAAAGTCTTTTCGCTATTTAGCAGTAACCCTTACCCTTGTAAGCGTGCTGGCTGCTACTATTGGCTGTGTTGCCCGGGGGGCTGAGCCACTCCCACCGAAAGAGAGGCTGCGTCTAGCCACTACTACCAGCCTTTATGACACCGGCCTTTGGGAATACCTTGAGCCAATATTTGAGAAAGAGTATAGCGTTGAATTGGATATTTTGTATGCCGGAAC
>JAZGHN010000039.1:0-2903 GCA_036481135.1 Dehalococcoidales bacterium | reverse complement strand
TTTTGTCTTGATGTATTCCATAACCTTGCGGAGAAGCTTGTCATCCTCTGGTTTGACATCACCGGTTACAATCTCGGTGAACTTGGCAATTCTGCTGCGCACCTTGGTGGTCACCGACAGGTTACCGAACTCGGTTATCACCCCCCCCTGCTCCAACGCCCACGCTCTGAGTTCGGCATCAGAGGGATTGTTGATTATCCCCTTGGGCTTAAACATCTCAAGATATTTGGCACCTATATCCCGCCCCACACGCATTCCTTCATACCTCCTGTAACAGTAAGCTAATCAAGTTAGCCAATTATAGTATAAAAGTATACAACAACTCCAGTTTATCTACGACTTCTGGGCAATGGAACCTTATGTCAAGCACAGCTTTGAACTACTGAAGAATTATATCCCCCCACACCCCATCCTTATATATCTTCTCCAGTTTTACCGGCAGGAGCTTATTGGTCAGGTCTTTGCTGCTCTGGGTATACACCCTGATATAGTTGCCGGTGAGACCCGACCATATCCCATTGTATTGCTGCTCAAATAATACCGCCAGTTTTTGACCTAGGAAGCGCTGGTGGAACTTCCAGGCACTATCCTCAGCCAGAGCCAGCATCTTCTGGCTACGCGCCTTCCTGACCTTATCGCTCACCTGATTGGGCATCCGAGCGGCTTCAGTACCGCTGCGGGGTGAGAAGGAGAAGACATGGATGCGGGCAAAGCCTATCTTCTGGCAGAAACGATAGCTCTCCCCAAACTCCGCCTCGGTCTCGCCGGGGAAGCCCACCATGACATCGGTGGTGATAGCCACCTCAGGCACCATATCCCGGATTATATAGACAGCCTGCTCGTAGTCGGCGGCAGAATAGCGCCGCTTCATCCGATGGAGTACCCCATCGCTCCCGCTCTGGAGGGAGAGGTGGAAGTGGGGGCACAGCCTCGGGTCGCGCCATAGCCCGATAAACTCAGGGGCGATTTCCTGAGGCTGGAGGGATGATATCCTCAATCTCTCCACATCAGTGTCATCCAAGATATGCTCCAGCAAGCCCTTCAGCCCGACCCCGTCATAGCTATAGGAACCAATCTCCACCCCAGTTAACACCACCTCTTTATATCCCTGAGCCACCCGATGCCTCACCTCAGCCACCACCTGACCAACGGGTAGGCTCTTCTCCCCACCCCTCACCAGGGGGACAATGCAGTAGGCACAAAAGCGGTCGCAGCCGTCCTGAACCTTAACCAGGGCACGGGTCCTCAAACCGGGATAATGATTGACGGATGAAGCCTGCTGAAGCGGGCTGCCGAGATAGCCAGCCTCCTCCAGCAATCGCAGCAGGTGCGGTTTTTCATTATTGCCCACAACAAGCCCCACCCCTTCAATCTGAGCCAGCTCCTCGGGAGCGCGCTGGGCATAGCAACCGGTGGCTACCAGCACGGCATCGGGGTGGTGGCGATGAACCAACCTCAGCCGATGTCGGGATTTGCTGTCGGCGATATGGGTAACGGTACAGGTATTCAGAATATAGACATCAGCTTTATCATCCGCTGATACCAGCTGATAGCCGGCATCAGCAAACTGCCTGGCGAGAAGCTCCATCTCCGCCTGATTCAGTTTACAGCCCAGACTATCCAGGGCAATCTTGGTCTTATTTTGTTCGCCCATCACCTGATTGACCACCTCGCTATACAAGCATTATAATTTCGATGAGCTTTAACGGTCAAACCGAAGAAGGCCAGCCAAACAAAAGTGACACCTTAAAGGCGAGAGGATTTGAACCATAGTCGTTGGAATCTCCTACCACCAGCCCCAGCCCAATACCTGGCTGGCGCTTCGGGCTTTACCCCGCTGGTAGCTCAACTCCTGTATAATCGCGGTGCCACCGAGCCATCCCGGTTAGAATCATTCATCACCGCTGATAGCTCCCTATCGGGCGACCCCTTCCTGCTATCCGGTATGCATCAGGCGGTAAACAGGGTCTATCAAGCTTTGCTCTCCGGAGAGAAGATTGCCGTCTATGGAGACTTTGATGTTGACGGCATCGCCGGGACTGCCCTGCTCGTCCAGGGTCTATCAAGCCTCGGCGGTAAGGCCATCCCCTATATCCCGCACCGATTGACTGAAGGCTACGGGCTTAAAACAGCCACCCTGGAGAACCTTCATCACCAGGGCATCAGTCTGGTTATCTCCGTTGACTGCGGAATTACCGCCCTCTCCGAGGTAAAGAAGGCACAGAGGAAAGGGCTTGATATAGTTATCACCGACCACCACACCCCCCTGTCTGAAATCCCCCCTGCCCGGGCTATTGTTAATCCCAAGCTGCCCGATTCAGACTATCCCTTCTCTGAACTAACCGGCGCCGGGGTAGCCCTCAAGCTCCTTGATGCCCTGCTCCAGGGTATGGGCAGAGGGGAACAGCTGGGCCAAATAATGGACCTTGTTGCCCTGGGAACTATAGCCGATATGGCCTCCCTACTGGGAGAAAACCGATATCTGGTCAAGGAGGGGCTGAAGCTAATTAATACCGCTCCCCGCCCCGGGGTTAGAGAATTGATAACCCAGACCGGGTTAAAACTCGGCAGTATTGACTCGGAAAGTGTCTCCTGGATTCTAGCCCCACGGTTAAATGCTGCCGGCAGATTAGCTCATGCCATGACCAGCTATAAATTGTTGATGACCGACTCACCCCAAGAAGGACGCGAGCTGAGCATATGGCTGGACAAGAAGAATGCCGAGCGGCAAAAGCTAACCACCACCACCCTTACCAAGGCTAGGGAGCAAATACTGGCTGAGGGGATTTCACCCCTGCTGGTAGCCAGCGACAGGGAATACCCTGCTGGTATCGCCGGGCTGGTAGCCAATAGACTGTCGGAGGAGTTCTGCCGCCCTAGCATTGTCATCAAAACCGGTGACC
>JAZGHN010000038.1:0-3219 GCA_036481135.1 Dehalococcoidales bacterium | reverse complement strand
AACGGCCAGGTTAGTGGCTGACCTGCTTACCGTGGCTGGGGCTAATCGACTGCTGACAGTGGATTTGCATGCAGCCCAGATTCAGGGCTTTTTTAACATACCTGTTGACGAACTGACGGCTCTTTTCCTGTTGAGTGACTTTTTTAAGGAGAAGGAGCTCGATGACCTGGTGGTAGTGGCTACTGATATCGGTATTTCCAAGCGGGCACGCGACTTGGCAGCTAGGCTCGATGCCCCTCTGGCTATTGTGGAAAAGAGGCGGGTAGGCAATGTTGACCAGACTGAGACACTAAATGTCATTGGTGAGGTGGAGGGCAAGGTGGCTCTTACCGTAGACGATGAAATAGATACTGCCGGCTCTTTGGCGGGTGTTATCTCCGCCTTAAAGGAGCGGGGGGTAAAAGAAGTATATGCCTGTTGTACCCATCCTATACTCTCTGGCACTGCTATCGAGAGGATAGCCTCCTCTCCGGTGAAAGAGGTAGTGGTTACCGATACCGTCCCTGTCATCGGTAATAAGAAATTGAATAAGATTACGGTTTTGTCTATAGCTCCGCTATTGGGTGAAGCCATCCACCGTATCCATACTGGACTATCTGTAGGAGCTATGTTTGAGCAAGAACGCGGAGATGATTGAGGTATATCGGGCGCTGGGGGAGGTGGAAGCTCGGCTTATCCAGGGCTTGCTGGAGAGTTACGGAATACCCTGCCTTTTGAAATCAAACGCAGCCCATTCTGTGCATGCCTTTGCTGTTGATGGGATGGGTGAAGTTAGGATTATGGTCTGGAAGTCGATGGCAGAGAAAGCCAAAGGGTTAATTGAGAGAAAAGGCGATGTTTAAGTGGTTAGGCGGACTTACTGATTCTAATGAGAAACAACTGAGGCGGTTACGGCCGACAGTAGATAAGATAAACGAGCTGGAGCCAGAATTTGAAAAGCTCAGCGATGACAAGCTTCGTGCCAAGACCGACGAGTTTAAGTCTCGGCTCAAGGCTGGCAGTTCGCTCGATGAGCTTCTCCCTGAAGCCTTTGCCGCTGTTCGGGAAGCGGCCAAGCGGCCTAAAAACTTAGGCCAGCGCCACTTTGATGTGCAGTTGATGGGGGGCGTTGTCCTCCATCAAGGCAGAATCGCTGAGATGAAAACTGGTGAGGGTAAAACCCTGGTGGCTACCCTTCCCCTTTACCTTAACTCTCTCACCGGTCAGGGTTGTCACCTGGTTACGGTTAACGACTACTTGGCAAGGCGAGACCCCTACTGGATGGGACCTATCTATCATGCCTTGGGGGTAAGTGTAGCCAGCATCTATCCCCAGCAGAATCCGGATGAGCACACCCCGGCCTGCCTCTACGACCCCGACTATGATTCGGGCAAAGAAAATGACCCCTGGCGCTATTTCCGTCCTATCTCCCGCCGTGAGGCTTACCAGGCTGACATCGCCTATGGCACCTGTAGTGACTTTGGTTTTGACTACCTCCGCGATAATATGGTGGTAGACCTGTCCCAGCGTGTTCATGGGGAGCTAAACTATGCCATCGTTGACGAGGTGGATAACCTCCTTATTGATGAAGCACGCACCCCTCTCATCATCAGCGCTCCTGATGTGGAGGCAACACAGAAATATCAGATATTTGCCCGGCTTGCTCCCCGCCTCCGTCACGATGAGGACTACAAGATGAGTGAAAAGGGACGGTCGGTGGACGAGATAACCGATGCGGGCTACGATAATGCGGAAAGAATATTAAAGCGTGAGGGGGTATTAAAATCGGGCCACCTTTACGATGGTGATTGGGAACACATGCGCCTTAAACGCCACTTAGAAAATGCCATCACTGCTAAGGAGGCTTACCACCGGGACAAGGAGTATGTGGTCAAGGATGGACAGGTTATCATCGTTGACGAATTCACCGGGCGGTTGATGTTCGGTCGCCGCTATTCAGAGGGGCTGCATCAGGCAATAGAAGCCAAGGAGCATGTCAGGGTTCAGCGGGAAAGCCGAACCTTTGCCACCGTTACCATCCAGAACTACTTTCGGATGTATGAGCGGCTGGCGGGGATGACCGGCACTGCCCTTACCGAGGCTGAAGAGTTTCATAAGATATATAACCTTGATGTGGTAGTTATTCCTACCCATAAGCCTATGATTCGAGAGAACCATCCCGACCGGGTTTATAAGAATGAGGAGACAAAATTCCGGGCGGTGGTTGGTGAGATTGAGGAGCTTCATAAGCAGGAACGACCGGTGCTGATTGGCACGGTATCTATTGAGAAGTCGGAGCACTTGAGAGATATGCTAAAGAGGCAGGGTATTTCTTGCCAGGTGCTTAACGCCAAAGAGCATATGAAAGAGGCGGAAATTATTGCCCGTGCCGGAGAGCCGGGGGCGGTAACCGTGGCCACCAATATGGCGGGGCGGGGTATTGATATTGTGCTGGGAGGAAGCCCTGACGGGCAGAGTGAGGCGCAGTGGCAGGAGAAGCACAATAAAGTGGTTGAACTCGGTGGGCTTCATATTCTCGGCACGGAGCGCCACGAGGCACGACGCATTGATAACCAGCTCCGGGGTAGAGCGGGGCGGCAGGGCGACCCGGGAAGCTCTCGCTTCTATGTCTCCTTAGAGGATGACATTATGAGGCGCTTCGGCGGTGACCGCATCAAGGGCTTAATGGAGTGGGCTGGCATGGATGAGAATACCCCTATTGAGAGTAAATTGGTTGGCCGCTCTATTAGAAGCGCCCAGGAACGGGTTGAGGGCTATCACTTTGAAATACGTAAGCACCTGGTGGAGTATGACGACGTGGTTAATCAGCAGCGTGAGATTATCTATGGCGAGCGAAGGAAGATATTAGGCGGTGCTGACCTTAAGACCAACATCCTCTCCATGATTAGGGAGGAACTACAAGGTATAGTGGCAGCCCGTATCCCCGATGAGCACGGCATTGATTGGGACCTGGAAGGCTTAATTGCTGATGTCGGCGCTATTTTCCCCTTACCACCTGAGCTCAATGCCGATGCCCTCTCCCAGCTCAAGCCGGAGCAGATTGAAGCCAGGCTTATCGAGCAGGCAGAGGCTCTATATGAGCAGCGGGAGAAGGAGTTTGAACCAGATAAAATGAGGGTGCTGGAGAGGTTAGTCATGCTGCGCACCATAGACAACCTGTGGGTGGAGCACCTGACCAGGATGGAGGAAATGCGCCAGGGGATAGGGTTTATGGGGATA
>JAZGHN010000037.1:0-39862 GCA_036481135.1 Dehalococcoidales bacterium | reverse complement strand
GTTATTACCGAGGAATCTGACAACAGAATTAAGGATGAAGGTAATCTATCGCATGGGGAATATGTCTATCAGAATCTATTGTTGTTAAAGGGATAAATAGCGTCACCTGTGGATAGGCTGATACGTTAGACTGGAAGTAGAAGACTATGAAATGCCTTGATATGAACTAAAAGGAATTGATATTTTATTAACTATTTGCGGGCTTCTCGTAACATCAGTATTGCGGCGATGGCAATAAATAACAATCCAAACGTAATATACGACACTGTCCCTTCCAATTCCAAAAGATGAAATTCTTCAACAACCATACCCATTATTGCCATCGCTAAACCCAAGGCAGCAAGAACTAAGGGAGCTCTCCTTTTTTTAGCCATTATCTAGTTCCTCCTTTGTTGTTTCCAAGGCATTTTATTCTCCCAATGTTTATTCAGATATTGAGTTGTCTTGGATTCTTTTTACTCTTTTTCTAGCTTGGTGTCAATACATTAATGAAGAGACAATTATTAATATACTCACCGCTAGGGGTATTAGCCAGACATCCAATCTAAGCTGAAATTGAACTCTATAGGAGGTTAAAATGATAAAAATAAGCTCAGTCGAGACTGGCAGTCAAAAGGTAGGGGGTTCGAATCCCCCCAGCTCCACCATAATATTTCGTCCGATATATTCTACCTAAATCGACGCTCACCGCCAAACTCCAACACCGCCTTGAAAGACCACAGCGTCTAGGGAAAGTGGTCAAAAAAGTTACAAAACAAAAAGATCTTTTGGGTGTTGCCATCATTTTTTCAACCCCCAACATCTCTATCCCTGCATAAAGCGACACCAATTGCCTTGACAACTAGTGGCGGCTGTGCCATACTTGGCGCGCTCCGGGTAACTGAAGCAATCAGGACAGACTGCTGAAGGACTGGCCGAGTAAGGTTAAACTGAAAGGGAGTGTTGGAGGCAGGGGGTCCGGGGAAGCAAAGGTTACCTGGAGCGTTTTTTATTGGTCTTCGGCGTTCGAGCTTTCGAACGCTCCTTTTTTGTCTCTGGCTCGCTTGGCTTGAGAATACCGATAAAGGGTAAATTCCGGTACTCCTCCCTGTAGTCCAACCCATAGCCCACCACAAACTCATCTGGCACCTTGAAGCCAATGTAGCGAAGGGGTACATCGACTATGCGGCGTGCCCGCTTGTCCAGTAGGGTGCAGACCGCGATGCTAGCTACCCCTTTAGCCATGATATGGTTCATGACATAGCTCAGCGTCAAGCCAGTGTCAACGATGTCCTCTACCATAACCACGTGCCGCCCAGCCACATTTATGTCTAAGTCCTTAGTGATCTTAACCACGTCGCTACCCTCACCGCCGTAGTAGGATATAGCCATGAAGCTTAGTTCAAGGGGGATGGTTATCTGGCGAAACAGGTCAGCCATGAAGCAAAAAACGCCCCTCAGCACACCTACCATGACAGGGTGACGACCAGCATAGTCCTTAGATAGTTGCTCCGCTAGCTCTTGCACCCGACGATTAATTTCTGCGCTAGAATATAGTACCTGATTGACGCCACGACCTCGGGTTTGGGCCAGCGGACCATAACCATACTTTGCCAGCAGGCGGTCGAAATCCCTCTTGTAAAGCAGGGTTATCTTAATTTCGGGGTATAGCTCCCTGAGGCGCCGTAGCTTGCGATTTTTCTCGGTGACCAGGCTCTGCTTGAGAGTGGTAAGCTCTACATAGAGGTCAAGTCCTGCCAGATAAAAATCGGGAGTGAACATCTCTGTTACCCTGTCACCCTCCCATCTCAGAGGGAAGGAGTGGGGTTCATAGACCCACTCTATGTTATAGAAATCCAATATGTGGGCGAACTCCTCCTCGCTGGGATGGGCGAAGTTTGCCGTCCGGACTTGGCGCAGGGCTGTCACATCAGCTGCAACTCTCCTCTTTGCCTCCTGTGCCTTGTCTGTTTCCTGACGCACTGCATCCCACCGCAGAGCTACAGCGGCTAGGTGAGCCATGGTGGAGACAAAGTTGATATCTTGGTTAGTGAATTCAGTGGGCTCCTTAGCGTAAACCCTGAGACTGCCCACCACTGTGTCACCGACTACCAGTGGCACACCCAGCATGGAGACAATGCCAGCTTTGGCTGCCAACTCTGGGTACTGGACACGGCTGTCATGCTCTACATCGGCGATGGCCACGGGCTGCCCAGTGACTGCTTCGGCCAGGCTCTTATCGGCATCGAGCAGCCCCTTTCGTATGTAGGACTGGGGCAAATCCCATGAATAGGTGTGGACCAGCTTCTTACCTGTGGAGTCGAGCATTACCAGTGAGGCACCAGCTTTCATTGCCCTAGCTGTGCCACGAATGATGGGGAGCATGACCTCTTTCAGTGGTGTATCAGGGCTGATTCGCGACACCACCCGGCGGATTGTCCTATAGTAGACTCGCTCTTTCCTTACTGCCAACCTCGTTCTCCAGGTCTATTTTAGCAGATTTCGACTGGATGGGCATTAAACACCAAGGGTAGATAGGTGCTTTATTCTCTTAAGGGTATTAGGGTGACTGCTAAAGAGCTCCATCATCTTGGCAGCTCTGGTCAACCGTATCTTCTTTTGACGTACTTCCATAAGTTCGTCGTAGTCGATGGTACCGCTCATATCCCGGTCAATCTCGGATAGCTCTCTGATCTCATACCATGCTCGGGAGGGGTCATTGAGGAAGAAGGCTTTAACTGCCTCAACTCGCTTGAGTTCCTCACTACCTCTCAAGCGGGCGTTTCCATAGACCAGCTTATATAATGCCGAGGCAAGATGGTGAGGCATGCTTCCCAGCTTAACACTGCCCAGGTCGGCGGAGTACTCACGCAGCCTGGAACCGTAGAGCACCAGGAGATTGGTGAGAAAGTAGAGGAGAAAGGCACCGAGTCCGATTAGGGCGGCATAACCACCTCCCTGCCGGCGACCTCCAAAAGCCCCTCCCAGCATGAGACCCCAGGCAATCCAGTACATCACCAGCGGTACGCCCGAAAGCAGGGTGATGATTACCATGTCACGGTTCTTGAGATGAGATATCTCGTGTCCGAGGACAGCCCTGAGTTCGTCCTTGTCCAACAGGTTCAGGATACCTCGAGTAACACAGACTCGCCCGCCCTTCTGTGTCCGACCGAAGGCAAAGGCGTTAGGCATAGCTAATTGTGAAATACCGACCTTGGGCTTGGGAACATGTGCTTTCTTGGCCAGCTTAGTCACCATTTGGTGTAGCTGCGGCGCCTCTTTTTCTGAAACCCATTTCACCCTCATTATACGGGCAACTATAGCGGGGCCAACCAGGTACTGGACACCAAGGAAGCCGAAAGCCAGAATGATATAGAACACGGCGCTTCCAGCCCCCATCCAGGTACCTACGCCGGTGACCACGCCGTAAAGGATGGCGAAGAGAAGGGCGATTAACAGGAACATCCTGCCTTTAAGCCCCACAAGATCCTCCCATCAAAAAGAACAGTCCTTTATTATTTATAGTACAACAATTGTTTGGGAATAGCCAAAGGGATGATATAGCGCACAAATCATATCTATGGTGGGCGGTAGAGGACTTGAACCTCTGACCCCCTGCGTGTAAAGCAGGTGCTCTAACCATCTGAGCTAACCGCCCGCAGTGGTGCGCTTGGTGGGGCTTGAACCCACGGCCTCAGCCTTCGCAGGGCTGCGCTCTGTCCAACTGAGCTACAAGCGCCTTAATAATGGTGCCGAAGGTGAGATTTGAACTCACACGCCCTTACGGACACTACGCCCTGAACGTAGCGCGTCTGCCATTCCGCCACTTCGGCACAGGAGACAGCACTGGATTTGAACCAGTGGCTCCTGTCTCCTTTACCGATTGCATTATATCTCCAGGCACTATACTGGTCAACTGGTGTCGCTGTGGAATGGAGTCTGGAAAGGCATATCCTTAATGGGGAGGGGGGCATATAGCCCCTTTTGCGTGGGAAAGCGCAAAGTATTCTATCTGCTCTGTCAGTCTTTGCTCTGAGGCAGTAGGTGCTTTAGGTGGGGGAAACTATCCTTCATGTGGGGGAACCACATGGCTTGGCTGAAAACCTTCTGGAAATCTGGCTCCACGGTTAATTCTACGTATTCCACCTTCCTCGCCATTTCGTCAGCCTCTGCCCTCTTGTTCACATTGAGGAGAGCTATCCGTGCCCCATCGCCAGCGGCATTACCTACAGAGTAGATGTTCTCTCGAGCGCAGTCTGGGAAAAGCCCTATGACCGCCGCTGATTCCTTATCAATGTAGCTTCCGAAGGCTCCAGCCAGGATAATCTTATCCAATTTCTTCACACCCAAATGGCGCATCATTATCTTAGCCCCGGTATACATAGCCCCTTTGGCCAGCTGTATATTTCTTACATCCTGCTGGGAGAGCACGATATCCTGATTAACGGAGGTCTCCTTTGCCCAGGCGATGACGAACTCTGGCCTGTTCTCACTGACTCGCAAGCGGGGCGTGCTCAAATCAGTGTTAAATCGGCCGGTTCGGTCTATAATACCCGCCACGAACAATTGGGCTACGGCATCAATTATCCCCGACCCACAAATACCTTTGGCCCCCATATCTTCCAAATCCGTATTCCAATCTGCCTTGCCGATAACCTTGAAGCGCACCTCCTTGGTATCCGGGTCTATCTTTATCTTTTCGATAGACCCCGGGGCAGCACGCATTCCAAATTTTATCTCAGCCCCCTCAAAGGCGGGACCGGTGGCGCAGGAAGAGGACATGAGCTTATCTCGGTTGCCCAACACTAGCTCGCCATTGGTGCCGATGTCGATTACCAGCAGCATATCGTCCTGATTGTATGGTTCCTCAGCGATGAGTACCCCTACATTGTCAGCGCCCACGAAACCAGCCTCAATAGGGAGAACGTGAACGTAAGCCCCCGGTGATATCTTAAGCCCCAGGTCACGTGCTTTAATATCGGCAGAGTGGTGCAGGGCTGGAGCAAACGGTGACCTGCCGATATACTGTGGGTCAACGTTGAGGAATATGTGGTGCATGCAGGTATTGCCGACGACGGCCATGTCAATGATGGCACTCCGCTTGATACCCGCGGCAGCAGCGGCTCGCCCCGCCAGTTGGTTGAGGCTCTTTATGATAGCCCGGTTCATGCTCGCTAGGCCGTCTTTACGGGTCATAGAGTAGCTGATGCGGGACATCACATCTTCGCCGTAAGCCACCTGTGGATTCATCATGGAATCGGTGGCTACGATCTCGCCAGTGCCCAGATCACAGAGATAAGCAGCTACTGTGGTGGTGCCTATATCTACCGCCAGACCGTAACTCTTTTCTACAGGGCCTGGCTCCACATTGACCACCTCTCCGTTCATCCATACCGATACGGTTACCTTCCAATTATCCCGGCGCATCACGCTCTGTAAGACACGGAGCACCTGATAGTCGATAGCAAGACCATTCAGGCCAAAGCTTTTGTCGAGTTCAGCCTGCAGACGCTCCCAGCAGCCTAGGTTGTCATCCAGAGTGGGCGGGGTTATTTCTACATAGTATTTCCGTACAGATGGCTTTAACTCGATGGCTATCTCTCGAGCCGTTTTGCGTATGATCTGTTTACCTAGGCGACTCTCCTCAGGAACGAAGACCGCAACATCACCATGGATGCGAGCCTGACAGGCAAGCCGGTAGCCATCGCGCTGCTGCTGGGGGGTGAGTTGTTTCTTCTCTGCCTTATTCGGCGGAGAGAGGTTATCCATCCGGGACTCAACTTTATATTTGGCGAAAACCCCTTCCTCTATCCTGACCTTGCACTTGCCACAGGTAGCCTTTTCGCCACATATGCCTTCTATACCTACACCCAGCTCCTGTGCTGCCTGCTTGATGGTCTCTCCGTCGTTTACATAGCCCCTCCGCCCCGATGGCTGGAAGATGACCTTCGATTGCTTATTTGTACCTTTTGACATGATTACTTCGCTGTTTGGACAACCCGGAGAAGCTGGGCGGATACTTTACTACTTTCTGAGCAGCTTATCTAGACTTAATGCCTCGTTGTATCCACTCCCTTTCCCCCTCAATGCACTTCTCTGTCGGCTTCTCTCCCTCAGGGCCAATGGGCATGGCACAGGCATAGGACTTCCGCGGGGTCATCATGCCGCTGTCTTTTACCCGGACTCCAATTTGGTTTGCATCGACAAGGGAGAATATCTTCTTATTCTCCAGCGCGGTCCAATCTCCATAACCGGGACTCCACCAGTAGACTACTACCCCGGCGCAATCTCTATATGCTGGGCACTTCTTGCCGATACAGATGCCGTGATTTATTGCCTGATAGCCCTTGGATTTGATGTCGTCCTGGATTATCTCCCTCACCTTGTAGGCTAGGGTATCCACAGCCGCCGAGGCAAACATATCCAGTATATATCCCAGAACAGCATCCCCGCTCTGGATAAGCTTTTCTGCCTCCTCTCCAATGCGCCGTCCGGCGGTTACTATAAAAAGGGCAAGCTCTTTTGCTTCACGCTGGCGCAGTGCCAGGTCCCCGCTGTCAAAGGAAACGCCATCCACCTCCACAGAGGAAGAGGTTATGTTCTTTATGGGGAAAATATCGTAACACGCTGCTGGTGCCAGAAGGGACGGCCCTATCTCCATCACCCGCTTAAAGATTTCGTGAACCTCCGGGCGTGCTCGGGACGAGTCAGGATAGCCTAAATAACGCCACACCTCATGTGGAGGCACCTTAAAGTTTGAGAACTCAGTCTCAGGTACTATCTGAAACATAGCCCCTCCTTTATCTCTCTTTAACTTACTTGCTCCTCACATGCCGCATGTATTTAAGACAGTTCTGGTCAGTCCCTATTATAGCTTCTGAGGCTCGTAGTATGTCCATCATCCCCTCATCCCTGGGGTCGATGACCGCCATATCCAGTCCCGCCTCAAGAAGCATAGCCAAAAACGCCTGATTAAGCAGGGTGCGCTTAGGTAATCCAAAGGAGACATTTGATAACCCTACCGATGTCTTCACTCCCTTGTCGCCGAAGCGTCTCTTGACTTCGCGTGTAGCATTGATAACGGCACGACCCTGTTCCTGATTACTGCCGATAGTCATCACTATAGTGTCTACATACAGCCGATTTAAATCTATACCAGCCTGCTCAAGAGTGCAGACGAGTATGTCGGTCTCCTCAAGGCGCTCCTCTACTGTCTTAGGCATTGCCGTTTTCCCTCCCATGGGGAGGCCCACAATATCACCTTCGGAGCCTTTGGCAATATCAATCAGCTCTTTCTGTCTCGGGTCGTTGTTAACAGAATTAAGAAGAGGGCGGGCTTTGCAAAGCTTCAGTCCTGCCGCCATAGCCTTGGGATTAGGGGTATCGATGGCTATACGTACGTCTTCTCCTACCTCATCATAAACAAGCCCAATCACCCACTTCATGTCGTCAATTTCCTTCTCCATGCTGGTAGCAGTATTCACATCAATAATATCAGCTCCAGCCTCCAGCTGCTCTCGAGCCAGACGGCGAATAGTAGCCTCGTCCTTCTCCGCAAGAGCCTTCTGCACCGATTTTCGCGTTGAATTTATCAACTCACCAAGAACTATCACTTTATCCCTCCTTTATTGATTATTGGTGATTATTGGTATTGGCTATTTTAGCTTACTCTATCGCCTGAGAATCAACTCATCAGCCGAGAGTGAACACCGGCAACCTTACTTAGACTCCGCTTGTTGCGTCTGCTCCAGTAAATAAGCAGGAATCCGGCCACGCTTGAAAACTGTCTCTGAATATTTTTCGAGCTTCCATTCAGGGGTTTTACACTTCTCACATGGCTTAACAGACCATTTATTGCGAAGCCAGCGGGCGGCACGACAGTTCTTAGAATTGCGTATCGTTATCTGCTCATTACAGTGGGTGACCAGATAAGCACAAGACCCCCCCTTGGTTTCAAAGGTTCTGATCCCGTGGAGGACTCCCTTTCGAGAAGGCCACAGTTTGATCTTATCTATCATTTGAAAGAGGGGGACCTGTTGCCAGTAGATTCTTTTGTGTGTCTTATCTGTCAATGCTTTTCCCCTGTTATCTCGATCAACTTATGGCGGGGAGTCCGGGAGTTACACCCGGCTACACAAATTTAGAGTCTGTGTGATCTTTCCGATCAACCCCCCTGTCTAATATTTTAGGCTACTCCCTCACTAAATACAACTGGTCTGAATGAACATGGTGGCCACACCAATCTCCAGCACATCCTGAATCAGGCGCTCTTTAACCAGAGAGCGAGCCTCTTCAGTTAACCCCAGCGGCATTCCAGGAGCAGCGATAAGCGTTTCTGGCTTAATATGTTTTGCCTGTATGATATTGGCTGAAGTTGAAGCATCAAAAAATAGTGTATATCGGCCGAGCGCCTCCTCCAGGTTCCTTTCCACTATAATTTTATGCTCCTTCCCCAGCGACTCCATTCTATCTTGGTTAAGGTCGATAGCTGCTACCTTTGCCCCCTTGTGTTTTAGAGACAAAACCGCATTCCAGCCTACCCGCCCCGTTCCCCCAATCACCAGCACCTTGCGCTGGGTTAAGCCTCCAGCCATGGCTTCCAGTGCGGTAGCATACCCTTTTGCTGTGGACTCAGCATTATCGATAACCTTCCTCAAGGCAAGGTTCAGGGCGATAAAGCGATTATCATCAGCAAAGAAAACAATGTCTGCGCCTTTCTCAACCCCCTCTGCTACTCCAGCTATATCGGTACTGCTGGTCTTAAAAACATCGGCTCCAAGATAATTTAAGATGCCGGTAACCGCTTCGCTAAAGTATTCAACGACTCCCTCCCCCGCGGTTATAGGCACCACCGCTACTTTATGGGAAGCAATGGCAGCCTTGGCCTTCTCCTCGCTGACCCCCATAGAGCGAGTGGCAATATCTTTGAGTGACAAACCTGTTTTTCGAACCAATTCAGCATCATAGGCAGGAAGTTTCTCCACTACCTCTATCACGTCTTCTTTGGTGAGACACCTTGCCATATTTATCCTCTGGACAATGAAGGTATGCCAGTAAACCTGGTTTTGGAAGCCTTCAGTAAACCTTTGATATTTTCTATAACTTGCTCGCGTTTAAGCCATGCTCGTTCTCGGCTCTCCCCGGTAATAATCAGCGTTGCCACCCAGGAAAAAGATGACAAATTGAAGTTTGTCAGCGCTATATCAGCCCCAAAGAAACCGGGGACGACCTCAAGGGAGTCAGCTTCTCCCATAATATGTTCCCCCGGAAATTCTAAACCGTTTGGGGAAAACCTAACATGCTCATAAACAACCCCCCGTGAGGCTTTTGCTCTAGGGATTACCGGCGTGGTACCGGTGACAAATATGTCCCGCAATAGCTCCAGCATGTTTATTCCCGTGGACTTATAGACCGCGGTAGGAGTCTGGCTGGGAAGTCTGGCATCAATCTCTAACACCTTGGGAACATCCTTATCAAGGATGACCTCAACATCCATAATCCCCTTCAAATGGAGACTCCGAGCAATGATGAGCGCCATTTCTTTAATCTGCCTGTCCAGTGACTCCGCAATCTGGGCAGGAGCAAGAACCCGATGGCAGTCGTAGAGCTCATCCATTTCCAGCTCTGTGACCTGGAGAGCTGTGTAATGTCCCTCCGAGCCCAGAACTTCGATGGAATAGGAGGGGCCCTCCACATATTCCTGTAAAATCCAGCGCCCCAGCTCTGAACCCGCACCCTTGATAAAATCATCAAGTTCCTTCTCAGTAGATATCTTAGATACCCCTTGACTCCCGCTTGAAGTTGATAGTTTTGCCATCAGTGGCAGCCCGCATTGGGGCCAACTTTGTGGCTGGGGAACACCCAACTTTTCAAAGAGGCGATTGGAACGCTTTTTGGAATGGGTAATAAAATAGGCTCCGGTACCATAAGCTAAAGGGACATTGGCATCAGCCGCGCATTTCTGTAGAGCTCTAAGGGCGGTAACATCCTCAAGCGCCGGGATAATCAAATCAACCTTCTCTATAATTCGACGCAAGGATGAAACATCTTTAACAACGTCGCATTGATAACAAGACCGGCATAATCCTGATGCCGGCACACTCGATTTCTTATCGATAAGAACTACTTCCCACCCTGCTTCATGAGCAAGGAAGGCTGCTTCCACCCCCTGCAATTTCCCCCCAACAATTGCCACTCTCACAACAATACCTTTTCTCTAAGCCGATACCTATCTACATCTATATAGCTCTTTCTTTTCTTCTCAATCCACGAGATATAATCATCAAGTCTGGCCTTGGTTAGCCCCAATTCATTGAGTATCGGGGTTATTCCCTCTACTGTCCGGTGACCCTCGGCGATATCCAGGGTACTTTGGGCTACACCTACCATATCCGAATGGGGGAGAATTAAGGAAGTAACTACATTAGCTCCAGCTTCTAGCTTTCCCTTGAGCCCCTCAATACCATATACATCAAGAGAAGCAGGTATCAACCGACGAGGAAACAGTAGACGCAAAACAGCAATAATTAGCAGTTCACGCATTTTAGGGGGTGGAGGAAAATCATGCATGGGGGTTCCCTTTTGAGGAATAAAATTCATAACACGCACCTGGTGAGCCCCCATCCTCCGCATCTCTTCCATAGAGTCGGCTACATCTTCTAACGATTCCCCCACCCCAGCTAATATCCCTTCCTCAATGAGTACACCTAACTGAGCCGCCTTATACTTCTTCCTGAGCCTATCACTGTAGCTCTGATTCAACCGGAGCTGGTGGTAGAGTTTTTTATTGTGGGTTTCCTGATAGCAGGCGTACCACTCCGCCCCTGTCTCAAATAGCTTCGCTAAAACTTCGTCGGGGAGAGCTCCGGGGGAAATCATTATCGGTAAAGATGTTTGCCGTTTAATCTCTTTTATCAGGTGTAGTAGGGGCTCAAAGCCATCTTTCCCTTGGTAATAAAAGGGGTCTTCTCCCATAGTTAAATCAAGCAGGTGAACCCCGGAGTCTGCCGTCTCAAGAGCCGCTTCCATAACCTGGCGCTCAGTTTTCCGATATCGCTGGCACAATCTATTAGAGGCGCGATAATAACAGAAGGCACAGTTATTACGGCACCAGGTGGAGAAGTAGAGGAACCCGTAAAGAAAAATGCTATTGCCAAAATATCGGTCTCTTAGTCTCCGTGCTACCTCAAAGAGCTTCTTAATGTCGTCAGCTTGCTTTAAGCTGAGTAAAGAAAGGACCTCCCCTTTGGTTAGAGACTCCTCGCACAGTGCTTTGGCTAATATTCCCTCTATACCAAAACAGGTATTATCTCTCATCACGATGTTATTATCGACTCTATTATGCCAAGCCGGTTAATTTCTTTATCTTGTTTACTCCGTCTACGGCGTTTTCAGCATAGGCATCTGCTCCTATGCGGTCGGCCCATGGTTGGCTGACTGGCGCTCCACCTATGATTACTTTGACCTTATCCCGCAACCCAGCTTTCTTTAGCTCTTCTATTACCGTCCTCTGCCCCTCCATAGTGGTGGTCAATAAAGCGCTTGCCCCAACCACATCCGCATTTACCTCACGAGTCTTCTCCACGAATTTCTCAATAGGCACATCTCTACCTATATCATAGACCTCAAAGCCATTGGCTAATAAGAAGGAGACAACAATCGATTTTCCGATGTCGTGGACATCTCCTTCCACGGTCCCGATTACTACTTTCTTCGTTGCCTGAACCTCTGATGCAGGGAGTGCTGCTATACATATTGCTGACCCTGTCTTCATTGCTTCAGACGCCAGCATCAATTCCGGCAGGAATATTTGCCCCCGGTCAAAAAGGTTACCCACCTGAGTTATTCCAGGAACAAATCCCTCATTTATTATTGTAGCTGGGCCAATCCCGCTGGACAAACCCTCCTTGGCAGTTGCTTCCGCCTTACCTTTGTCGAAGTCAATGATTGATTGCTTTGCCTTTTCTAGTATCTCTTTCTGTCCTGCCATTAATGTTAAACCCTCCTTTGCTGTATTTTTTGTTTCTCTTCAGCCCAACACCCCGCCTATTTTAATTGGACAGGCCAACTTGTAGAGTGCCATTTACATCATATAGTTCCCCCTCCTTGTACCCGATTAGCTAGATGTTCAGTCTTGCCCCATCAAGGTATATCAAGCTGCGTCCTGCTCTCTGAATATTTTGATACCCCTGTTTCGCCATTACCAGCCTCTCCAAACCCATTCCTAACCCTACCCACGGGTCAACTATTCTCCAGGCATCATCCAAGGGATGGGGACCCATTGCTGCCGAACCAAGCTCGATACCGGTATCGGTCGCGATGTCCACTGTTTCGCCATAGACTTCGCATGGCTTGGAAACCAACTGGTACTTATCTATACCGATAACTCCCATGAGGAGGGAGGCTAACTCTTTTAACCGTGCCTGCCTGCTTTCCGGGGGTAAGCCCAGCTCAACAAGGTTCAGCATGGTAAATTCATTTAGGTGCTCACTCCCTTGAGTGTCTTTGCGAAAGCATGGGCCTACTTCAAAAATACGGATGGGTTTTTTCCATAAGCGGACAAGCCGCCTCAGAAGATAATAGAGATTTGGCGCCAGCATTGGTCGCAGACACTTATTCTTACTGAGCCAAAAAACCTGATTTATCAGGGGATTGCTAGCGGTGATAGTCATCTTCTCTAAAAATGCCTTGGTTATGATTAGGGGGGTAATAACCTGGACAAAACCTTCTTCGGTAAGTTTATTTACCAGGGTGTTCTCTATTTGACAAACTGCGGGGCGGCGATGATGGCGGCGGAGGTTTCGCAAGTGCTGTTTTTCCCCCTCAATCAAACTCTTCTCCATCATCTTGAAGCTTGCGTCCCGCTCTTGGACATCGCTGAATACCTTCTCCGCCAAGCGGGTATCAGCATCCAATTCTCGCAGACGTTGTTTTTGGGTTTCTGTTAGTGTGATGGACATTGCGGACAAAAATCCCCGCTATGGGTAGAATAGCAAATATAAACGATTAGGGGAGGTTTAAGGGTCAATTAATTACCAATCACTACCAACTGACGGAAAAAAGTATAACCCACACCCTCTTTTGTGTCAAGTAACGAAGATGTGCGGTGCTTTGAGCAAGGGCGATGCGGCTGGACGTGACATAACCGGGGGCTTGCGATGAGAAGGCATTCGGGACGAAGCAAAAAGAATTGGAGCGGAAGACGAGATTCGAACTCGCGACCTTCTCCTTGGCAAGGAGACGTTCTACCGCTGAACTACTTCCGCCCTTTTGGTGCCGGAGGGGAGATTTGAACTCCCACGCCCTTGCGGGCACTAACCCCTCAAGCTAGCGCGTCTACCTGCTTCCGCCACCCCGGCTTGTCTGGCAGGAGTGGGAGGACTCGAACCCCCGACCTACGGTTTTGGAGACCGTTGCTCTCCCAACTGAGCTACACTCCTACCCAAGTAACCATTTTACCATAACTCTGGGGAAAAATTAACCGATATCCTTTTGACTGTTTAACCCAATACTCGCTCTATATTCGCGCCCAGTATCCTTTTCTTATCCTCTGACGGGATGTCCAGCCCCTCTATGGCGGCGATTGATGCTGAGACATCAGGATTGCTGGGGTAATCGCTGCCCCATAGAGTATGTTCCGCCCCCACCATTTCCAGGGTGCTCATCAGGGTAGAAGGAGAGGTAGCCCCGCTGGTATCCACATATATCTGCTTCAGATAGTCGCTGGGCAGAGCAAAGAGGTCTTTCACTATGTTTCTCCCTCTCAGCATCTTATATACGGTATCAAATCTCTCCTTGATAAAGGGCATCACCCCGCCGAAGTGGGCAAAGACAAATTTCAGATTGGGGAATCTTCTCAGTGTCCCGGCGGTCATCAATTTGCCGATGCACATGGTGGTATCAAAGACAAATTCAATCACTGGGGTAAGTAACGGGTCCTTCACTTGTTCAAAACCTATGGGATTTATGGTTTGGGGGTGGACAAAGAGGGGTGTATTTGATGCCTCTGCCCTTTCGTAGAGCGGATGAAATCTATCATCGTCCAGATAGACGCCCTCAAAGCTTGTAGCCAGAGAGATGGCTTTGAAGCCCAATTCCTCGGTGGCACGGTCAAATTCTGTGACCATCGCCTCTGGTTCATCTACGGGCAGGATGGCTGCTCCGATAAATCTCTCCGGATATCGTTTCACCACCTCGGCTATGCTGTTGTTGTAAATCCTGGCTACTTTCTGCAGGCCGCCCATCTGTTGGTAGGCATCGCTGGTGGGGTAGAGGAGGAGTGCTCTCTCAATGTGGAATTTATCCATAAGTGCCAGTTGCCGCTTGATATCACCCCAGGCAGGGGAGAAAAAGTGGGCGTTATCAATAATTTCTCTTGGTAGCCAATGAGCATGTGCGTCAAACATCATTCTTTCGGATGTGCCTGTTTATATGGAATTATCGGTCTTGTCCAGGGGGTGCGCTGGTTGATAACTGAAATCTCCAGGGGGCAGACGTTGGCTGGCACGGTAAGGGCGAACTTAACCGCATCCTCTATCACCCCGGTTTGCATGAGACGAGACTTGTCCACAGAGACGTCTTTAAGCCCGCCGGTTAGGGCGGTATCGGTTACCCCTGGCATGATTGAGGTCACCTTTATGCCAAAATCCCGCACCTCCCAGAAAAGTCCCTTGCCAAAGGCTTTTAATGCCTGTTTAAGAGAGGTATAAACAATGAAGTTTCTCGGTGGAGGGTCTACCAGGGTAGAGCCGGAGGTGATATTTATAATGGCTCCGCCTTTATTTTCGATAAAGTGATTGATAATCAAGCGGGTAAGCATCACTGGGCCAAAATAGTTGGTATACATAAGCCTGGGGATGTCCTCCACTGGTTGGTCCTGGAAGGGGTGTTGGCTGCTTACCCCGGCGCTGTTGATTAAGGCGTCTATCTTCTTGAATTCTTTAATGGCGGCTGTTACCAGATTCTCCAGGTCTTTTTGTTGGGAAACATCGCATGGCACAGGCAATATCTTCACCTTATATTGCTCAGACAGCTCCTTTGCCGTCTTCTCCAGCACCTCTTTACCTCGTGCTGCGAGGGCTAAGTTCATCCCTTCCTTGGCCAGTGCTTCCCCAATCGACCTCCCGATACCTCTACTTGCCCCGGTAACAATGGCGGTTTTGCCTCTCAATTCACTCATCTCTCACCTCTTTTTCGCCTCTTTCTCTATCACCTCTTTAAATATCTTCAGGTTATCCGTGGAATGTTTATTGATGAAACCCTCAACCTGCTCATCGTTGAATTTTGCCCCCTCCGCCATGGAAAAGAATTGAATCCAGGTCATAAGTATCCCCTCGGGCACAGGGGTATAAAGCCAGATAATCTTCATATAATCGAAGGGGAATGTTGGCTCCAGCTTCTGGGCATAGGCAAAGTAGTAGTCTTTAAATAAGAGACGGAAGGATTGCCAAGAATTGCCTTCATCGTCGGTTAGCTTGAAGGTAAGTTTATTCCCCTCCCGTTTTAATATCTTCGCCTCCGTATACTCCCCGCCGAATAGTTCTGTCCACCTTTCAATGTCATTGGAGATGTCAAACACCGCATCATAGGGTGCCTTAATCAAGATAGAGTTTACCGTCTGTCCCATTTTCCACTCCTTTTTATTCAATAATAGCCACCGCCCTTACCCAGGCGGCACCAGCCCCTTTTATCTTTACGGGGAAGCAAGCCACCTTAAAGCCGTAGGGCTGGGGAATCTTATCCAGATTGGCCAGCCTTTCTATATGACAATATTCTTTTTCCCTGCCATAGAAATGGACAGGCCAGAGATAACTATTGTCCTTGGTCTTTAAGAAGTCCCTCACCATAGCCGGAAGGGGACGGTCTAGGCTGAAGATATCAACCCCGATAACCTTTACCTCGAAGTTCACAATGTAGGCTAACGCATCTCTGCTTAGGGCGACATAATGAGAAAAATACTTCTTTGTCCCCCAGAGCTTATCGGCACCGGTGTGAATAAGGACGATATCAAAGGGCTTTATCTTATACTTTATTTTGCCCAGTGCCTTTTTTATGTCTGCTTCGGTGATAACCTCTCCCGCGCCTTTATCAGAGCAATCCAGAACCACACCATCGCCATAGCACCACTCCAGTGGGATATCCTCTATTTTCTTTGCTGGTTTTCCTTCGGAGTACGGCCCGTAATGATATGGGGCGTCAAGATGGGTGCCGCTATGCACCGTGGCTCTAACCCATTCTAGAGACAAAAAGAGCCCGTCCTTAAAGCAATCGCGCGTGATCCGCTCCTTCCCGGTGATATGTTTCATGCGTCCCTTTATCCCCTGAGACCTAGCCCATAGCTTGCCAAGTCGGTCTCCACCACTCCTGTGCTCCCATCTCTCTATTTCTACCGGGTGAGTCTCGGAAACACTATCATCAATAGGGAGACTCAGGTCTATAATCCTCATTACTTGAGCTTATCCTGTACAACTTTGATCACATCACCCACACAATTCTTATTGGTAATCTCGCCATCCTTAATGTCAATCTTGAACTCCTCCTCTAAAGCCACCTCCAATTCCACCATCTCCAGCGAGTCCATCTCAAGGTCTTTCTTTAGATTCGCCTCCATGGTGAGCTCTTCGGGCTTCATATCAAAGGACTTCATAAGCATTCCTTTTATCGTTTCGTCTACCTCTGCCAATCTTAGCTCCTTTCTATGGCCAGAACGGCGTTTATTCCTCCGCGACCGCGGGCGAGAATAAGGGCTCGGTTGATCTCTTTGGGTCGGCTGTTATTAGGCACATAATCTAAATCGCATTCAGGGTCTTCGGTTTGGTAGTTTATAGTGGGGGGGATAATTCCTTCTTGCATGGCCAGGAGGGTAGTGATAACATCAACGGCATTAGATGCCCCCATGAGATGACCAAACATGGACTTTGGGGCGCTAACCGGTATCTTTTGGGCATAACTGCCAAATACTTCTTTTATTGCTTTTGTCTCGCTAACATCTCCCGATTTTGTTCCCATCCCATCGGCACAGATATAATCAATGTCGCCGGGCTGATAACCAGCCATATCTAAGGTGGTCTTTATCGCCTCAGCCAGTCCCTTGCCAGTTGGGTCTGGCGCAATACGGCAAGCACCATCACAGCAAGTGGTATAGCCGGTAATCAACCCGTAAATGGTTGCCCCCCTTTTCCGGGCAGATTCCATTTCCTCTAAGACCACCAGTCCTGTCCCTTCACCAACAACAAGCCCGTCTCTTTCTTTATCAAAAGGTCGGTAAGGACCCTGTGACAGTGAGCCCTCTGTGCTACAGCAAAGCAGGGCATAAGGAGTAACCGGTGCCTCGGTGCCCCCAGCCAGAGCAATGCCTATTTTTTTGTTGCCCACTACCTTGGCAGCATAACCAATGGCCATTAAAGCGCTCGCCTTGTCTGCGACCATCGTCTTGCTGTATCCCTTTATGCCATAATAGATAGAGATTTGACCTTGGGGGGCAGCGGGAAACCAGGCGCTAGCCAGATACGGGCTTACCCCTTGTCTGCCCTCTACGTAAAGGTCGCGCAGCTCTGTCTCGGCATAGAGCCATCCCCCTAAGGCATTTCCCAGAAAGATGCCTATGTTATAGGGGTCTTCCTTATCTAAATCTATAAGGGCGTCTTTTAAGGCATGCTCAGTAGCCACTAAAGCCATCACCGAGAATTTATCTAGCTTCTTTAACAGGCGGAAGGAGAAGTGGCTGGTATCTAGGTCCTCAACCTGCCCGGCCACTTGCGAGGGATAGAGCGAGGCGTCAAAGCTGGTAATAGGGGAAATGAAGGATTTTCCCTGTTTAATGCCTTGCCAGAATCTTTCCTTCCCGATTCCGGGAGGGGCTACGATGCCTATTCCGGTAAGCGCTACCTTCTTCACCTTGAATTCCACCTACTCAATATCATAGAGGAATGAATACCAGAGAAACCGCTGCTGGTTTTAAGGACGTGGTCAACTCGTTTCTCCCGAGCCTTATTGGGAATATAGTCCAAATCACATAGAGGGTCAGGCACCTCTTGATTTATGGTAGGTGGTAAAACATCGTGTTCGAAAGCAAGGGCATCGGCTACCAGCTCTATGCTATTGGCAGCAGCCAGGGGATGACCAATCATAGATTTCAGGGAACTTGCTGGAATATCATATGCTCTCTTGCCAAAAACCTGCTTATATCCGTTTGTCTCAAATATGTCATTCTGCTTGGTGGAACTCCCATGAGCATTTATATAGTCGATAGTTTCGTGGGGCAACTCCGCATCTTTTAAGGCGAGCTTGATACAGGCAGCCATGCTATCGCCATCGGGGGGCAAATCTGTCATATGGTAGGCATTACAACAGGTGCCAAAACCAGTGATTTCACAATAGATGTGGGCGCCTCGGCTCAAAGCATGCCCCAATTCCTCCAGGACCAAAATGCCGCAACCTTCAGCAAGGACAAATCCGTCCCTTTCCTTGTCAAAGGGCCTTGATGCCTTCTCTGGCTCATCGTTTCTGGTAGAGAGAACATTAATGACGTCAAAGGCGGCAAAGGTGATAGGGCAAAGAGGTGCCTCAGCAGCACCGGTAATCATGACATCCGCTTCTCCCATCTGGACAGCTTCATAGGCAAAGCCCACGGCATCGGTACCGGCGGTACAACCGGTGGAAACGGTGGTGCAAATGCCTCTTAGTCTATGGCGAGCAGCTATCTCACTGGAGGGGGTGTTAAACATCGAGGCGTCATAAAGGTAGGGTCTTGCCTTTCTGGGGTCGATAGGGTCGCTCCCTCCATTGGTTACCCGTAGGAATTCCTCTTCCATATATCTCGTGCCGCAGATGGCATTGGCCAGGCAAACGCCCATTCTGCCTCTATTGGCTCCATTTAGAAGGAGTTTAGCATCATCTAAAGCGGTTTGTGTTGCTGCTACGCCAAACTGTACATAGCGGTCCATTCTCTCCACATCCTCTTGGGTGAGACCAAAGGCAAATGGGTCGAAATCAGTTACTTGGGCTGCTATCTGGGAATGGAACTGAGATACATCAAAATCGGTGACACGTCTTACTCCCGACTTGCCTGAAGCCATCCCTTCCCAGAGTGCCTCTTTGCCAACCCCATTGGGGGAAATGACCCCCACACCGGTAACTACTACTCGCCTCTTCATCTTATTCAACCCTCCTTACCTTAAATCTAACCTTTGCCCCATCAGGACAGGTTATTCGTGAATTGCTTATGCCATCTTCGGAAAAGGGGAATCTTGCCCCAAAATTTAAGGCAAAAAGAACAGGGAAGATAGCATTATAGGCAGCCCCGCAAAAACCAGCGGGGGTTCTGAGCCCGGTTGTTTCAAAGGAATCTCCCACCTTGTAATCATAGACACAATGCCCTTTTACTTCCTCTACGCTTATGACCAGTTTCTTCGGGTTTGGCTTGGCGTTTTCTACCTTCGGCTTCCTTTCCACTTCTCCTGATTCGGTCAGTACCTCGGTGAGGAACTCTACCGCCCCGGCATCAGGACAGTAGGTATGAAGAGAACGGGGATTCTCTTCAAAGGGAAACTCTGCCCCAAAGCTTAGGGCATAAAAGATAGGGAAGAGTACTGTACCCGCTCCCTGGCAAAAATCTTCAGGAACATGGGTAAAATCCTTAAGGATAAACTGGTCTCCCTCCTTGTATCCCCGATAACACCTTCCCACAACCTTGGTTATCGTGACCAGGAGAGGGATATCGTGGGAACTGCTTTTGGTACTCTTAGAAGAATCCTGTGGCATTCTTACCTCCCAACTTCGCTCAAAATTTCTTCTGGGCTGGAAAACTCGCCCCCTCTTTCCACTTTGTGCACCATTCTTGCCAACTTCTCATTTAGAGGGGCTGCTACCCCTATCTGCCCTCCCAAATAGACTATCTCCCCGTTGAAATAATCGATTTCAGAGGGTCTCCCCCTCTGTATACTTTGAAGAATAGAGCCATAAAGTGGCTCCTTGCTTAAATTGGTCATTGTCTGCGAAAATATCTTGCTTGCTTTATCCAGCGGCATGTCGGTTAATGCCCGCAGCCTTTCCACAGGGAAATCTGGCAGAGACTCCAACTTGACCTCTGCTTGGTCAACTATCATCAGCGCTTCATGCAAGAGGCGTATGCTTACCTTACAAATCTCTGGGTGAGAAAAGGTTTCCTGCATGCTTTTTCCGGTTAGCGCAGGAAGGCAATTATTCAAGTTTAAGAAGAGCTTCACCCACTTCATTCCCCTTATTCCTTCGGTGACATGGACAGTGAAGGCGTTGCTTAAAAGGTTTCTTATCGCCTCCACCTCTCCATCATTCCGAACAAATGCCTTGCCGATGAGCCAATCCCCTTCAAAGTTATGGACCACCTTCCCTGGCTCAAGATATGTGATCCCAAACAGGACAACACTGCTGATAATCTTTTCTCTGGGGATAAATTCGGAAAGGCGTTCTTCTGCCCGCACTCCATTCTGTACGGTGAGAACGGGGACGTCCTTTAAGGCCTGGATATTGTCGCTTATTGTGGAAGCAATATCTTGTGTCTTAACCGCCAAAATAACCGAATCGGCGCCTTTTTCCAGTTTATCTGTCACCTTAACTGGAACGGCTATTCTTCCTCTCACCCCTTCTATGATAAGGCCGTTCTTTTTGATAGCTGAAACGTTCTTCTTTTTGCCAACTAAGGTGACATCGCTGCCCTCTTTGGCGAGGTAGCCAGCCACTAAAGCACCTATTGCTCCTGCGCCGATAATAGCTATCTTCATTGGCCTAAACCCAAACGCATTTTTGTTTTCTCCAGAGGGCTACCTTCTCCATTCCAGCCGCGAAGCTGGTAATACTCATCCAGCATTTGCTCAAAATTCGCCCTATCCAGCTTCAGGTTCCTCTCCGCCGGTTTGAGTCCATCCTGCCAGGCTAAAGGCTCAAAATACCTCTGGGGCGGGAAGTCATCCTCTCTTTTTACTCCCTCCCTGACAATAAACATTCTTTCCAAGGTTACAATCCGCTCCCCCACGGCAAAAATTTCCTCTGGTGTTAAATCAAGACCTGTGGCGCAGCGAATCAGCTCCGAGAAAAAGGCGAAGTCATACACACCGGGTTGACAGGCTAAGGCAATCTGTTTACATAGTCCCAAGGCATCAAACAAAGAAAGGTATGTCTCCCTCCACCAGATTACCCTGCCTTTTCCCTGATAACTGCGGGGGTCGGAGGGAACATACCCGCCATAAATAGTCTTCAGGTCTTCTTCGGGGAGGCCGTAACCTTCCCAGGTGGGCCGACTTCTTAGATGGTCAGAACCCCTGGAGGCGACGGAATTTCCTAGGGCGTAGGCAGGGAAAACCCTCAAATCCACCGGGTCTGATTGGGGTAAATACTTGGTCCAGATAAGGTGATTGCCGGTTTCTCCACCCAGTTGCCCTACCGCCTCCCTCGCTCCATTGGCCAGGAGGTCGCCAAAGCCTTTTCTGTGAGCAATCTGGTGAATCAACTCCTTGACGGCTTCTCCGTCTCCCCAATCGAGCTTCAAGCCGTGGGTTACCTTTTCATCGATGAGACCCTCTTGGAATAATTCAATCGCCCAGGCAATGAGGTTGGCTGTGGAGCTAGCATCCAGCCCGTAGCGATTTATCAGGTCATTTATAATGAGGACCGTTTCTAATTTTCCTATGCCCAGAACAGGGCCAAAGCTGCTAAGAGTGGTATAGTCTGGGCCCTCGTTTCTTATTTCACCCACCCTGTATTCATGATGGCAGGCAACGGGACAGGAGAAACAACCTTCTTTTCTTTGATAATATTTTTCCTTTAGTATCTGGGGCGAGATATCCTCGTTTTCGGGAAACTTTGTAGAAAGCCCATTATAGGCTCGTCCCATGCCAATCATTCGATTGATCAGTATAAAAAGGTAGGGAGAGCCAAGTTCTCCTAATAGCTTCACCAAACGCTCTTCATTTAACCGCTGCTGAAGTGCTTTCACTAAAGCATCAAATCTGCCTTTGTCCTCGGGCTTTATCTGTTTTCTTCCCTTGACCACGATGGCCTTTATCTTCTTAGCCCCCATGAGACAGCCCATGCCTGTCCTGGCAGCGGCATTCTTTCTCTTGTTGATAATGCAGGCAAAGCGCACTAAATTTTCCCCCGCTATCCCGATAGAAATGGACTGACTTGACGGGCCATAGCGCTTGGTTAATATGGTATTAGTTTCTATAGTGGATTTTCCACATAAGTCCTGGGCATCTTCTACGCTGATACTCTCACCGTCCAGATAAATATAAGCAGGCTTTTGAGCAGCACCAGTAATAAATAGAAAGTCGATACCCGTCCTTTTCATGAATGCCCCAAAATCACCCCCTATATTCGAATCTCCCAGGAGCCCTGTCTCAGGAGATTTCCCCGAGATATTAGACCTCGAAGCGCTGATTCCCTTTAATCCGGTTAGCAGTCCCGGCCCTATAATGAGGGGGTTTTCCGGGGATAGGGGGTCGATCCCAGGCTTAGTATGCTGGTAAAGCAGATACATATTTATTCCCCGACCGCCTAGAAATTTTTTGGTTATTTCCTCGGGGATATCTTTGAGTTCGACCTTCCTTGTGTTTAAATCTAAGTAAGCAACCCTTTGAGGGAGCATTGTTTCTCCTAAACCAACCGTCTGTCTTTATTCAACTAAGAGTTTTATCATTTGGGGGTTGCAATAAAAATGGCGCATCCCCATCATTTAAAAGTCACACTATCCCTTCTTTTGGATAGATATCTTCAGGGATGACCCAATGTTGAAGTTCCCAGTAGTTTAGGTCTACAGGATTGGTCTCAGTCCAACCCCTATTTTTACACCCCTCCGGCCATATAAACACGGAGACGTGGTCAACCATTAGTCATACTCAGGGTAAATCCCGGAGTAATTCGGAGTATACATTCAGTTTCGCCGTTTGTCAACCCTCAACTAGATGAGAGAATATTCAAAAGAGGGCAGCAAAAACCCATAGTTGGGTGCAAATGGTGAAGGCCTCTGCTGAAGGGGATTTAGCTGTGTGGTACCCCTGCCGGGACTCGAACCCGGGCACACGGTTTAGGAAACCGTTGCTCTATCCACCTGAGCTACAGGGGCATAATATATTGGTGGAGATAGGGGGATTCGAACCCCCGACCTCTGCGATGCGAACGCAGCGCTCTCCCAGTTGAGCTATATCCCCACCTCTCAGCAACAAAAATTATAACATATCTGAGCTCTTTTATTAAGCGCAGCGAGCTAGACAAGGAAATAAAAGTAGGGTAATATTTAACCAAATTAAAATTGTCGCCGAGTAGGCGACAAGGAGATTGTGAAATTGGTTAACAAAAAGGAAGAAGCCAAACAACGTGTTCTCAAAATAGTTAAGGACAAGGATGTTAAATTAATTAGTCTATGGTTCGCTGACATTCTGGGCTTCCTCAAGAATTTTGATATTACCCCCAGGGAGCTAGAAGAGGTATTAGCCCACGGAGCAGGATTTGACGGTTCTTCTATTGAGGGTTTCGCCAGGATTGACGAGAGTGATATGCTGGCCCTGCCCGACCCCGCCACCTTTCAAATCCTGCCCTGGAGCCAGCCGCAATACCCTGTAGCTAGGATGTTTTGTGACATCATAAAACCCGGCGGGCAGCCCTTTGAAGGTGACCCCCGATATGTGCTCAAGAGAAATCTTAAAAGAGCCTCTGATATGGGTTACACCTTCAATGTAGGACCGGAACTGGAATACTTCTATTTCCAGAATGCTGAGGGGACGCATATCCTGGATGAGGGGGGCTACTTTGATTTAACCCCACCTGATATCGGTAGTGATTTAAGAATGGAGACCGTGCTCACGCTGGAGCAAATGGGCATCAGTGTCCAGTATGTCCATCATGAGGTGGCTACCAGCCAGCATGAGTTAGACCTGCGCTATGATGACGCCTTGACTATGGCTGATAGTGTTATGACCTGCCGATTGGTAATTAAAGAGGTGGCTTTAAAGAATGGCATCTACGCCACCTTTATGCCTAAGCCTATCTTCGGTGTCAATGGCAGCGGCATGCATGTGCATCAATCGCTGTTTAAAGGGGGCAGGAATGCCTTCTATGATAAAAATGACCCGTACTACCTATCAAAAGAAGCCAAGCACTATATTGCCGGTCTGCTAAAGCATGCCCCAGAAATTACCGCGGTGGTCAGCCAGTGGCTCAATTCCTATAAGCGCTTGGTCTCCGGATATGAAGCCCCGGTTTACCTTTCCTGGGCAAGGAGAAACCGCTCAGATATGATTAGAGTTCCTGAATATCAACTAGGGAAGGAAAACGCTACCAGAGTCGAGTTCAGGGTTCCTGACCCCGCCTGTAACCCTTACCTGGCTTTCAGTGTAATGCTGGCTGCCGGCCTGGAGGGTATTGAGAAGGAGTATGAATTGGTTGACCCCGTTGAGGAAAACGTTTTTGAGATGACCAGTGAGGAGAGAAAGCAAAAAGGTATAGGCCATTTACCCATGAACCTGATTGATGCCATAAGCCTGACTGAAAATAGCCCGCTGGTGAGAAAGGCTCTTGGCGACCATGTCTTTGAAAGTTTTATCCAAAATAAGAAGATTGAGTGGGAACAGTATCGCGTTCAGGTTACTGGGTATGAATTAAAGAAGTATTTGCCTATCCTCTGAGGTTTTATTTGATTGATTAGGGTAACACAGGCTGTGAATTTCGAGACTATTATCGGTTTGGAGGTCCATGCCCAATTATTGACTAAGAGCAAGATGTACTGTCGTTGCAGTGCCGACTATGCCAGTGCCCCACCCAATACCCATGTCTGCCCGGTGTGCCTGGGGATGCCCGGGGTCTTGCCTGTCATTAATAGGAGGGCGGTGGAATATACTATGATGACCGCCCTGGCCCTGCATTGCACTATCTCTGATTACACCAAGTTTGACCGCAAGAACTACCCCTACCCTGACCTGATGAAGGGGTATCAGATTTCTCAATATGATAGCCCCATCGGGCATCATGGGTGGCTCGCTATTGAGGTCGATGGTGAAAAGAGGAGGGTGGGTATAACCCGTGTCCACCTTGAGGAGGATGTCGCCAAGCTAGTCCACTGTACCTCTGGCGCAGGGTCTTATAGTCTGGTGGATGTCAATCGGGCTGGCGTGCCGCTAATGGAGGTTGTCGGTGAACCTGACCTGCGCTCCCCGGAAGAAGCCAGGCAATATCTGATAAAGCTGCGCAGCATACTTCAGTACCTGGGTGTATCCACCGGTAATATGGAGGAGGGGAGCTTCAGGTGTGATGCTAACATCAGTGTTCGTTCTGAGAATAGGCGGAAGTCTGCTACTAAGGTTGAGGTCAAGAATATGAATAGCTTCAAGGCGGTCTACCGTGCTTTGGAGTATGAGGCCAGCCGACAGAGAAAGGTATTAGCTGAGGGCAAGAGGCTGGTTCAGGAGACCAGGGGGTGGGTGGAGGAGAAGGGGAAAACCGTTTCCCAGCGCAGCAAGGAATATGCCCATGATTATCGTTACTTCCCTGAGCCGGACCTCCCCCCGCTGACTCTTAGCCGAGAGTGGGCGGAGGAAGTAAGGTCAAAGCTCCCCGAGTTGCCCGAAGCCAGGCGCGACCGATTTGTAGCTGAATACGGCCTGTCAACATATGATGCTAACCTTCTCACCAGCTCCAGAGCAATGGCTGACTACTTTGAAGATTGCCTGAGGACTAATGAGTATAGTAAACTGCCGGAAGGTAAAGGGGCTAAAGAGATAAGTAACTGGCTCTTAGGCGAGGTCAGCCGCATAACAAATGCTAATAACATAGATATTGTTGACTTTAGAAAAAAGGTCAGTCCTGAACGACTTGTTAGATTGGCGGACTTAATAGTGAAGGGTAGTGTAAGCGGTACCACTGCCAAATTAGTGCTTGAGGAAATGTTCAAGACTAGTAAGAGCGCTGATGAAATTATTTCTGAGCAAAGACTTAGTCAGATTAGTGACGCTGAGGAGCTGGAAAAGGCGGTCATCGCCGTAATAAATGGTAATAATCAGGCTGTGTCTGACTATAAGGCGGGTAAGGCAACAGCTCTGAAGTTTCTTGTTGGGCAGGTAATGAGAGCTACCAAAGGTCGTGCCAATCCACAGGTGGTAAACGAATTGCTTAAACGAAAGCTCGAGGAAGAGTAGCATGCAAACTTATCTCAATATAGCCCAGATTGTGGTGGCTATAGCTTTGATAATTATTATTCTGTTTCAGGTTCGTGGCGGGGGGCTGGGAGGTATCTTCGGTCAGCCTGGCACCGTCTATCGGACTAGACGGGGCGTGGAAAAGATCATGTTCCAGCTTACCATCGTCTTGGTCAGTGTATTCCTGGTAATCGCAGTGTTTACGCTCAGGCTCAGCTTATAATCACTGAGGTGACTAATGAATTGCCCTGTTTGCGGGAAAGAAGCTAGAGCTCATATCTACTATTGCGCTAAATGTGCTGTTTATGTGCATGAGAAATGCTGGCAGAAGCATGTAGAGACAGCTCATAAGCAAACAGTGCAATAAGAGGAGGAAAGGCTCAGAATTGAGTGATGATACCAAGATTTGCATCATAAACTTGCATTATAAAAGATAATTTGCTATACTTTGCCTAGGAGAAGAATGAAGTTGTGAAGTGGGTTTAATCCCACTTTTTTGTTGTGCGGGGAATTTTAAATTTGGAGGTTTTAGTCTGGGGTGAAGAGTGATTTTCTGCTTGCTATAACTCAACTCTCGGCTGAGAAGAACCTGCCCAAAGAGGTAGTTATTGGGGCAGTAGAGGCGGCGTTGGTATCAGCCTATAGGAAGGATAACTTTGCTGCTAATCAGGACATCTCGGTTAAGATTGATTCCGCTACTGGCAGGGTTCAGGTGTGGGCTAAGAAAACCGTGGTCGAAGCACCGACAGATAGTCGCTGTGAGATATCACTAGATGAGGCACGTCAGATTAAGCCGGATGTAGACGTTGACGATACTGTTGAAGTAGAAGCTACCCCTCGTAATGCTGGGCGCATTGCTGCCCAAACGGCAAAGCAGGTTATTCTCCAGCGGCTTCATGAAGCGGAGCATAGCGCCATATTTGGGGAATATGCTGGGAAGGAAGGCGATATTATCACCGGGTTGGTGCGGCGTATCGAGCCCAAGCAGATATTTATTGATTTGGGTAGAACAGAAGCAATATTGCCAGCAGTGGAGCAGGTGCCCAATGAGAAGTATCGGGTGGGCCAGAGGCTTAAGGTTTACCTTTTGGAGGTATGCCGGACTAGCAGGGGGTCTCGGGTGGTGGTATCACGGTCTCACCCCGATATGTTGCGGAGGCTTTTTGAGCTGGAGGTTCCTGAAGTTGTTAATGGGATAGTAGAGTTAAAGGCAATTGCTCGTGAGGCTGGCTATCGGAGTAAAGTAGCTGTAGCAGCACATCAGGAGGGTGTTGACCCGGTTGGTTGTTGTGTTGGGCTGCGTGGCATCAGGATACAGAATATCGTGAATGAGCTAAACGGTGAAAAGATAGATGTTATCGCCTGGAGCCCAGATGTCTCTGCTTTTATTACTAATGCTCTTGGTCCAGCCCAGGTATTAAGAGTTGGGCTCAATGATGAGGTAGCTACTGTAGTTGTCCCTGATAAACAGCTTTCATTAGCCATCGGTAAAGAGGGGCAGAACGTTAGACTGGCAGCGAAACTAACCGGCTGGCGAATTGATATCAAGAGTGCCTCGGATGCTGAGGCGGCAAGGATGGCAGAAGCCGAGCTTTTAGCCAAGGAGGAGGCAGAGGTGGCTACAGTGAGCGAAGAGCTTCCTGCCGAAGTACCAACGGTTGTGGAGCCAGCTTCGGCTCCTGAAGAGACGGCTGAAGAGGTAGCAGCTAAGGAGGCCACGCTTACCCCGGTTTCCCTTGAACCGGCGGTAGTAGAAGAAAAAGGTGAGGTTAGGTTTGCCGAGGATGTTTTGGTGCCTCCAGCGGTTAAGCCTGCGGCTAAATCTAAGAGGAAAAAGAAGAGCAGTCGGGGTAAGGCAAGTGTTCAGGATGGCATTAAGATTAAGAAGCGACGCCGAGTGTCAAAGACCGTGGAAGTTGATGAGGAGGATATCGAGGCGATAGAGGATATCGGGAGGATAGACGAGATTGAGGAGATCGAGCAGCCTGAGGAGGTTGAGAAGATAGAGGAGGTAGGGGAGGTTAAGAAGGCCGAGAAGGCTGAGAAGACCGAGAAGACCGAGAAGACCGAGAAGGCTAAGAAGACTAAGAAGACCGAGAAGGCTAAGAAGACTAAAAGGGCTAAAAAGGTTGAGAAGACTGAATAGTATTAACCGGCATGTACCCCAGCGGACCTGTGTGGCTTGTCGTGAGGTAAGACCCAAACCAGAGCTAGTCCGTTTGGTGCGTGTTTCTGATGGTAGAGTAGAGGGTGATGCCGAGGGAAGGAAGGCGGGGCGTGGTGCTTATTTATGTCAGGCGCCACAGTGTTGGGAGGTGGGGCTAAAGGGTAATCAGCTGGAGCATGCTCTACGGACTACTCTTACCCCGGATAATCGAGAACAGCTTATCGGATATGGTGAAGAGCTTTTAGGGGAGTCTATCAGTGGCAGAGGTAGCTAAATCAAATAATACTTCGGACTCTAAACGCGAGGAGCTCAGTGGCGGTTCCTCATCAGCGAAGGCACCTTCGCTTGAGCTTCCTCCTACCTTAAGTGTGAGGGAGCTGGCTGACCTGGTGGGGGTTAGTGCCATAAGTGTTATCAAGCAGCTGATGAGGAAGGGCATTATGGCTAATATTAATCAGGTCATTAACTACGAGGTGGCGGCTGAGGTAGCGGCAGAATTCGGTCACCAAGCACGCCTGAAGCCTCGAACGAGCCAAAAGCTAACTGGTGCTGTTAGCCAGGTTAAGAAGCCCCGACATCTCCCAGGTGGAGAGCCTAGTGGTTTAAAACCACGACCCCCTGTGGTTACCATTATGGGACATGTTAATCATGGCAAGACTAGACTTTTGGATGCTATTCGACAAACCGATGTAATGGCTACTGAGGCCGGGGGTATTACTCAGCATATTGGTGCTTATCAAGTGGAGGTCAATGGACAAAAGATTACCTTCTTGGATACGCCGGGTCACGAAGCCTTTACTGCTATGCGAGCTCGTGGGGCCCAGGTCACTGATATCGTTATTCTGGTGGTGGCTGCTGATGACGGGGTAATGCCACAGACTTTGGAAGCGATAGACCATGCCCGGGCAGCCGGGGTTCCTATAATGGTGGCTATTAACAAGATTGATAAGCCCAATGCTAACATCGACCAGGTTAAACAGCAGCTATCTGATGCTGGTTTGCTCATTGAAGAGTGGGGAGGCGATGTGGTCTCTGTTTCCGTTTCAGCCAAAGAGAAGACAGGCATCCCTGAGCTACTGGAAAATCTTTTGGTCGTAGCTGAGATGGAGGATCTTAAGGCAGACCCTCTTCAGCCGGCGGTGGGGGTAGTTATTGAAGCCAAACTGGACAAAACTAAGGGGCCATTAGCCACAGCGTTAGTTCAAAGCGGAATCTTAAAGGTTGGCGATACCATAGTAGTTGGCACTACCTGGGGTAGGATAAAGGCTATGTTTAATGATAAGGGTAAACGGGTGAGGAAGACCGAGCTGGCTGCCCCGGTGGAAATCCTCGGCTTAACCACTGTGCCCCAGGTGGGGGATGTCCTGACGGCTGTGGCTAGTGAACGCCAGGCTCAGGCTTTAATCCAAAAGCGCCAGGAGGAGACGAAGAAAGAGTCAAAATCAGTGAACCTGGGTAATCTGTATGACCAGATAAGCGCCGGCCGAGTGAAGGAGCTTAATATTATTCTCAAGACTGATGTTCAGGGTAGTATTGAGCCGATAAGAAGCTCTTTAGAGCAGTTGGGAACGGATGAAGTGCGGGTTAGAGTTATCCGTAGTGGCACTGGTAATGTTACTGAGAGCGATGTTATGTTAGCTATCGCTTCCAAGGGCATCATTGTTAGCTTCAGTGCTGGCTGTGAGCCAGGAGCGCGGCGATTGGCTGATGTAGAAGGGGTAACCATTCGTTCCTATGATGTAATCTACGATTTGGTGGATGATGTGGGTAAGGCACTCACGGGCATGTTAGAGCCTTCGTATGTGGAGGTTGTTGTGGGGCGGGCTGAGGTGCGGGCTATCTTCCCTACTGTTAAGAAGGCAAAAGTAGCCGGTGTCTATGTTACCGAGGGCATGGTGAATATGGGTGCCTCGGCTAGGGTGTGGCGTGAGAAGGAATCGGTATGTGAATCTACTGTTAGCAGTCTCAGGCGCTTTAAAGATGATGTTAAGGAAGTGGCTGCTGGTTATGAGTGTGGGGTTGGCGTCAAGGACTTTAATGATTTTCAGGTTGGCGATATATTGGAGTTCTTTAAGGAGGAAGCCAAGTAACAGGCGAGCCCCTAATTGGGGAGATAATTATGACGCATCGTGTCGAACAGGTAAATAAGCTCCTTCGTCGGGAAATTAGCGATTTGCTACAGCGCCAAGTCAAGGACCCTCGACTTGGCAGTTTTGTTGCAATAACCGAGGTTGCTACCTCTCATGACCTGAGACATGCTAAGGCATTCGTAAGTTGTATAGGTGATAAGAAAGAGAAGGAAGAGATACTATCTGTATTGGCCGGTGCTTCAGGCTTCTTCCGTAAGGAACTAGCTAAGCGTCTGAAGTTACGACGCATTCCTGAGCTAAGCTTTCATTGGGATGATTCTATTGAACGGGGGGTCCGTCTCTTAGAACTAATCGATAAGGTTAGCGGGAGGAGGTAATATATGCGTATTGAAACCTCTAGAAATACCGAGCGTATCGGCTCAGTAACAATCAATGATGTGCAAAAGGTGTTGGAGTTGGACTCCGGCAGAGCTAAAGAATTACCTGTCGAGGAGAAGATTGCCGTTCAGAAAATTGAGCAGGATGTTATCAAGGATATTGAAAAGAAGATGGCCATTGTTATCCCTACCAAGGATGAGAAGCTCAAGCTCTTCGAGGGGGTTATCAGCGGAATTCCACATGAGTGCCCGATAATAGTACTCTCCAATAGCCGGAGAAGACGAGTTGACCACTTCAAGATGGAGAGGGATACCCTGAACCAGTTCTGCCACTTCACTAGGCGTCAAGCCTTGATTATCCATCAGAAAGACCCCTCATTAGCTCAAGCCTTGGAGGAAGCTGGCTATCCTGACCTTCTGGCTGAGGATGGGCGGGTACGAGAGGGGAAGGCTGAGGGTATGTTGGTGTCAATGCTTATCGCCATGATGATGAAGAAGCAGTATGTAGGGTTTATTGACGCTGATAACTATTTCCCTGGCGCTGTCTGGGAGTATGCTAAGTGCTATGCGAGTGGCTTCGCTATGACTAAATCACCCTATACCATGGTCAGGATTCTATGGCACTACAAACCCAAGATGTCAAGAGGCGTGTATTTCAAGAAATGGGGACGGGTGTCCCAAATAACCAATAAGTGTTTGAACTCCCTTATTTCAGCCAAAACGGGGTTTGAGAGTGAGATCATCAAGACAGGGAGCGCTGGTGAGCATGCTATGACCCTTAAGCTGGCTAGGGAATTACCCTATGCCTCAGGTTATGCTGTGGAGCCTCAGGAGCTCATATCTATCCTGGAGATGTATGGTGGCATATTGCCTCCTGACCGCACCAAAGCGGCCAAGCATGGCGTCGAGATATGCCAGATAGAGACGAGGAACCCTCACTTCCACGAGGAAAAAGGCTGGCGGCATCGGCAAGGAATGTTATCACTGGGACTTGGGGCTATCTATTACTCTCCACTCTGCGGAGGGGAAACCAAGAAGGTGATTCTGGGCGAACTTCGACAGCAGGAGGCTGTTGGACAGGAAGAGGAACCAGCCCAGCCCCGCCTCTACCCCCCATTGAAGCAGATCGACCTCCAGAAGTTCGCCGAAATTATGCAAGAGCACATGAGCTCATACTCTCTCCCGGAGGAGAAAGAGTAAAAAGTATCCCTTCTTGCCGCGGATAGGGGGTGGTCTTGGCGAATCCTATAAGAGGTTGACTGATGGCATCGGTGGGCGTTGCCTACCTAGTATTGCCATATTGCGGTCATTCTAAATATTATGAGCGATTCCTTGCCTAAATTAGTTGTCTTTACCGACCTTGATGGCACCTTGCTTGACCCCGTTACCTATTCCTATGAAAGGGCTCTGCCCTTCATAGAGCGTCTCCAGCAAAGGAGCATACCTATTGTGTTTTGCTCCCACAAGACCAGAGCAGAGCAGGAAGTGTATCGCCAAGAACTGGGAATACCTGACCCCTTTATAGTGGAAAATGGGGGTGCTATTTTCATACCCCAAGGCTATTTCCCCTTTGGTTTTGATTATGATAAAGCCCGGGGTGGATATCAGATAATCGAGCTGGGTAGTCCTTACCGTGACATCAGGCGGATTTTGGAACAACTTAGAGCTGAGCTTGGCATCAATTTTAGGGGTTTCGGTGATATGAGTGCCCAAGAGGTAGCCAAAGACGCTGGCTTAGACCTGGGGGCAGCGCAGAGAGCCAAGGAGAGGGAATACGATGAGACGGTTAAGCCCCTAGAAAATCCTGAGGAGATGGGTAGAGTATTGAAGGCGATAAAGAAGGCAGGCCTCAATTATACCCATGGTGGGCGCTACTACGGTGTAATGGGGGCTAACGATAAAGGCAGGGCTGTCACCATTCTTGCCGATTTATTCCGTAAAAAGCTGGGTCAGGTAGAGGCAGTGGGTATCGGTGATAGCCCTAACGATTTGCCCATGCTGGCAGCGGTAGATACTCCCATCTTGGTACAGAAGCCCGGAGGGCGGTGGGAGGAAATAGACCTACCCCGTCTGAAGCGGATTGAGGGGGTTGGTCCGGAGGGGTGGAGCCGGGCTATAAAGGGGCTAATTGACCGTACCGATAAAGACAAGTGACGATGGATGGCATACTGAATATCAATAAACCTTGTGGTGAGACCTCTTTCAGCGTGGTGGCTAGGGTGAGGTGGCTGAGTGGGGAGCGATGTGTGGGACACGCCGGCACCCTCGACCCTGAAGCCACCGGCGTTTTACCTGTCTGCCTTGGTAGGGGGACACGTGTTATTGAGTTTTTGACAGAGGCTACCAAGGCTTATCGGGCTCAGATTGAATTGGGCGTGGCTACAGATACCTACGATGCCAGTGGCAAGGTCACCCAGAGGGGAGACCCATCCGGGGTCGGCCGGGAACAATTGAAGTCAACACTTGCTTCCTTTTGTGGTTTGATCCAGCAGACTCCTCCAATGTATAGTGCCGTGAAGTATGGTGGTAAGCGACTTTATCAATTGGCGCGAGCTGGCATCGAGGTGGAAAGGAAAAGCAGGTCGACCAGAATCTATGGTTTAGAGCTTGTAGATTGGCAGTCGCCTGTGGTCACTATAGAGGTGGTATGTGGCAAGGGTACCTACATCCGTTCACTAGCTCATGATTTAGGGCAAGCCCTGGGTTGTGGAGCTAATTTAAAGAGCCTGGTCCGTTTGAGATATGGTGTTTTTGATATTGAGGATGCTGTTTCACTGCCCCAGCTTGAGGACGCCTTTCGTTACGGATATTGGCAGCGCTATATTTACCCTATAGATATCGTGCTGTTGCAGTGGGCAGCTATGATTGTCACTGATGAGACCGGGCGGTTGATAAGGAATGGGCGTCCCTTCGTTTTAGGGAACTATGGCAGTAGCAGGGAAACCGCTTGTCCCAAACAACCTCCCATAACTCTCCCTTCTCTCGAAAGCCGTTGCCGTGTTTATACCCTTGATGGCTGCTTCTTAGGAGTGCTACGCTTCAATCCAGAGAGGGGACAGTGGCAACCTGAAAAAGTTTTTTTGTAGCTGGCCTATAGGTAGGCCTGATTCTGGTAGCGATATCTTAGAAGTCTTGACAGCTTACATAGCTTACATATAATAGAGATAGGGCCCAGTCGCTGGGTAGAGAAGGAGGTAGAAAGAAATGCAGGCGTATTGTTTTAAGTGCAGGAAGAAAGTAGAGATGAAGAACGCAGAGCGAGTTACTTTGAAGAATGGGAGACCAGCCAATAAGGGAATTTGCCCTAACTGTGGAACGAAAGTATTCAGGATTGGTCGGGGTTAAAAGCAGCCGATTTCTTTGAGGATGGTGTGGTGGTTGTGGCAGTGATTTAGTTTGCTTTGTTAAATTGGGTAACTTTTTGGGGTTAGGAAGGAGAAAGCAGGATTTTGACTAAAATAAATGTAGCTGTAATAGGAGTAGGGAACTGTGCCTCATCCCTGATTCAGGGTATTTCCTACTATAAAGAGGCAAAGGAGAATGATTTGGTGCCCGGCCTCATGCATGTCAACCTGGGCGGTTATCATATAAGCGATATCAATTTTGTCGCTGCCTTTGATATTGATAAGAACAAGGTGGGCAAGGACCTGGCTGAGGCAATCTTTACTTCCCCTAATAACACTTTTAAATTTACTGAGGTGCCGGCTACAGGGGTTAAAATTCAGCGCGGCATGACTCACGATGGTTTAGGCAAGTATCTATCTCAAAAGATAATGAGGGCGCCTGGCTCCACAGCAGATGTCGTTAAAATCCTTAAGGAAACCAAAACTGACGTGGTGCTTAATTACTTGCCGGTGGGTAGTGAGGAAGCAACTAAATGGTATATAGAGCAGGTGCTGGTGGCTGGCTGCGGCTTTGTCAACTGTATCCCAGTTTTTATCGCTCGAGAGAAGTATTGGCAGAGGCGCTTTGAGGAAAGGGGTCTGCCAGTTATTGGCGATGATGTAAAATCTCAGGTTGGCGCCACCATTGTGCATCGTGTTCTTACCAGGCTGTTTAGAGACCGTGGTGTTAAGATGGAGCGGACCTATCAGTTGAATTTTGGTGGTAACACCGACTTCTTAAATATGTTAGAGCGGGAACGTCTGGAGTCTAAGAAGATATCTAAGACCACCGCAGTTACCTCACAGCTGGATTATAAGCTTGACCCTGATGATATTCATGTTGGTCCCAGTGATTATGTTCCCTGGCTTAAGGACCGTAAGTTTTGTCATATTAGAATGGAAGGGCGAGCCTTTGGTGATGTTCCCCTAAATCTGGAGCTGAAACTCGAGGTGTGGGATAGCCCGAACTCAGCCGGGGTGGTTATCGATGCTATAAGGTGCTGTAAGCTTGCCTTGGACCGTGGATTGAAGGGGGCACTGATAGCTCCCTCTGCTTACTTTATGAAATCGCCGCCGGTTCAATATACCGATGATGAAGCTCGTCGGATGGTAGAAGAGTTCATCATTGGTGCTCCGGCAACTGGAAAGAAACGCCGTTCTTCTCGGTGATATCTTGAGTAAATCAGTGGAGGGTTAGACGGCTATATCAATGAAGATAGCGTTAGTCTGTCCTTATGACTTTGCTTATCCTGGTGGCGTAGCCAATCACATTTGCTCACTGGATAGTCACTTAACCCAGATGGGTCACGAGGTGAAGGTCATTGCCCCTGCTTCTAAAGAGATTACTCTCTTTGGTGATAGGTTTATCGGCATAGGTAGACCGTTTCCCCTTCCTACTAGCGGTTCTATTGCCCGCGTGGCAATATCATTCAGATTGAGACCGAATGTAAAGGATGTACTTGAGGAAGAGAAATTTGATATTATCCACCTTCACGAGCCGTTTATGCCTTCGTTATGTCCCAGTGTGCTCCGTTTTTCATGCACGGCGAATGTAGGAACCTTTCATGCCTTTGAGGGTAGTCCAGGATATAGCCTTCTTAAGCCCCTTAGCACTTTCCTGTTGAGTAGGTTGTTCCCCAGGCTCGATGGTAAAATCGCAGTGTCTCAGCCAGCCATGCAATTTGTTAGCAAGTACTTCCCTGGGTCCTATGAGATTATCCCCAACGGGGTGGATACGGAGCATTTTTCTCCCGATGTATCGCCCATAGATGAATTCTGTGATGGGAAATTGAATATCCTCTTTGTTGGTCGCCTGGAGAAACGAAAAGGAGCGGAATATCTGCTTAAGGCTTATAAACGGGTTAAACGGGAAATTCCCAATTCGCGGCTTATTATAGTTGGTCCTGGCACCCACCTGCGGGCTAAGTATGAGAAAGAGGTTGAGGAGAGCGGATTAAGGGATGTCGTTTTTGTTGGCTATGCCAGCTATAAAGATTTACCCCGGTATTATAAGACAGCCGATGTTTTCTGTGCGCCAGCTACTGGTTGGGAAAGCTTTGGCATTATTTTGCTTGAGGCTATGTCTGTGGGGACGCCCATTGTTGCCTCAAATATAGCAGGCTATGCCAGCCTAATAACCCATGGGGTTGAGGGGCTTTTAGTGCCACCGAAAGATGTGAGGAGTTTAGCACAAGCTCTAATATCTGTTCTGAGTGACGAGTCACTTCGGCGGCAGCTGGGAGCCAATGGGATAGTTAGGGCAGCAGAGTATGATTGGAAACACGTCTCTCGGCAAGTGCTGGGTTGTTATATTAAAGTGCGTAGTGAGTTTACAAAGCGAGAAGTACGGCGAGAAGAAGTTTCCTTAATTCCCCCGAAGGTCAAGGAAATATTGAATAGAGTGTCTACCCAGAGAAGCAGGATTTAATGACGGAATTGCCCCGACTGCGTAAGTCCACCTCCTCTCGCCTTACCGAGCCCATAGTGCGGTTCTTAGTTAAGACACATATAACCCCCAATACCTTAACCTGGTTGGGCTTCTCTATTGCTCTTGTTGCTGCTGTCGTTATCGCTACCGGGCACCCTTTCATTGCCGGCTTTATAGTGCTTGCTGCCGGTTTTTTTGATATGCTGGATGGGGCACTGGCGCGCCATATCGGTCGGGTTACCCCTTTTGGTGCTGTCCTTGATTCCACACTTGACCGCGTCTCTGAGGCGGTGCTGCTTTTAGGTGTTCTAATCTTCTATTTGCTCTCTGGAAATCGGCCCACCTTGGGGATACTATTTGTCTGTCTCGCTTTAATCGCTTCGCCGTTGGTGAGCTATCTCAGGGCTAAGGGAGAGGCACTGGGTATAGAGTGTGGGGTGGGACTATTTACTCGCCCTGAGAGGGTAATTGCCCTGGCAATAGGGCTTTTGGCCAGTCGGGTTATTGATTACGCTTTAATTATTGCCTTGGCTGTTATAGTGGTATTTAGCTTTGTCACCGCCGGTCAGAGGTTACTTTATTTAAAAAGGCAAACAAAGACCAAGTAGCTCTCAGTTGCCTTTATCTATAGTGCTAAATATGGTATAAAAGTGGGGGAAAATAATGCCGGCTATTGCTATAATCGGAGCTCAGTGGGGGGATGAGGGGAAGGGCAAGATAGTTGACCTCCTTGCTGAAAAAGCGGGGGTGGTGGTACGTTTTTCCGGCGGTGATAATGCCGGGCATACCGTGGTGAATCCTCAGGGTGAGTTCAGGTTGCACCTTATCCCTTCCGGTATCTTTTATCCTCAGGTTGTTCCCATTATCGGTAACGGGGTGGTGATTAATCCCGAGGTGCTAATTGCTGAGATAGACCAGCTTAATCAGCGAGGTGTGGATACTAGCAGGCTGTTTATCAGTGACCGGGCTCACTTGATTATGCCTTATCATGTCCTCCTTGATGGTCTGGAGGAGGAATTGCGGGGTGGAAAGGCGATAGGGACAACGCGTAAAGGTATAGGTCCTGCCTATGCAGACAAAACAGCTAGGCTGGGTATTAGAATCGGCGACCTTTTAGATAAGGGAGCATTCCTGGAGCGACTTCGCTTTATACTTGAGTACAAGAACATTATTTTGACCAAAATTTATGAGGCTAGCCCGCTGTCATTGGACGAGATATATAGTGAATATTGCCAATATGGAGAGCGCCTGGCTCCTCATATTCGGGAGGCGACAGCGATGGTGGAGGAGGCGCTGGGCAGGAATGAGCTGGTGATATTAGAGGGAGCCCAGGGGACCTTACTTGACCTTGATTTTGGCACTTATCCTTATACCACCTCATCCTCACCACTGGCGGGGGGAGGCTGTGTCGGTGCTGGCTTAGGTCCCACTGGGATTAATCGTATTCTTGGTGTGTTTAAGGCTTACTGCACCAGGGTTGGTGGTGGCCCGATGCCTACAGAGCTGAAGGATGAAATCGGTGATTTAATCCGGGAGCAGGCTCATGAGTATGGCACTACTACCGGCCGCCCTCGCCGTTGTGGCTGGTTTGATGCTGTTGTTGCTCGTTTTAGCACCCGGGTTAATGGCTTTACCGGGGCAGCGCTTACCCGCCTTGATGTCCTTGGTGTCCTTCCCCGTTTGAAGATATGTGTAGGCTATAAACTGGATGGAGAAACTATTGATTATTTCCCGGGTAATATAGCCGCTTTAGAAAGGTGTCAGCCTATCTATGAAGAGCTACCCGGCTGGCAGTGTCCCATCAGCCATATCCGGGACTATGAACAGTTGCCTGTTGAAGCTCAAAAATATGTCTCTAGATTGGAAGAGCTTAGTGCCTGCCCGGTCAATATCATCTCGGTAGGGCCAGAGCGAGGGCAAACCATTCACAAAGCACCCATCTTTTAGCATGCTTGATAGCTATTAAGATGGGCTTTCCTCTTATATCGGCAGGTCAATCTTGTATTTCTTCAGGGTGTCCTTGATGACGGCGGCTGATTTTTCATTGGGCTCAACGAGAGGCAGTCGTGGCTTGCCTACATTGAAGCCGATATGGTTAAGGGCGTATTTAAGGGGAACAGGGTTGGAGACAATAAATATGGCGTTAATCAGAGGAAGAAGGCGATGGTGTATGTTGGCTGCCTCGTCTATCTTGCCGTCGATGAAGGCGTCAATCATTTTCTTTATCTGGCTACCGACAAGGTGTGAAGCGACACTGATGACCCCATAGCCACCCAGGGTTAGGATGGGCAGGGTATCACCATCATTCCCGCTCCAGATCAAAAAATCCTCTCTGGTGTTACTGATAATCTTGGAGATTGCATCCAGATTACCGCTGGCTTCCTTTACCCCAATAATATTATCAATGTGGCTTAGTTTGATAGCGGTGTCGGCGGATAGGCCGACCACGGTGCGTGACGGCACATTATAAAGGATACAGGGCAGGCTGGTCTCTTGGGCAATAGCCTTGAAGTGCTGGTATAAACCATCTTGACTGGGTTTGTTATAGTAGGGGACCACTAAAAGGCAGGCATCAACCCCAATCTGCTCGGCCTTTTTAGTGGCCTCTATGGCTTCAGCAGTGCTATTGCTGCCGGTGTAGGCTATTACCGTCCCCTTTTTGCCTACTGCTGATTTTACCTCGGTGAATAGACGAAACTCCTCTTCCCAGGTGATGGTGGGGGACTCTCCGGTGGTAGCGGCCACCACCACCCCGTCGCTCCCTGAGTCAAGCAGGGCTGAGGTTAGCTTCTTGGTTTGCTCATAGTCAATCTCCCCTTCTTTGTTGAAGGGGGTTATCATCGCTGTCAACAATCGCCCTAGTTCTTTCATTTGCAGCCTCCCTGGGGTGTACCCATTCTCTTTCAATCATCTCCTCAGCAATCTGGACGGTATTTAGAGCAGCTCCCTTGCGTAGATTATCGGCAACAATCCACATAACTAAACCATTAGGGTGGGAGGTATCTACCCGAATACGTCCCACAAAAACCTCGTCGGTGCCGGCTACTGACCATGCCTGAGGATAAAGACTGATAACAGGTTCGTCTACTACCTTGACTCCTGGGGCTTGGGCGAGAATGCGCCGTGCCTCATCAGGGGACATAGGCTGAGAGAATTCTAGATTAACCGCCATGCTATGCCCGGTGTATACCGGCACTCGGGCACAAGTTGCCGAAATAGCTATATCATCGGCATGCATTATTTTCTTTGTTTCTTCCACCATCTTCCACTCTTCTT
>JAZGHN010000036.1:0-5390 GCA_036481135.1 Dehalococcoidales bacterium | reverse complement strand
TTTAACCATATAGTCCCCCTCCGAGCGATAGCCAAACTCAGAGCGATAGTATTCCTTGGCTCCAACCCCGCTCAAGATTATCATCTGTGGGGCTTGAAATATATTGGCGGCAATTAGCTCGGCCTCTCTCAGTAGTGTCTTGCCCAAACCCTTATGCTGAGCTGCGTTTGGCTTCCGCTGACTAAGAGAGACCTCGGGACCATATACATGTAGTTCCCTTATTATGGCTGGATTTTCGTTGCTCTCTCCTAGCTTAGCTATGGGCTTGGACTGAATCCGCATCCGTAACAAGCCAAATAGTGTCTCCTTTTCATCCTCCAGGGATAGGAAGATTTCTCTGCCACCTGAGGCTTCATAATCCATTCTCGCTATCTTGGGTTCGCCTATTTCCCAGCCATCCCGTAGCCGGTGACCATACTCCCGACACCTGATGCACTTACATTCAATAGCTTTCTCCTTCATCCGCTGTTTAACTACATCCCGCAGTGAATCCCTTAAACCGCCGACGATAAACTTGGCTGGGATGTCACGCAGCACCCTTGAGATTCTGACATACTTGGGCACAATGGACTTAATCTCAGCGACGAGGTCAATCATGGTGTCATCATCGTATGGTTGATAGCGCCCCTCCCGATACCACTTCTCCAGCTCAGTGCCTGCCACCACCATGGTAGGATATAGCTTCAGGCCATCTGGTTTAAACCGGTCATCATCAAATAGCCTTTTGGATAGCTCTAAGTCCCTTTCTGGGGTTGAACCAGGGAGTCCCGGCATCCAGTGGTAATGGACCTTGAAGCCGTGCTCCTTGAGTAATGCTGTAGCTTTGATTACATCTTCTACCGTGTGTCCTCTCCTTGTCAGTCGGTAGATTCCATCGTCTATTATCTGGACGCCGAGTTCAACTCTGGTGGTGCCAAACTCAAGCATCCTGTCTATCTCCTCCTGCCCACACCAGTCAGGTCTGGTCTCTATGCATAGCCCGGTGCAACGATGGTTGGCTGTTTCGTTTAGCCTCTTTGCTTCCTCTAATGTGGCCGAGGCCTCGTCATTCAGAGCATCAAAGCAATCCTTAATAAACTGATATTGGTAGTCCTCGGAGTAGGCGAGGAAGGTGCCGCCCATCACTATCAGCTCAATCTTATCTGTGGGGTGTCCCATATCCGATAGAATCCTTAGCCTTAACCCTATCTGACCTTTAGCAGCGTAGTCACACCGTCTACCCCGTAACACCGCTGGCGACTCCGGGGTATAGCTTTGGGGTGTGGCTGAGTAGGTGGGGCAATAGATGCATTGTCCCGGGCACTTCAGAGGCAGGGTCATCACTGCTACCGGGGTAACCCCAGATATTGTCCTGGTTAGCTTTTTCATAGTATACTCGTACCCAGTTTAGCAGATTGGTAATTCATTGCCCAGCTTTCTTCTTAGGGGAGTTGAAGAGGGGGCGAAGCCCCTTCTTCTAAAGAAATCTTCCCCTTCCCCTTGATGAGGGGAAGGGGATAAAGGGGATAGGGTGACGAAAGATGTATTTGATCAGATAGCCCCAAGCTGGTATAACTTCAGGCATTGGTCTAGATTTCGTAACGAGCTGGAAGCATTGGCACAACGCTGGCAGAAGGGCAGGCTGCTTAACATTGGTTGTGCTCACGGCCCCGACTTCCTCCCCTTCCATCGGAGCTTTGAGCTATATGGCGTGGACTTTTCCGCCCAGATGTTGCGCTTTGCCCGAAAATACTCCCAGAAGTTCAATTTCCCCGTGAACTTATCGTTGGCTGATGCCTGCCATCTTCCCTATCCTGACCACACCTTTGACTGGGCAATCTCGGTAGCTACCTACCACCATATAAAAGGCAAAGAGGCGAGGTATGCTGCCCTAAGCGAGCTGAGGCGAGTATTAAAGCCCGGTGGCGAAGCCTTTATCACCGTATGGAATCATTGGCAACCCGGGTTCTGGTTTAAGCCAAAGGAGGTAACCGTGCCCTGGCGGGTAAAGGGCGAGACCTTGTATCGCTATTATTACCTCTTCTCTTATCCTGAGCTGGAGAGGCTGGCGAGGAGGGTTGGCTTCAAGGTGCTCAAATCCTTTCTCGAAAGCTCCTACCGCTATCCATTCAAGATCTTCTCCAGAAATATCTGCCTATTAGTAAAAACTGGAGTAAATTGACCCTATCTTAATATAGATGTCGCTAGACATATTGCTCATAATTTGATTTAATAGGTTAATTAAAGTTGATATGGGAGGATGACACATGGGTTTTGAGGATATTTTTGGCGGTGATAGCAATCAATGGATGTTTCTAATACCATTGGTTATCATCATAATGTGGTCTTTATTCTTCCGGCGGCGCAAAGCGGAAGGGACAGAGGTGGAGATAGCCAGCAGCCTGTTTTTTGAGATAAGTGAGAACCTGAGGATTGTGGAAGGCTTTAGCACCCAGAAACGCCCCAAGAAATTTAAGACCGGTAGCTGGGAACGGAATAGCGAGAAGGCAGTCTTTTTGGAGGCATCGTTACAGGAAGACTTGGCTGATGCCTTTAACCTGGCTGAGAGTTTCAATCAGTCAATAGATGTTGCCAAAAAACAGAAATCAAATATCTACCTCTCAGGCATTGATGTGCATAAGCTAGAAGAGCCGCTAACTAGGAGTAAAGAGGGGCTGCAGGAGTGGCTCAAGACAAACATGCAACAGGCGGGACCTCAGGCGGGGCGCCCTGGTTGCATGGGTATGGGTGGCGGCCTCGGCCGCTGAAATACATTATCCAGCTTACTCGGCGTTATAAGGTCTTGGAGGTAATAAATATATGTAAGGTGGCTTTTTGGTAATAGTTAACCTCCCGTTCCGTGCTGTCATAAATCTGTGGCGGCACTTTATATATTAACTTTAAATTGAGAGTAATGCCTTATCTTTAGGGCTTTTATGTATAACATAAAAGTTGATTCCCAAAGGAGGTAATAGTGAGCAAAGTAGCTGTTGTTACTGATAGCATCTCCCACATGCCTCAAGAACTCGCCGATAAATACGATATCAAAATAGTGCCTATGGGCATTGTTATCGAAGGCAAGGCTTATCCTGAGACTGAGGTAGATCTACCTGAGTATTATCAGAAATTGCTTCAGATAACGGAGAATGAGAAGCTGCCTACCTCTTCGTCTGTCACTGTAGGAAGCTTCCTGGAAGCATTCCGGGAGCTGAGCCAGAAAGCGGCAGGTATTGTATACATTGGGCACAGCATCAGGCTGGGTATGTCAACTAATGCCGCCACCCAGGCTAAGAAGATGGTTGAGGAGGAAATGCCCGATATCCAGATTGAGGTTATTGATTCTGGCACCGCTCTCGGAGCACAGGCGTTTATCGTTGTAGAGGCAGCCAAGGCCGCTGCTGAGGGCAAGAGCTTGCCTGAGGTAGTGGAAGCGGCTAAGAATATGATGCTCAAGGTCAAGTACATTGTCGTGGTTGATAATCTTGAGTACCTGGCTGGGGGAGGGAGGATACTTGACGGTCGCGCTTGGGCGGAGGCTAAGGTTAGCACCAAAGCACTTCTGGAGACAGATGCTGCCAAAGGAACGGTGCACGCCCCTCTGGCCAGGTATAAGACCAAAGCCCAGGCAGTGAAAGGCTTGCTGGAGATACTCAAGGAGAGGTGGGGGGGCAAGAAGCTTCATGTGGTGATAAATCACATCAATGTCCCTGATGAAGCCGAGGAGCTCAAGAAAAAGATGCTATCACAGTTTAACTGCGTTGAGTTTTATGTTACCCCTACCTATCCTGTAGTGGGTAGGCATGTAGGCCCAGGGACTCAGACAATTAGCTGGTGGGCTGAGGACTGAAACAACTTGTGGCGAATTGCTGGGCAGGTTATATTCCGCCGTCAATACCGATAACCTGCCCAGTAATATAACTGGCTCGGTCGCTGACTAAGAAAGCTACTAATTCAGCTATCTCTTCTGGTTTGCCGAAGCGCTGAAGGGCAATCATTGACATGATGAAGTCCTTCCTCTCCTGAGGTAGCTTATCAGTCATATCAGTGACAATGAAGCCGGGGGCGATAGCATTGGCAGTTATGTTCAGCGAGCCTGTCTCCTTGGCTATGCTCTTGGTAAAGGCGATGACTCCCCCTTTAGAGGCAGCATAGTTGGTTTGCCCGATATTGCCTATTATTCCGGCAATAGAGGCAATATTGACGATACGCCCCCACCGCTGCTTCATCATAGAGCGCAGGGCGAACTTAGTGCATAAATATGTTGCCCGTAGATTAGTATTGATTACATCATCCCAGGCTTGGTCAGACATCCTTAATAACAGGGTATCCCGGTTGATACCGGCATTATTTACCAAGATATCAATCTTATCCCACCTATCAGTTACTTCCTGCACCATAGCTCTCACTGCTTCCCCATCTCTTGCATCTGCCTTTATTGCCATAGCTTCCCCGCCTTGGCTAGCTATAGCTTCAACTACACTGTTAGCCGCCTCCTCGTTTTCCCGGTAGTTGATGGCTACTTTAGAGCCAAGGGATGACAGCTTGAGGGCAATAGCTCTACCAATACCCCTAGAGGCACCGGTTACCAGTGATACCTTGCCTTCTAGTTCAGAAGATGTGTTATTTTTCATCTTTAAATCGTTTGAAAACTAGGCAGCAGTTCTGCCCACCAAGACCGAAGCTATTTTTCAGGCAGACGTTTACCTGGGCTTTACGAGCCACATTAGGCACATAGTCTAAATCGCATTCCGGGTCAGGGGTCTCATAATGTATGGTTGGTGGGATAATCCCGTTCATTAGGGTTAATACCACACCAATAGACTCAACAGCACCACCGGCGGTTATCATGTGTCCGTACATAGACTTATGGGCGCTTATCGGGATTTTGTATGCCCTCTCCCCAAAGACCAATTTGATGGCTTTAGTTTCAGTGACATCGTTTAGCTTGGTACTGGTGCCGTGGGCGTTGATGTAATCAACCTCTTCCGGCTTCACCCCGGCATCTTCGAGGGCGGTTCTCATTCCTACCGCCTCTGTTTCCGGATGAGGGGCGGTGGCATCATAGGCGTCAAATGTCCAGGCAGTTCCAGCCACCTCAGCCAGAATCGGTGCTCCCCGTTTCTTGGCGTGCTCGAGGCTCTCCAGTATCAATACCCCAGACCCTTCCCCATAGACGAAACCGTTGCGGTTGAGGTCAAAGGGTCGGCAGGCCTTATCAGGGTCGGGCTCTGTGGATAGAGCCCCGATTCTGGCCATAGCTGCTATGGTCATGGCCTCTAGTGAGGCATCGGTTGGAGCAGCTACCATTACATCGGCATAGCCCAGGCGGATAAAGTTCCGGCAAGTACCAATAGCATCATTGCCGCTGGCACAGAGGCTATTGACGCTGGTGTTGGGCCCTCTTGCCCCGA
>JAZGHN010000035.1:0-6168 GCA_036481135.1 Dehalococcoidales bacterium | reverse complement strand
ACAGGTCGGTCTCTATCCGTCGTGGGCGTCCGGAGATTTGAGGGAAGCTCTCTCTAGTACGAGAGGACCGAGAGGGACAGACCTCTGGTGTGCCAGTTGTTCCGCCAGGAGCATCGCTGGGTAGCTAAGTCTGGTGGAGATAAGCGCTGAAAGCATCTAAGTGCGAAGCCCATCCCAAGATAAGATCTCCCATCCCTATGATTCGTCATAGGGAGTAAGACCGCAAGTAGATTACTTGTTTGATAGGCGGCAAGTGTAAGTGCAGTAATGTATTCAGCTAAGCCGTACTAATGGTCGAGGGCTTGATCTGCTTCAGAGTTGATATTAGTCAAAAGAGAAACCTATGGTGGTGTTATGCTGCCATAGGTTTTTTGTTTTCTTCCCCCTCTCCTTTGACCTCTCGTAAGGAGAGAGGGACACAGGGGGTGAGGTAGAGTAAAAACTAGGTGTCAGAGTCTTGACGGGGCTAGCTAGCGCCCTTATAATGCCTTAACTTATGCTGAATAGTGTGATACAATATAGGCAGCCTCTTGGTGGTTGGAGCGAGGTGGAACCACCCGTTCCCATCCCGAACACGGAAGTGAAACGCCTCAGCGCAGACGATACTGAGGGGGCAACTCTTTGTGGAAAATATGCCACTGCCAGGAGGCTTTATTGACTAATTGTGAGGGTGAGGGGCAAACTATATTTCAGTTTTTGACCTTTGCCCTTCGTTGCTTTATAATTTAGTATCGGGTAGCGAGAAGGCTCAGGGAGAAAAAGATGGCCAGTCGATTTGAGAAATTTTCAGAGCGGGCTCGCAGGGTTCTTACCTTAGCTCAGGAAGAGGCACAGCACCTTAAGCATAACTATATCGGTACCGAGCATATCTTGCTTGGTTTGGTGCGGGAGGAGGAGGGGGTAGCAGCTAAGGTTCTGGCTAACCTGGGTGTAGGCCTTAATAAAGTGCGGGCTTCGGTAGAGTTTATTATCGGTCGTGGTGAGAAAGCTAGTGCGGGTGAAACCGGGCTTACCCCGAGAGCTAGGCGGGTCATTGAGCTGGCTATAGATGAGGCACGTTACCTCGGTCATAATTATATCGGAACTGAGCATCTTCTCCTCGGGCTGTTGCGTGAGGGGGAGGGGATAGCAGCTGGAGTATTAGGTAGCTTTGATATTACCCTGGAGCGGGCGCGAGCTGAAGTGACTCGCGTTCTCAGTCAAGGTGCTCCCAGGGCTAAGGTAGCTCGCAAGGTGAGCCAGACTCCGGCTTTAGACCAGTTAGGCCTTGACCTGACCGAGGCAGCCCGTGCTGGAAAGCTCGACCCAGTTATCGGACGCACTAAGGAAATTGAGCGGGTAATTCAGATTCTCAGCCGTCGCACCAAGAATAACCCGGCCCTTATTGGAGAGCCAGGCGTGGGGAAGACGGCAATTGTTGAAGGCTTGGCTCATCGTATTGTTGGCGGCGATGTACCTGAGGTATTGGAAGGGAAACGGCTCATTGTACTCGATATGGGGGCGGTAGTAGCTGGGACAAAATACCGGGGCGAGTTTGAAGAGCGGCTGAAGAAGATTATTGATGAGATAAAAACTGCCGGGAACTGCATGCTGTTTATTGATGAGTTCCACTCTTTGGTGGGTGCTGGAGCGGCTGAGGGGGCGGTGGATGCGGCTAACCTCCTCAAACCTTCACTGGCACGGGGTGAACTGCAGTGCATTGGGGCTACCACCCTGGATGACTACCGTAAGTATGTGGAGCGGGATGCTGCTCTGGAGCGTCGCTTCCAGCCTATTTTGGTGGAAGAGCCTTCAGTTGACGAAACGCTGGAGATTTTGCGCGGGGTTAATGAGCGCTACGAGGAGCATCATCGCCTGAAGATAAGTGACGAGGCGCTGAGTGCCGCAGCGACACTGGCTGCTCGTTATATACCTGACCGTTTTCTGCCTGACAAGGCTATTGACTTGGTCGATGAGGCGGCGTCGAGGGTGAGGATTAGACACCGAACTATGCCTATTTCCTTGAAGGATGCTAAGCGGGTGGAAGACAGTGTGCGCAGGGATAAGGATGCTGCCCTGGCTACCCAGCAGTATGAGTATGCTGCTGAGCTGCGTAAGCGGGAGCGCCAAATTGTGGATAAAATAAAGAAGCTGGAAGAAGAGTGGCGGGGTCAGCAGAAGGAGGAGGAATCAGTGGTAACCGCTGAGGATATCGCTGAGGTGGTGGGTATGTGGACGGGGATTCCGGTGGTGCAGCTAGCTGAGGATGAAACCACTCGGCTACTGGAAATGGAGGAGGTATTACATCACCGCATTATTGGTCAGGATGAGGCTATTACTACTATAGCTAAAGCGGTAAGGCGCGCCCGAGCCGGGCTCAAGGACCCGAGGCATCCTATAGGCAACTTTGTCTTTCTCGGCCCGACTGGGGTGGGCAAGACAGAGCTGGTCAGAGCCCTGGCTGAGTTTATGTTTGGCAGCGAGGATACTCTTATCAGGCTCGACATGTCCGAGTTTATGGAGAAACATGCTGTATCCCGATTGGTGGGGGCGCCACCCGGATATGTTGGCTATGATGAAGGGGGGCAATTGACTGAAGCAGTGAGGCGTAAGTCATATTGCTGCATCCTCCTTGATGAGATTGAAAAGGCTCACCCTGATGTGTTCAATATCTTGCTTCAGATATTTGATGACGGTCACCTGACCGATGCTAAGGGTCGCCGTGTTGACTTCCGCAACAGCATTATTGTCATGACCAGCAATATAGGTGCTGAGCTTATCAGGAAGGGGAGCTCAATCGGTTTTGCTTCACGCAGTGATGAAGCTAAGACTCAGCAGATGGACTACGAGAGGATGAAGGAGAAGTTGCTCGGCGAGTTAAAGAAGACCTTTCGTCCCGAGTTTCTCAATCGTGTTGATGGTGTGGTTGTATTCCATTCCTTGACTAAAGAACATATTCGCCAGATAGTCGACTTGATGTTGGCTACGGTAACCCAGCAATTGGCTGAGAAGAAGGTAAAGCTGGAGGTGACCGACTCCGCTAAGGATTTCCTGGGCGAGAAGGGCTATGACGAGGTCTACGGGGCTCGGCCGCTACGCCGAGTGATTCAGGACAGGGTTGAGGATAAACTCTCGGAAGACTTGCTTGGTGGCAAATTCCAGGCAGGTGATACCGTTGTGGTTGACTTGGAGGACGGAGAGATTGTGGTACACCCGGCACCGGTAGGTGCTTTGCCTGAGGAGAGTAAAGCATAGGTTATTCGCGAAAGCGAATGAGTTAGAAAAGGCGGTGGGACTCAGACAGATGAGGCAATCGCCTTTTTAGTTTACCAGATTGAGGTGAAAAATTGTCACAAGAGGTTGTAGAAGTCCCCATAGCGGGGAAGATTATCAGTGTGGAGGTCAAATCAGGGGATGAGGTTAAGGAGGGAGATACGATCTGCATACTGGAGTCAATGAAGATGGAGAATCCCATAGTGGCTCCAGTAGATGGCACCATTACTGAGGTAGGGGTTACTGCTGAGCAGGTGGTTAAACCTGGCGAAACCATAGCTATTATTGAGTATCAATAATGTGCGCCGAGTCTCGGCAGTCTTATTTTACCAGTTTTTACCAGTGTAAACGGAGGGGTAGAAGATATTTAGCAAGATTTTAATAGCTAATCGTGGCGAGATTGCCCTGAGAGCGGTAAGGGAGTGCAAGGAGCTGGGAATACGCGCTGCGGTCGTTCATTCCATTCCCGATACTGACGCGTTATTCGTGAAGGAGGCCGATGAGGCTCACCCCCTGAGGGCGTCAACAGCTGGTAGCAGTTACTTAAACATGGGGAAAATTCTCGATATAGCCCAGAGGTGTGAGGCTGAAGCTATCTACCCCGGATATGGTTTCCTGGCTGAAAATCCCCAATTTGTTCAAGCTTGTGAGCAGAGAGCCCTTAAATTTATTGGTCCTCCCAGTGAGTCCATGTGTCGGGCGAAACCAAAGCACAAGATGCGCAAGCTGATGGAAACAAATGGCATCCCGGTTGCCCCAGGCGTTGACCATGTCGCCGGGGGCAGCGATGACGTGAGCGCCGTTATCGAGGCTGTGGATGATATTGGTTATCCGGTGATTGTCAAGCCCAGCGGTGGTGGCGGTGGCATTGGCATAGGGGTGGCTAAAGATAAAGACGAGCTGCTGAAGGCAATGAAGTACGCTGAATCAAGGGGGAGTTCTGCCTTTAACATATCAGCCTTCTACATTGAGAGGTATATCCCTCGAGCCAAGCATATAGAGTTCCAGTTATTGGCTGATGAAAAAGGCGAAGTTGTTTATCTGGGTGAGCGTGAATGCTCTGTCCAGCGGCGGTATCAAAAGCTTATTGAAGAAGCCCCCTCCTCGGTGATGACTCCCGAATTGAGGAGGAGGATGGGGGAGACCGCGGTTCAGGTGGCTAAAGTGTTGGACTATGTTAATGCCCTGACTGTGGAGTTCATCTTTTCCCTGGACACCGGGGAGTATTTCTTCAACGAGGTTAACACCCGTCTTCAGGTGGAACATCCCCTTACCGAGCTTATTGCCGGGATAAACTTGGTCAAGGAGCAGATAAGGATAGCCGACGGAGAGGAACTGGGCTATATCCAGGACGATATCCAGCCGCGGGGGTGGGCAATAGAGTGTCGGATTAACGCTGAAGACCCGTTCCAAGATTTCTTACCCTCCCCGGGCGAGATAACTGCCTACCAGCCTCCGGGCGGCTCTGGCGTCAGGGTTGATAGTGGAATATGTGCTGGATATACTGTGCCGTTCTACTATGACCCCATGATGGTGAAGCTGTTGACCTGGGGCGAGAACCGTGATGAAGCTATTTCCGGTATGAAGCAGGCGCTTGATGAGTTTATCATCGAGGGGGTAAAAACAAACATCCCTTTCCATAAAGTGGCTCTTGAGGATGAGGCTTTTAAGCGGGGAGATTATACCACCAATTTTGTTGAGGAACGGGATATAATAAAGAAGGTCCGGCAATCGCTGGGCAAGACCGATTAAGTAGCCTGAGTCTCTCTCAGAGTCCATTCTTAACTCAAATTTCCCCTTGCATTACCGCCCGAAATTGGGTAAAGTCAATTTGTGGGCAAGCCAGATAAACCGCACATCAGGGTTGTCTTTGTCTGCCAGCAGTGTGGCAAGGAGAGTCTGAGGTGGCTGGGACGCTGTCCTAACTGCCAGCAGTGGAACACATTTGTGGAAACAGCGGTAACCGCCCCCACTGCCTCCCGGTCCATTTCCCCGGTCAGTCCACCTCAAGAGCTGTCTCAGGTTGTTCTTGAGGCGGCAGACCGTTTTTCCCTTCCCCTGACTGAGTTTAGCCGGGTGCTGGGTGGGGGAGTGGTGGCTGGGTCTCTGGCGCTCATCGGTGGCGAGCCGGGTATCGGCAAATCAACCCTCCTCCTTCAGGTTTCAGCCCTGGTAGCCCAGGCTCGGGGCAAGGTGGTCTATGTTTCCGGGGAAGAGACGCTTCGCCAGATTAAGCTCAGGTCTGAGCGTCTCGGGGTAACCGGTGAGAATCTCTACCTTCTGGCTGAGACCAACATTGAGGTTATCCTGAACCAGATTGAGGAGTTATCGCCCAGCATGGTGGTGGTTGATTCCATTCAGACTGTTTATCACTCTGAGCTGGAGGGGGCGCCGGGCAGTATCAGCCAGGTGCGGGAGTGTACCCTGCGGCTTATGCGCTGGGCAAAGCTCAGCGCAGTACCCGTTTTCATTGCCGGGCATGTCACTAAAGACGGTGCTATTGCCGGCCCACGGGTGCTGGAGCATATTGTTGACGTCGTCCTCTACCTTGAGGGTGAGCCTTTTAGTGCCTACCGCCTGCTGCGCTGTGTGAAGAACCGCTATGGCTCTACCAATGAGGTCGGCGTCTTTGAGATGAAGGGTGAGGGTCTGATTGAGGTGGATAATCCGTCGCAGGTGTTCCTGTCGCGACGGGGGGGCGAAACAGTAGGCTCGGCGGTGGTGCCCACCCTTGAAGGAAGTCGCCCCCTGCTGGTGGAGATTCAAGCCCTGACCAATCCCACCAGCTTTGGCTTACCCCGACGCACCGCCAACGGCGTTGACTTTGGTCGGTTACTGCTCATTGTCGCCGTGCTGGCGAGGCGGGTGGGGTTAAAGCTGGGCAATCAGGATGTTATCGCCAATGTCGCCGGCGGG
>JAZGHN010000034.1:0-3009 GCA_036481135.1 Dehalococcoidales bacterium | reverse complement strand
ATTCTACCGCCGGTGCACATTCCTGAACCGGCTATTACCATTACCGTGCCCGATATGTGATTGATTGCTTTTGACTCGTCCGCTGTCTGTACCATTTTTAGGCCGGGGAAGTCAAAGGGCGACCTATTCTGGCTTACTAGCTTGGACATCTCCTTGTCAAACAATTCAGAATGACGTTTGAACACTTCCGTGATGCTTATCGCCATGGGGCTATCGAGAAAGACCATTAAGTGTGGTATGCGATTCTGGATTAATAATTCATTCAAACGGTACAGAATTTCCTGACTTCGCTGCAAAGCGAAGCTGGGTACAATTATGTTTCCCCCCGCTTTCCAGGTTGAATTCACGATTGTGGTAAGATTATCACTTATGTCCAGCAGGTCATCGTGTAACCTGTCCCCATAGGTTGATTCCACCAGAATATAATCTATCTCGCTGAATACACTTGGGTCTCGCAATATCGGCTTGTCCCATCTGCCCACATCTCCAGAGAAGACAATCGTTCTGTGTTCTCCGTCTTGACTCACGGTAACCTTTATCATTGCCGAGCCAAGTACATGTCCAGCATCATGGAACGTAGCTTTGATTCCATTGCCGACCTGAACGGTTTCTCCGTATTTCACGGGCTCAAACAGTGGAAATGAAGCTTTGGCATCATCGACAGTATAGAGCGGAATCTCCGGGAAAGAGCTTTTTCTCTTCTCTCGTTCATGCCTCCTCCTTTTTAATTCCACATCTTCTTCCTGTAAGTGTGCGGAATCCAGAAGTATAATTTGAGCTATCTCAGAAGTGGCTTCGGTGCAATAAATCCTTCCCCGGAAACCGGCACTAACCAGTTTAGGCAGCAGACCACAGTGGTCTATATGGGCATGGGTCAAGAGAACCGCATCCAGTGTATGGGGTGGGATGAGAAAGGGCTCCCAGTTCCTGCTCTTGAATTGCCTTTCCTGGTATAGCCCGCAATCAATCAGAAGCCTGACGTTATTAGCTTCCAGCAGGTATCGGGAACCGGTTACATTACCGGCGGCGCCTAAAAAACGTAGCTTAATTTGCAGATTCGCACCCCTAGCATAGATTCCTTGCCTATAATACTAGCTAACTATGTAAAATTCCAGTTAACGCCCGGCGAAGCCTCAATCACCTTTTGGTAAACCGTAGTTGAATTCCCTCTTTTTTCTTAATCCCCCCTAATTTTTAATAAAATTTCCCAACTTTTTTATACTATTTTAACATTCCTATGCTAACATGATAGTAAAAGGATGATTTGTGAGGCTGTTGGGTTTATGGTAGAGTATATATAGGTGGAGCGGTGAGTAAATGAGACAAAAAACATTTAAGGTGGGAGCTTTACGGCGCTTCATAATTGCTTCGGTCTTAGCGCTGTGCTTAGTCCTGGTTGGTTCAAGTTCAGCATTTGCCCTGAGCGTAGATGACTATTTCTCATACAGCTATACTGTGGAATTAGACAAGACTGAGCTTCGTGGGACGGAGCTTTTTTACGCCACGGTTATAGTTACGGCAGCCTGTACCAATGACTTACCATTAGCGCCCAGCGAAGCCTCAATCACCGGTCGTATCATAGCTGAACACCAGGCGACTGGCACTAGGCAAACACTGAATTCGAGTTATACTGTAACCCTACAACCCTTCCCCAGTACAGCGGGTGAGACTGCCTATACGTCCAAGGTTGTCCAACTACAATTTCCTCAGGGGAGTCAAGCTGGTACCTACAGCATAGTCGCAGAGCTTATCGAAGCTAAAGTTAAAGTCTTAATCTGGATTGACGTTACTGATTATTTGCCTTCATCCCAAACAATAGGCTCAGTCGCACAGCTGAGAGGAGGTAGTGGTGGTGGTGGAGGAGGTGGAGGCGGTGGATTTGTAGCACCTCCTCCCCCAAAGCCGCCCCCGGCACCGGCTCTACCACCAGGCACTAGTGATGTGTCAGGCTTTATTAGTGCCGATGGCACATTTACTGCGACCGTCGTTATTGAATCTGTTGATGGTAAATGTTGGCTAACCGTTAATGAGGGCACCACCGGGCTTAGCGGGGAGGGTGACCCCCTTGCTACGATAGCTGTAACTGAGATGGAAGATTCGCTAGCCCCTCCTGAGGATTTTTATATTATTGGCCCTGCTTACAACTTCGGACCTGAGGGGGCTACCTTTGCATCGTTAGTAACTCTTACCATTACCTATGACGAGTCGCTGATACCCGAGGGTATTGTTGAAGAGGAGTTTGTCATTGCGAGGTGGGGTGAGGCGACTGAAGAGTGGATGGTGCTTGCCGGCTGCACTGTTGACCCCGAGGCCAATACTATCACCGTGCCAATCAGCAACTTCAGCACCTTTACTATCCTGACCCCTATTCCTGAGGCTGTCTTTAGCACCAGTGAGCTATCCGTAACTCCGCCTGAGGTTTATACTGGTGAAGGGGTAACCATCGGTAGTCTTGTAACCAATGTTGGTAATATTGCTGGTAGCTATAAAGTAGGCCTCAGGATAGATGATGCTTTGGTGACTTTTAGGTCGGTAACCCTGGAAGCTGGTGCCAGTGAGGTGGCAACCTTCACTATAGCTAAGAATATTGCTGGGACCTATACTGTAACCATTGATGATTTGTCAGAAACACTTGTGGTCAGTGTGCGACCAGAACCACTAGAACTGATTAATTGGTGGCTTGTGGGTGGCATCACCGCTGGCTTTATAGCTACAATAATAGTTATCTCACTAACTTTCAGACATCCTCGACGAAAAGCCTGATATATAATACCCCCGTCTCCAAAGTCATAACTATACTCTGTAGGGACAGGAATTTCATTATTAGTGAGAACTGAGGCTTTGTCTTTCAATTAATATTGAACATTGTGACGGAATGGTCGGTATCTTATACATGCAGTTCTATTACATCGCCATCCTGGAGGATGTGACCTCGTTTTACCATTAGTCCGTCGTGCTTACCTGACCCCCACAGCCGGGCGTATTCTAGCCTCTGGAGGAAATCCTTGT
>JAZGHN010000033.1:0-11092 GCA_036481135.1 Dehalococcoidales bacterium | reverse complement strand
AGACGGCTGAGGCAACAGCTCACCGAGCCGGTGGGTTTTGTCCCCACTATGGGCTTTCTCCACGAGGGCCATCTCTCTCTGGTGAGACAAGCCGGAGTTGAAAACCCCTCGGTGGTGGTCAGCATATTCGTCAATCCCACCCAGTTTGGTCCACACGAAGATTTCGAGAGCTATCCCCGCGATACCAGGCGTGACCTTGCCTTGTTGGAAAAAGAGGGGACTGATGTCGTCTTTATCCCACCGGCAGCCGAGGTGTACCCTGAGCAGTTTGATAGCTGGGTAGAGGTGGGCAAGGTAACAGATCAATTAGAGGGTGCTTGCCGCCCCGGTCATTTCCGGGGGGTCACCACCGTTTGCACCAAGCTATTCGACATCGTCCAGCCCACCAAAGCCTACTTTGGCCAGAAGGATGCCCAGCAGGCGGTGGTTATCAAAAAGATGGTGGCGGACCTCGATATGAACCTGGAGGTAGTTACCCTGCCTACGGTGCGCGAGCCCGATGGCTTGGCTATGAGCAGTCGTAATATCTATCTCAACCCTGAGGAGCGCCAGGCAGCGCTGGTCCTATCTCAGTCACTCACTCTGGCTCAACAGCTATATACCCGGGGTGAAAGGGATGCCGAGCGCCTACGTCAGGAGATGATAGGACTTATTCAGAAGCAGCCGTTAGCCAAGATTGATTATGTATCCGTAGCCCATGCCGAGACCCTGGATGAACTGGGCAGGGTCAAGCCGCCAGCTTTAGTCTCACTGGCGGTAAAAATCGGCAAGACTAGGCTGATAGATAACGTGGTGCTGGGATAGCTTTACTCCTTAATCAGAGTCATCATCCCTATCACGGCGGCACCGGCAAGCCCAGCGCCGAAGAAGAAAGGCATCGCTGGACTATAAGACTGCCACAGCCAGCCGGCGATGAGGCTGGCGGGCAAAAGGGTAAGCCCGACCACCCCGTGGTACAGCCCGTAGGCGGTACCTCTTTTCTCCTCAGGGACCAGGTCGGCGACAAAGGCTCGAGCCACCCCTTCCACTATGCCGTAGTAGATTCCGTAGGCGGCAAAGAGCAGCCACACCTGCCATAGCTCGCTTGCCACAGCAAACCCTAGATAGACCGTGGCATAAACCCCCCAGCCCAGAGCGATAACGCGTCTTCTACCTAGGCGGTCTGATAATCTACCTGCGGGCAGGGAAATAGCGGCGTAGGCGGCGTTAAGTATGACCAGCATCAATACAATGTGGAAGACAGACGAGCCTAGGTTCTGTGCTCGCAATATAACGAAGAAATCGCTGGAGTTACCCAAAGTGAATAAAGCCATCACCGCCAGGAACACCTTGAACCGGGTATCAAAACCGGCGGCTAATTTAAACAGATTAAATCCGGGGCGAGGAGCGCCGGGCAAAGGCTCTCTCTCCCTCTCTTTGACAAATTTTAGTAGTATCACCACCGCCAGCACCGCGGGCACAATGCCTATCAGTACCAGCCATTGATAGGTTCCAAGGCTGAGCTCCAGTCCTCCGCCCTGAACCAGATAGATGACAAGGGCGGCTATAGCCAGTCCCACCACAGCGCCGGAGGTGTCCATAGCCCTGTGTAACCCGAAGCTTTTGCCCCTCTCTCCGGGTGGGGCTGAATCAGCCAACAAAGCATCACGGGGTGAGGTGCGGATGCCCTTGCCCACCCTGTCGCTGAACCTGACCCCTAACACCACCCCCCAGGTTGAAGCCAGGTACATAAAGGGCTTGGCTACGGTGGAGATGCTGTAGCCAGCGACGGCTAAAAGCTTGCGCTTGCCGATTCGGTCGCTGAGCCAGCCACTGAATATCCTGAATAGGGCATCGGCGCTTTCTGATACTCCCCCGACGAGACCGATAATGGTGGTGGCTGCCCCTAAAACGTTGGACAAAAAGAGGGGTACAAGGGTAAAAATCATCTCGCTGGAGACGTCGGTGAGGAAGCTGACCACCCCCAGGAAGAACACGTTGGGGTGAAAGCCTCTGACTCTTCTGCTGACTATACCTTCGCTCGGTAGTTTAGTCACAACTCTCTTTCCACTGGTGGTAGTCTGATAGTATTTCTAGGTTTGGCTGGTGTCAAGTGACTAAGTAGGTGGGAGTCTATAGCTATGGTGGAGCGTTATACTAGGTGGGTTAGTTTCCAGGACAGCTTGAAATTTTATAGGGCAGCGCTTTCGTAGCCATAGATTTTGACTATTGTATTGACAAAGTCGTCACAGTTGATAACATGAAAGATAGTGCCACAAATTCCTAATGTAAGGAGGAGCAAAATGCACCATATTGCTGTCATGACGGATACTGTAAGCTACATGCCGGGGGAAATAGCTAATAAATACAATATAACTATAATCCCCACATATGTCATTATTGATGGTGAATCACACCCTGAAAATCAGCTAGATTTAGTAAAATTCTACGAGTCAATGCCAAAATGGAAAGAGGAAAACAATCTGCCCACGACTTCGTCTCCCTCCCCCGATGATTTTGTGAGGGCATATCGCAAATTAAGTAAGGATTACGAATCTATCCTATATATTGGGTATAGTGAACATCTAGGTATGACTGTGCGGTCAGCTTTACTTGCCAAGGACTTGGTTAAAGATGAATTGGCTAAGACCGAGATAGAAGTGATTGACTCAAAGAGCTGGGGTGGAGCCCAAATGATGATAGCGCTAGAAAGTGCTAGAGCAGTTAATGCCGGGAGTAACCTCAAAGAGGTATTAAAGATAGCTAATGATATGATAACAAAGGTGAATCTCATTATGTTATCGGATAACCTGTATTATTTGGCGAAGGGTGGAAGAATACACCAAGCACGTCCGTGGGCAGATTCTAAAATTAGCAATACAGCAATATTGAAGCTGGATGCCTCCACTGAAGGGAAGACCACCCCTATCGCAAGGTGCAAGACCAAAGGTGTAGCACTTAGCACACTATTCGATTTGGTACGAAGTCAACACCCCGATAGCAGATTACATGTTGCCATTAATCATGCTGACGTTTTGGTCGAAGCTGAGCAGCTTAAAGAAAAGGTCTCATCACAGTTCCGGTGTGAAGAGGTATTTATAAGCAATATTGGTCCACTGGTTACAATTCACGTAGGGCTAGGAACCCGTGTTTTCAGTTGGTGGGCAGAATAAAATCTTGTCTGAAATACGAAGGGCTCTCAGCCAGCGGAGCCCTTTTTTCTTATGGATAAACCTGTCCCCTGCAAATTCAATCAAAAACATTTGTCTCTACTTAAATCCTCAATGCATAATTCAAGGCAAAGGCCTATCAAACCGATGCTCACTTTAGCTTCCATTGAGCAATACAAGGACTAGCAATCTGCTCTTCGTGCGTAGGTGTTAAGCAGGTTGGAGTTGACACTCATACGGCTAACAGCTACAATTATTTTTGCGCCGAGGTAGCTCAGTTGGTAGAGCAGCGGACTGAAAATCCGCGTGTCCCCAGTTCAATTCTGGGCCTCGGCACCAGGGCAGTGCGGAAGTAGTTCAGCGGTAGAACGCTTCCTTGCCAAGGAAGAGGTCACGAGTTCGAATCTCGTCTTCCGCTCCGTAAGAAAGACAAGCCGAAGTGGCGGAATGGGTAGACGCGACAGTCTCAAAAACTGTTGAAGGGCGACCTTCGTGTCGGTTCGAGTCCGACCTTCGGCACCAGAAAATATATAATCTAAGGGTTAGGTTGCCGAGTTGTGTAGTGGTAGCACGGGGGACTTTGGATCCTCTAGCCCTGGTTCGAATCCAGGCTCGGCAGCCAGATAATGTGGCGCAATATCTATGACATGTGATGAGGCAAGAAGTTCATTGTCATCATGCTGTCATAAATAAACGTCAATTATTGTCCCGACCTTTAGGGCCGATTTCCGGGAGCCTAAACGACATGCATATCATGGCTATAGCGACGCCAAGGAGGACAAATAGGGCTCGATTAAGGCTACCGGTGATATCTAAAATATGCCCGCCTACTAATGGCCCGATTGGCCCGCCTATGTGCCCTGCTGTTATCATCAGCCCACCTGCTGCCCCAGCCTCTTCCTCAGGTACCATTTCTAAGGGGAGTGCTAGTACAGTTACCAAGATAGCACAATCGGCAAGCCCCACTAGAACCATTGTTAGCCAGCTCATATCTAAGGAAATGTGATTCCATGCCAAAGCAGCTATGGCCATCATGATAGCCGAAGCCAAAAGAAACGGCCTCCTTAAACCCGCTCTGTGGGCAAGCCTGGGTATAATGAAAGCTGCAGGGATGGCTACCCAGAAAGTCAGCGAGCTTATGAAACCCGCCAGTTCCGGCGTGCCTCCCTTGGACATAACCAAGGTGGGGGACCAGCCTGCCCAGGTGTAGTAGAAGAAAAGATGCAGCGCATGGAAGCTCGATAACAGTAACAGGTTTTTATTTTTTAGCGTCTTGCTTAGGAGTTGTCGAAAAAAGACGTTGCTTCTAGGCATCGACTCAACCTTCAAGCTTTTAGATGGAGGCTCCTTGAGTAATGTCCACCATATCACCGCCGCGACAATGGCCGGGATGCTCCATATAAAGAAGACACCTTGAACACTGTTTGTTAACGGGAAAACGAAAGGTATAGTGAGAGTTAATGCCAAAGCTTGACCGATGAATATGCCTGCGGAGTATACCCCTGTTGCTATTCCAGCTTTTTCACGAGGTACCCAAGCACTTATCATCTTAGGCAGGCTGGCAAAGGCGAAGCCGAACCCCACCCCGTAGATGAAGGTAAATGCCAGCAGGGCAGAGACATCTGTGGTGGTACACCTTAGCAGGCTGCCCACCGCTATCAAGATAGCACCGATACCACCGGCCTTTCTGAAGCCTATCCTATCGGCGATGAGACCGGCCGGGAGGGCTACCACCCCCACCATCCACAGAGGGATGCTGTAAAGCAGGCTGGTCTGGGCGTGGGTAATTTGGAGTTGCTCCTTGAGTATGTATTCCATGGGTGGAACACATAACAGCGGCGCCCACATAGCAATAGCCAGCAACATGGCGCTAATCAACACAAGGTGTGGCATGTGGCAGCTTGCCTCTGGTCGGGCTGGTATATCAGCGAATGATTTTTGATCCAATTTGGTTCTAAGCTTCCAACATACTTGCTCGTCTACCTTGAGAATCTATGCTTTGCCAAGGGTGAAGAGGCAACCTAATAATCTAAAACTACATTCAGCAGGAACAGTATTCCCCTTCAGCGTTGACTTCTCAAAGCGCGTGGTGGCACTATGAGCACGGGTGCTGTAGAGTGGCTTTTGTAGCGAGAAGTTCCACTATAAAATATGTTGCTGTCATCGCTGTGACTCCACTTGGATCATACTGTGGTGCTATTTCAACAACATCAAAAGCTATCAATTTATCATTTAAGCCAAATTTTGGCAAAACTGATATCAATTCACGTGCAGTTATTCCAAAGGGAGTAGGAGCACAAGTTCCCGGTGTGTACGCACCTTCTAATGAGTCCATATCTATTGAAAGGTAGAACCCCTGCGTCCCTCTTGTGGCAATTTCCAGGGCTTGATTAACTACCTTTTCAATGCCAATATCAAGTATTTGGTGCATCGTAAAATAGGCAATATTATTCTTCTTAATGAATTCCAATTCCTCTTTTGGGTTCATAGCCCCGCGTGGACCAATAATAACCACATTTTCGACAGGAAAAGCATCGAACTCTACCGTTCTAGTAACCGGACAGCAGTGGCTCCATTTCTCGCCACCGACATCCATCGCAGTATCAAAATGACAATCAAACATAATGAAACCATACTTTCCTTTAAGAGTCCTGTCTACCGCCATAGTGCCAGCAACTGTAACTAAATGTTCCCCGCCCATGATAACAGGAGTTGCTCCAGCTTTTAGGATTTCACTAGCGACACGGGCCCCGTTTTCTACCGTTACTTTACCATTTCCAGGGAGAACGGCGGAGTCTCCACAATCGTGCAAATTAAGCTTTTCAAAAATGTCAATCTCATAATCCGCATGATATGATAAAAAATTACATGATGCGTCTCTTATTGCTCTAGGGCCCATTGTTGAGCCGGTTCTTGTTATTGTCGTAGAATCAAAAGGTATACCAATGACACCGGCTTTTATATTTCTTTTCCTCAATTCCGCTTCCTCAACTTTTTCAAGCAGAGGAGCTCCCATAAAAGTTGCAATTCCTGCGTGAAGTACTGAATTCCATCCTTGTCTTAATGTCATCTCAATTTCCTTTATCGTTTAGTTTCTTTAACCACTTCCTAGCATGGTGTTTTTACCGATTGTAGCCAACGTCTGCATTTGAAGGCCACATAAACTGAGCCTACCTCAGCGATTTTCCGATGGCATTAATATAGCGTATGGCACATGCGGGCTTTCCTTTGGTTATGCTAACAGCTCAGCCGACTTGAGCCATCTTGCTCCTTATTACCATATGAAACCAAAATGGCGACATTAAGCAGCAGTTTCTCCCGCCCCTAAATAGGCTTCAATGACCTGTTGATTACGGAGGATCTCTTCGGGTGGGCCTTCCGCGATCTTCTTCCCGAAGTCCAGCACGCTTATTTTCTCGCATAGTCCCATAACGGTCCTCATATCGTGCTCTACTAGCGTAATGGTTATCCCTCGGTCACGTACCTGTCTAATTAGACCTATCATATGTTGTTTTTCCGTGGGGTTCATGCCGGTAACCGGCTCGTCTAGCAGTAACAGTTTTGGCTCAGCAGCCAGGCCAATGGCAATCCCTAACGCCCTTTGGTGACCATGAGGGAGGTTTATAGCCAGTTCATCCTTTAAATCTGCTAGCCCCATAAACTCCAGGATTTCCAGAGCCTTTTTCTTAGCCTGCCTTTCTGTCTGCTGAGCGGCGGGAGTATGAGCTACTGTCCCGAAAAGTGTTACCTTCGCATGCAAGTGACACGCTACCGCTACATTTTGTAGAAGGGTAAATTCGTTAAAGAGGGCCATCTGTTGAAAAGTTCGAACCAGACCCCGGCTAGCTATTTTATGTGGGCTAAGACCGGTTATATCTTTACCATTATACTTGATCCTTCCCTCTGTTACCGGGTAATTCCCAGTGATAAGGTTAAAAATGGTTGTCTTTCCGGCACCATTGGGGCCAATAATTCCCCTTATCTCGCCTTCCTCAATATCAAGGTCTACGTTGTCTACAGCAACCAAGCCACCGAAACGCTTGGTTACCTCCCTCAGTTCAAGCAAAGCCATATACTATTTCCTCCCTACCAAGAAGATAATGCGATGTTATCCACAGTAAGGCTTCCCGCCGTCTCAAGCCAAGCATAAGACACAGTTTTCATCTCCCCCTTATGCGCCTACGTAGCCTCTTAACCCACGGTGAAACCCTCGCCGGCAAGCCTTCAAGACCAAGAGGCATAAAGAGCAGCACTCCTATCAAGACACTACCATAAACAAGCGGCCTCCATGCGCCAAGGGGTCGTAGTGCTTCGGCAAGAATTACAAAGAAAACGGTCCCAATTATTGGTCCAGTGAAAGTCTTGATGCCACCTACAGCTAGCCAGGCGAGAAGAATTATCAGAGGCCCAAGAGCGAACACAGCTGGGTCTATAGTCCCGTGGTAATGACCCAAAAGAACGCCGCAGATGCCGGCAAAAAAGGAGCCAATTACAACGGCTAGTCTTTTATATGCGACAATGTCTATGCCAGCACTCTCCGCTAAAAAGTCCTGCGAATAGATAGACTTAAAGGTATCACCTAACAGCCCCCTATCTATCCGATACATAATGAACAGGCTTACCAGCATTACCCCCATCACTAGAAAGTAATAGGGGAAGGCTTGAGAAAAATCTATTGTCGGCAGCGCCGGGATCGACCAGGATGAAGGGCGGGGGATGTCTGTGATTCCACCGGGGCCTCCGAAAGGATGGTCAAGCTTATTCCAGCTTAATCTTATCGCCTCTCCCATAGCATAGGAGCCGATAAGATAGGCGAACTCCCTCATCCTCGCCAAGGGATAACTCAATACCAGACCAACTAGCGCTGTAACCAGCCCTGCCACCGGCAGGCTAGCCCAAAAGGGCCAACCGAAATCCTTCATCATTATAGCGCTGAAGTAAGCCCCACAACCCATCACAACGTAATGGGCGAGATTCCACCCCCCGGTAGTAAGTACTAGGCGAAAGCTTAGTGCCAGAATGATGAAAATAAGGAGCTCCGTGGCAACACCAATGTAGTATTCCCTGAGGAAGAATGGCACCGCACACAAAACGGCTATCGAAATCACCATGCCCGCATTGGGCGTTGATAAATTATGCTTTCTCACGGCCTAATAGTCCTTGAGGTCTAAATGCTAACACCGCGGCCATAATCAGGGCAGAGACTATAGTGGCAACAGTTGAATCGGACAGGGTGGTAATGACGGCATATAAGAAGCCGAGGATGATGGAAGCCAAAAGGGCACCCTCTATGCTCCCCACTCCCCCAAAAACTACTATTATGAAAACCATCAAAATGATTCTGGTTCCCATGTAGGGGGTGACTGAGTATACGGGCGACAGCAGTGCCCCTGCTGCCCCGGCAAAAGCACTGGCAATGCCCATAGCTAGAAGCGCCATCCGATCAGGATTTATCCCCTGAAGGGAGGCGGCTTCGGCGTCTTGACACGTCGCCCGTAGCGCTTGGCCCAGCTTAACCCGGTGCAGGAAGAGCCAGAGCCCTCCTATCATAGCAATGCCAGCCGGGATTATCACAAACCTCTGCCAGCCAACGCTGGCGCCAAAGATTTCCAGTGACCCTGGAATGGGAGGGAGGACAGGTTTAGTCCTACCCAGCCCCCACACCTGTCCCACGAAAACCTGCAGGATATATATCAGCCCTGTGGCGGCCATGAAAGTGGCGGGTATATTTCCCCGCAGGCGCTTAAAAATAGTTATCTCGGTGATTAGTCCCATACCGCCCACCACCCCCATAGCTCCCAGCAGTGCGACGGGGAAGGGCCAACCACCCATAGTGTAGAGGAACCAAACCGCGTAGGCACCGACCATGAAAAACTCGCCCCAGGCAAAGTTTGCCAGGCGCGCGACACCAAAAATCAGTGCCAGCCCTACCGCTAGCACAGCGTATGAGAACGAGGTTATCCAACCATTGACTACGGTCTGCCATACAAGCCCAAGGTCCATAGCTCTCCCTAGCTTAACACAGTCTGGCTCCCCTTCTGTTAGCTTTCTGTTATTATGGTATTATGCCGACTTGTTTTGGGGTCTCAGCTACCAACATAGCTGCCCGGATATTACTCTGCCTCCAACTCCTGCCACCACATTAGTTCACGCGATTCTAACTCTTCGAGGAGAATGTCCCCATGCTCACTATACCAGTCCGAGAACCTAAACGTGTCTAGAACCTTGCGGTCCCCGCCGATGGCGTCCGGGTCCGGTGTTAAGAGCGGGGTAGTTATAAAGAACTGGGGCTCGATCATGTTAGCTATGCCATATAGTTCTAAGCCAATCTCATCAGTCCAAACATGTGGCCCCGTCATGACAGGGATTTCGTCCATAGCCTTAAGCGCGGCCATTACTTCGTCGGCGTCAAAAGTGCCGGCGGCTTCTACCCCCGCCATCCATATTTCAACAGCATTCTGGTACAGCCAATCGACCGAAATCATGGCGCGGAACTCGTCTTGAGGGGCTCCCGGACCATATATAGCCGCCCACTTGCGATAAAAATCGTGCTGCGGCGACGGGTCTCCCCATACGGCGTCGCTCATCTCGGCGAAGCTTTCATGGTAGCGCCCTGCTAGCCAGTCAAGAGGCACCCTGGCTACGGTAGCCGCAAGGTCGGAGTCGAGATGCGCGAATATACCCTCGAAGCCCTGGAGGTAAGCCTGTTCCGCTAACAGAATAACAAACTCCGGATAGGTTACGGCCGTGTCAATGGCGTCGGGCTCTGTTGCCAGTATGGCACTCATTACCGGAGCGAAATCGGTGGTATCCAGCGAGAACCGACCTACATACGATAAGTCAACACCCGCTGACCTCCAGCCGGCAACATTATAGGCTTCTCCTTGCTTACCAAATATATCATCGTGATTAATGATAGCCACCCTCTCTATCTCAGGGTAATTTTGAGCGAGCCAGTAGCCCCTCATGGTATCAGTCCGCATGCAATGGTCAACTCCAACTAAGACGTAAGGGCGGTCTGGCCGTGAGGGCATACACAGGGGAAACAAAAAGACCTTGTACTCGGTGGTGACCGGGGCCATGGCGCTAACCGGGGGGTCACAAAGACTCGCTATCATCTTTGCATCATCTTCTAAGATTACCTTCTTGGCACCCATCGCTGCCTTGGTGGCGATGTTCTCATCGTCGTAGGTAACTAGGTTTACCAGGTATCTTTCATCGCCGACTCGGAGCCCCCCAGCTGCATTGACGTCATCAAGCAATATGCCCACTCCGGTAATCCCAGGAAGCCCCCACATAGCTGCTGGGCCACTCAGGGCAGTGACCATGGCGATGTTCACCGTCTTCGCCGCTGCTGGCGGCGCCGCTGCTGGCGGTGCTTCCGGCGGTGCAGCTGCTGGCGCACCGAAACAACCACTCAACATAGGCGTAACGACTCCCAATGCCGTCACCAAAGCAATTACAAGAAACAGCTTTTGCGCCTTTTTATTCTTCATCTTCACTTAAAACCTCCTTCTTATTTATCGAAATTGAAGTTCTCTTTAAATGAAATTTCCTCCCATTAGCACCTCCTTTGATATTATTTATTCAATTGTATGTGGTAATTACCTAATATGGAGTCCATGCGCCCAATTCTTTTCCCCATATTATCTCACTTGTAACAACAGATATCAATGGCTTCATTCAAGGCTTAAGCTTCCTGCCAGTAGGGATAATGAATGCGTAGTGCCCTCATTTATGCCTGATTTCACGCTCTATCTGGTAATCAGAGTGCCGGTTTTGCCCTCAAGCGCTCTTACCGCAACCTCAGGAAGGGTTATAATCACCTCCCGTTCACGCGACGGGCCTTTATGTGTCTCCTCCAGGAACATTATGGCTGCCCTGATCTTGGGTTCCATACTTCCTTTGCCGAAGTGTCCCTCTTTCAGAAGCTCCTTGGCTTC
>JAZGHN010000032.1:0-6728 GCA_036481135.1 Dehalococcoidales bacterium | reverse complement strand
GGAAGGAGCCAATATAGTAAGAATAGGAAGTAGAATATTTGGCGAGAGGTCTTATGAGACTGTTACAGGAGCTCCAAGCCCTTGATGACATCGTTAAGGTCAGCGAAGGGTGTGCAATCGAGATTCGCCTTCTTGCAGGAGGCTAATAGATCACCGGTGGCAAAAACGCGGTGAGATTGCCTTGCCGGGGAGATATCAGAGGCGCCATTCCCGATATATATTACCCGGTAACCCCTCTTCTGAAATAATCTAACATACGCATCCTTAAAAAAATCCTCTAATCGGGTACCATCGGGGCCTATATAACAAACATCGACACCGTCAGCACCGAATCGAGACTGTGCAGCATGTACCTCAATATCATCAAGGCCCATATCTCTTAGAATCGCCTTTATGTAAAAATCCAGTCCATTGCTTACGATGACAAAGCGAAAGCCCTTCTTCTCACAGCAGGCTAGCAATTCACGGAATCCGTCTCGGACCCTTGCCTTGCCTCTCACAAATTCGAGCAGGGTCTGCTCTTCAGCTTTGACCATGGCAAAGGCTCTGATATTAAAAAGGCCGACAGGTATCTTTCCCTCTCTATACTCCGCCAATATTTGCCTCCAATCCCCATCAGCAAAGGCATCCAGTATCATGAAGCTCACATCCTTGTGGGTAATAGTACCATCAAAATCGCACTGAACTACGGTTTTCACCACTTCACAGCTCCCTGGTCTCAGTTTCGGCCTCAACCTTATGTAATTTATCTCGGCTTTCTAAACGGTCAATAAACAAGGTACCATCGAGATGGTCAAGCTCATGCTCTAGCACCTGAGCCATAAGGCCAATAGCCTTAATCCTAATCGCCTTCCCCTGTCGATTCCGACCTTTGACAGTGACTGAAACTGAACGTTCTATCTCACCAGCATAGCCGGGAACGCTGAGGCAGCCCTCGGTCACCTCCCGTTCCCCAGCACGTTTCACTATCTCGGGATTGATAATAGCAATAGGCTCCTCATCTGGCATCTGGAGCACTATAACTCGGAGAGGCACCCCAACCTGAGGAGCTGCCAGTCCCACACCGCTTGCCTGTTGCATTGTCTCCACCATATCATCAATTAGCTGCTGGATTGAGCCGTCGATGGTGGACACCTTTTTGGCTTTTTGCTTTAATACAAGGTCATTAGGAAGGTGGCACAATTCCCGAATTGCCATGATGCTGATTGCTTCTCCCCGCCTCAGTTACCAAGCATTAATGTTACCAGATTTGAGCGGTGCTGTCTATAGCCAGGCCAGTTGTTGGGCTCCATTTGCCCCTGAAAATGAATTATGCTAGTATGGAAGCCAGTCCGGGGTGTAGCGCAGCCAGGTAGCGCACCTGAATGGGGTTCAGGTGGTCGCCGGTTCAAATCCGGCCACCCCGACTTCGAGCCTAAAAAGCCTTTATAAAAACCAAAAAAGTAATTCTAGACCACATGAATACATACACTCTTCGATGTTTTGTTTAATGGGGTCGCGGAAAGTATAAGGCACAGAACTGAAACCTGTGCCTTTATTCATTAATCTGCTGCCGTGTCGCTGAAGCTCTTGTAAAGCTTAAGATATTCCTCTGCGGTCTTGGACCATGAATAAAGGCCTGCTCTACCTCTACCTTTAATGCTCAATTCCTTTCGCAGATCGTGGTCACCAATCAGCCTAGCCATCTGCGAAGTCATTTCATCGACATCATAGGGATCCACAAGAATCGCAGCATCTCCAGCCACTTCTTTTGTCCCTCCGGTGTTTGACGTTATCACAGGAGTTCCCACCTGCATAGCCTCGATTATAGGAACCCCGAAACCCTCGTATAAAGAGGGATAAATAAGGAATTCCGCACGCCTGAAGAGTGTGTCTAATTGCTCATCAGTAATGAATCCAGTAAACGTTACTCGTTCATCCATCTTAGTCTCTCTTACTGTCTCGTCACAACGTCTCTTCATCTTCTCTACATACGGGTGACCGGATGTACCCCCGGTTACAACGAGCTTGCCAGAGTATCCGTAATGCTGTACCAGGTTTGAAAATGCGTGAATTAAGCGCACAATATTCTTTCTTTCGTGGATACCACCAACACACAGAATAAAGCCATTGCTTAGGCCGAATTTCTCATAGAGGTGTGTTTCTAGTTCGTGATTTGGGGCGGCAGGTTCACGCAGGCCGTTGGGTATAACTCGGATTACTTCAACAGGAATCCCGGTCTTCTGCGCTATTTCATTTTTAGAGAATTCTGAAACTGTGGTAATGACATTGTTAAGTCGACATGCGAATCGAATCCCTGGCTTGTATAGGAAATGGTTGGTAAAAAATCCCATGGCTTCCCGCGATGTAAACGGTATCACATCGTGCACAGTAAGAACGCTTGGAACCTTTTTACGAAATGGAAATGCCCAGTTGTAAGGGAAATGAATAATATCGGCCCCTTCTTTCCTGGCAATATTCTGAGACGTGACTGAATCTATCCAGGCATTTCTCCATGAGACTGATTCGCTGTCAACTGGTAGCGGAATGATTTCAATATTCAGGTCGTCACTAAATATTTCTGATAGCTCTTGGGAATGTTTTCTTCTGCTTAGCAAAAGGACATAATGGCCCTTTTTACTCATGTATTTTGTTATCTGGATAACAAACCGTTCCACGCCACCGATAACGCCGTAGAATTTTCGGAAGTCCATTACCAGCTTCATCTTTCAGAAGCTCCTGAGCAGGCTGTCAACATCAGTGATCGCCAGATTAGTTGTTTCGTCCGATGCTCCGTAATATATATAGAGCATTCCATTTTTCTCAGCAATGCCGTTTGAGAATACGACATTTCCAAAGAAGCCCTCAGTCTCGTAGGGCTCTGTGGGTGTTAATAAAGGTGTGGAAGCTCTTCTTAATACTCGGAATGGTTCTTTGAGGTCAAGCAGCATGCAAAACAGGGAATAAATGCTGCTATCTCCACATCCATGATAAATGATCAACCAGCCCTCAGAGGTCTTAATCGGTGGTGCTCCCCCTCCGATTCTTGATGACTCCCACTTGTTGTCCCTTGTCCGAGCGACACACTTGTGATTGCCCCAGTGAAGGAGGTCTGGCGACTCACTATACCATATAGCAGGCTTGCCGAATTCTGTATTGTTCGGTCGATGTAACGCGATATACTTGCCACCAACCTTTTCCGGGAAAATGGCGACATCTTTGTTCTCTGGGTGAAAGATTAGCCCTTTCCTTTCGTAGCTCTGGAAGTCTTCAGTAACTGCCAAGGCAGTGGCCCATGAATCTTTGGAGATTGCTGTGTAATTGATATGATAGCTGCCATCGATGAAAGTCACTCTGGCATCTTCCACGCCGTATCCTTCACTCTCATCAGCAGGAAAAATAAATGGTTTTTCTTCTACATGGAAGTTAATTCCATCTTTACTCCGGGCTAGCCTGATATGGCTAATACTTGAAATATAACGCTGACCTCTGTGCACAATGCAGCGTGTGTCAGTCAGGTCAACTTCGGGGTCAGAAGATTTGAACTCCATGACATCGGTGTAGCAGGTCCCATTTTCAAACCGGAGTATTGGTGTTCGAACATATCCTTCTTTAGGCTCACATGCCTCTGCAACACGGAGCAGTAGAATTATTTCGTTACCGAAGTTTATGGCACCAGGATTAAAGCTGCCAACAACTTTGTATCCTTGTGTGGTGGGCTTTACATCACCTGGTTCAATTATTGGATTGCTTTGATGTCTGACAATCATTCCTTTATCCTCCTATACTATATTAATGGCAAATTTGGGATGCCAGCCGGGTGATGGATTGGCGATGCCTTGTACCATTTCTCCCAGTAGACAAATGAGTCCACGAAAATAATCTAGCGCAGGGTTCTTAATACCCAGGTGGTATCGTCTAACAGTTTCATCCCACTCTTGCAATCCGTCCCAAACATTCTCACACGTTATAAAATCGCGATTAGGGGGTTGTGGCGCTTTGCTCCCCTCAAATTCTGATATTTTGCCTCTCTTTTGGCATTTGTATTGGCATATCCGTGTAGTCCAGAGCATATACAAATAGTAGTAAATGTAGTTTAGCACAAATTTCGTGGTTTTGGGCGTAACCGTAGTTTATGCACGTATGTATTACGTCTACGCTTTACAATATGACGAAACGTGTAACGGTTGTTATCCCTCTACTTTTGGATCGCTCATACACGGCAAGCAATGCCGGTAAGGCGTCCGCGAGGACTGGGTTTTAGGACTTTACCCAGGCAATATGTCAGCCGTCTACTTTTAAGCTTTCAACCATTTGTCTGCCCAATTCTCGAGCCTGTCGCAATAAAGGACCATTATTTCTTACGTCACCAAGCCTGCTAGCATAGCCGTGCACCTCGAGTATACTATCTTTTTCAACGTCAAAGGATTCGTTTATGAATCTCTTTAGGGCTTGCGCAGTATCCTCGAGACCTTCTACCTCCGCCACAACGATTATGCCCACAACTCTCGCTTGCGATTTGCGTTTATGCGTATAGAGGAAGTAGTTGCGATCCATGAAGACCTTTAATTGAGCTGAAACGTTGTAGTAATACACTGGCGTTGCCAGGATGACTCCGTCCGCCTTGCAGAACTTATCCAAGATCCATGCAGCATCGTCCCTCTGGACGCACGAGTCCAAATCGCTACATTCGTCATGCCCGAGGCAAGGTTTAACATCATACTGGCTGAGTATTATCTTTTCGGTCTCCGCCCCTAACTCAGCTGCTTCTGCGAGTGCTTGGTCGACAAGAAAAACGGTATTACCCTCCAGCCTAGGGCTTCCGACTAAGGCTAGGATATTCAATTGTTTCTCCCGCTAGTATTAAATTGATTAAGGGAACGGCTGCCTATGATTATATCACATCGGTGAAATACCATTTACCCTAACCTGAAATATACAATGGTGGTCTAGATATAATCTAGACCACCTGAATCTATAAAAACCAGGACAAAGCCCCCTTCAAGCTAAAGTGACAGGGTTTTAGTCCTCTTCTTCCCCATGTTCCTCCCTTCCCTTCCCTTCCTCTGTCCTTTCCCTCTCCTGTTCCTCTACTTCAACCTCTACCTCCTCTTCCCCCTCCTGCTCCCTCTCTCGTTCCCTTTCCTGTTCCTGTTCCCCTACTTCTACCTCTACCTCCGTGGCTAAGAATACGCCATCCTCTGCTACAACCTCGACTTCCACCCGGGCACCCTCCTCAAGGTCCCCTTCAATCTCAGTTAGCTCATCCAGAGTAACCACCACCTCCTGCCCAGCGACTACCAACACCAACTCGGTTTCGCTAAAGCTAGCAATGGTGCCTTCAATCTCTACCTTGGTCTCTTTCATCTCCTCCTCTACCTCTACCTCTACCTCTACCTCTTCTTCCTCCTCATCCTCTTCCTCATCCTCGTCTATCTCGCCGGTTGGCGGAACTAGCAAATTGACCTTCGGTTTCAGCATATAATTCCCCCCACCAGTAATATGTAACGACTCACCGCCGTCAAAATCTAAGAGGACGAACGTTATCTCCCCTTCCTCAATTTGAAACGGCCTGAGCAGCCTCAATTTCCCGCTGGGTACAGACACATCGTGCTCTTCATCATCGACTATAACCGTGGCCTTGGTGATGATAAAGCGCAGTTGGGTATAGGTCCCACCAGGCACCTCCTGGGTGCCGAGAAACTTCTGCACTTCATCAATCACTAACAGGTCAAAAGTAACCGGCTCGCCGACAATGGTGAGCCACTCGCTCTCGGAGCCAGCGACTCTATGAATCTCAATCTCATCCACCTCCACCAGAACGCTATCCGCCTCCGGAGGTGGTGGGTCAGTAGCGCAAATCTGAATAGTACCCATGCCAGCCACCAGCATAGGCGCCGGAGCTGTGCTGGCAACAACCTCTATAGCTGTACAATATTCCTCCCCTGAGGTTTCTAAAGCTTGCACCATGCAGGGTTTCACCTCCTCAGGTACTTCATCCAAAGTGGCTTCCAGAACACCTAGCTGCTGGGTAGCACTCTGTTCCAAGCGAACCCCCAGCTCATAAATATCAACATCTTGGGCACTAACAACCTCTATCAAGCCCTTGACCTGCTCTAGGTGGTAATCAAGAGCAGTCGCCAGCATGGTCACCTCCTCAACCCTGCCCCTCCTGCCCATCTCAGCCATCTCCTGAACTCGACACTCGGCAAAAGCTATATGAAGCCCTGCTTTACCCACATCAGAAGGCGTGACCACCAGACGCGCCTTCTCAGTCGCTATCTTCATCGGGTATAAGACTTCATCAGGCATACTTTCCTGAGCAGCATACGCGGTGGCACCGCCACCAACTAGCAGTGCCGCTACAACAATGGCAACAGCCGTTCGTCTGGCTAACGGTTTAAGCCAGCCAAATATATCCAGCCTCCTAGGTTCGGTGGGAACTACCGATGGTTGCATCGCTTCAAGCAGACGCTTCCTGGCGCGTTGTTTGAACTCCGAAGACGGAGTCACCTCCTCCGCCTGGATGCCAAGGGCGAGCTTGAGCAGCGGCCGCAACTCATCACTAAGATGAGGATATCTAGCCAGGCAGTCCTCTATAGTGCTCTTACCCGCCCGAATCTCATCTATACAATTGGCAAGTATGTCTTCCTTCTTCATTTTCCCCATTCACTTCCCGTCAGCATACGTCTTAGATCACCAAGAGCTCTGTGTTGAATTACTCTGACCGCCCCCTCGCTCTTGTTCAA
>JAZGHN010000031.1:0-4325 GCA_036481135.1 Dehalococcoidales bacterium | reverse complement strand
GTGATAATGCCCTACTTCCTTTTCGAAGGCGTGCACACTACAAGGGATATTCCCCGCCGTATCGAGGACATGAGGCAGACCAATCCCGGGGTAGAGTTCATTTTTGCAAGCACACTGGGGGCAGATGAACATTTAATTGACCTTATTGTTAGGCGTATACATGAGGCAGCACCGGAACTTTCTCAACACCACAGCCTCCCCGTGGCACATTCTACTCATCAGTCCATCGAGACACGCAGTATGGCGATAATAGAGGATTTGCTGCCGCCACTGGACTGCTCTGAGAAGGAACGCCAGGTGATAAAGCGTATTGTCCATGCCACTGGTGACCCTCAGGTTGCCAGTCTCGTCCGAATTCACGCCAACGCGGTTTCTGCGGGCATCGCTGCCATTGGTGAAGGGAAGTCGATATTCACTGATGTTAGGATGGTTGCTGTGGGTATCAATCACCATCTGGCGCAGGAGTTTGGCTTATCCATACATTGTGCTTTGGATGAGCTAGGTATGATGAAGCAAGCTCAAGAGGAGGGTGCTACCCGTGCCGCTGCTGCCATCCGCTGTCTAGGAACGAGACTCAACGGGGCAATTATTGCCATCGGCAATGCCCCTACCGCTCTGCTCGCTCTGCTCGGCTTAATTGATGGTGGAGATGTCTTGCCTGCACTCATTGTGGGAATGCCTGTTGGCTTTGTGCAAGCTAGAGAGTCGAAGGCGGAGTTAATGAAGCAGGACATACCCTATATCACTATTGAGGGAACCCGGGGTGGAAGCGCAACGGCGGTAGCTACAGTTAATGCGCTGCTAAAGCTTGCCCGGGAGGTTCATAAATGAGTGGGGATGATTAATATTGAAAAGTTGACCAAGGTATACGGCGAGGTGAAGGCGGTTGAGGACCTGAACCTGGTGGTGCACCCCGGTGAAATTTTTGGCTTTCTGGGTCCCAACGGGGCGGGTAAGACCACCACTATCCGTGTTCTGACCACCTTAACCAAGCCGACTTCAGGACATGCCTGGGTAAATGGTCTTGATGTGCTGAAGGAGACTCTCAAGGTAAAGGAGACGATAGGAGTAGTGCAGCAACACCTTAGTTTAGACCGGGATTTGACGGTGAGAGAAAATATGGAGTTGCATGCTCGCCTGCACCATCTCAAGTCATCGGGACGCCGACAGCGCATCACCGAGTTGCTTGATTATGTAGAGCTCACTACCCAGTCCAACCGGATAGTTGAAAACCTTTCAGGGGGAATGAAACGGCGGCTTATGGTTGCTCGCGCCCTTATCCACCGTCCCAAATTGCTTTTCCTCGATGAGCCGACGGTAGGGTTGGACGCCCAAACCCGACGTCGTCTGTGGGAGCTAATACGGCACATGAATCACGATGGCACTACGGTCTTCCTTACCACTCACTATATCGAGGAGGCAGAGGCTCTCTGTGGGCGTGTCGGCATAATTCACCAGGGGCATCTGATTGCTCTGGGCAGTCCCCTGGAGCTACGTCAGCGGCTGGGGTTGGTCACTGTAGAAACATTCTCTAACAATAAAGATACTCACTATAACTATTTTCCTGACAGAACGGCGGCGACAAGCTATGCTCAGGATTTGCCCCCCGATGTTAAGACTATCATTGTGCGGGAGTCGAACCTGGAAGATGTCTTTGTGGAGCTAACCGGGCGAAAGGTGGACGAGGATTAAATGGTCGACATATTGATGGATACTTACTCAGTCTTGTGGGAAGACTTGAAATTCTTGAGTCGTCACTGGCTCCGAACACTAGTTACCAGCCTGGTAAGTCCCGTTCTCTTCCTTGCCGCCTTTGGGTGGGGGCTGGGGCGAGGGATCAATATCGAAGGTGCCAGCTACCTCGAGTTTGTGATACCAGGCATTGTTGCGCTCACTGCAATGACCAGCAGCTTTAATGGTGCCGGAACGAAACTCAATGTGGATCGCCTTTTCTATAAGAGCTTCGATGAATGTCTGATGTCACCCATCAGTCGGTTTTCGCTTATCACCGGTAAAGCCTTGATAGGTGTAGTGCGTGGCTTGATCAGTTCGGTTGCCTTTTTGATAATAGGTTTCATTATTTCGCCTACACTAATGATTAATCCACTCTTTGTCGTGGCTTTAATACTTACCTGTTTTGTCTTTGCCTTCTTCGGGGTACTTGCCGCATTGCTGGCAAAAACACATCAGGATATGACCACCTTCAGCACCCTGGTGCTGCTGCCGATGACCTTTCTTGGCGGCACTTTCTTCTCCCTAGGCCAGTTGCCGGAGGTACTGAAGGTCATCCTATACATTATCCCCCTGACCCATTCCAGCCAGTGCCTGCGAGCAGTGACTCTGGGGCAGCCCTTTCCCTGGTTCTCTCTGCTGGCTATCGTGGGCTTCGGGCTGGCCTTCTTTGTGGGGTGTATGTTGGTGCTAAGGAGGACCAGTGTATAAAGAAGAAGCGATGAATAACCCATACCCTGTTTTTCTGGATATAAACACTAAGAGGTGTGTGGTTGTGGGAGGGGGACATGTTGCCGAAAGGAGGGTGAAGTCTCTCCTTGAGTGTGGTGCGATGGTGAAGGTAATCAGCCCGGAGCTTTCCCAAGACTTGGAGCTAATGGCGGGAAAGAAGTCTATTGAGGTTGTGAAGCGTGACTTTCACTCTGGTGACCTGGAAGGTGCCTTTCTAGCTATTGCTGCCTCCGACCAGGCAGAGGTCAACAGTATGGTGGTCGAGGAGGCAAAGCGGAGAGGAGTGCTGGTTGATAGCAGCACCGAGCCGACCGCAGGCAACTTTATCCTGCCCTCCGTGGTTCGGAGCGGTAGCTTGGCAATAGCTATCTCTACCAGCGGGAGCAGCCCCGCTCTAGCCAGAATGATAAGGGAGGAACTGGAGCAAAGCCTGGGCCCAGAGCATGCCATCCTCATCAAACTCGTCTCCGAAGTGCGCACAGAATTCAGAAGAAAAGGTAAGCAGATTCCCTTTGAAATGTGGCGGAACTGCATTGACCCAGAATTACTGGGGCTAATTAAGAGGGGTAAGGTTGCTACTGCCAGGGAAAGGCTTGCCCACAACTTAGAGAGTGGAGAGCAGAAGAGGAAGGTAATCCTGGTTGTCGGTACCAATCATAAGACAGCGCCGGTAGAGGTGCGGGAAAAGTTTGCCTTGAATACTAACCAGCTGGAAGAAGCTGACCATCTCCTCACCAGCTATGTCAACCAGGGGGTTATCCTCAGCACCTGTAACCGGAGTGAGGTCTATGCCCTGGTATCCGACTCCAGGGAGGGAAGCCGGGAAATCGGGCGCCTTTTCAGTGAATGGTGTGGTGTTTCCTTGGATGAGCTCTCAGGTTATCTGTATACCTATCTTCAGGAGGATGCGATAAAGCACCTTTTCAAGGTATCTTCAGGGCTGGATTCCATGATTTTGGGCGATGAGCAGATTGGGGGTCAGGTGCGCCAGGCTTTAAAAGCAGCCCTGACTGGTGGCTCGCTGAAACATCCACTCCTGCGCTTGTTCCAGCAGGCACTAAGGGTGGGGAGGCGGGTGCGAAATGAGGGTGAAATTGGCAAATATGGGGCATCGGCGAGTCGTGCCAGTGTAGCTCTGGCTAGAGAGGTCTTGGGTGAGATTGGAAATTGCTCGGTGCTCATTATCGGTGCCGGGCAGGCAGGAAGATTGACAGCGAAGGCAATGAAGGACAGCAATATCCAGCAACTCACCATCATCAGCCGCACCGGCACCAAAGCGGAAGCTCTGGCTGAGAGGTTTAACGCTAAGGTAGCCACATTTGAACAGCTAACTGAATGTTTGGCTAACTCAGACATCGTCGTTAGCTCCACAGGTGCTAGTGGATTCATAGTGGACTTCGACGAGGTTAAAGAGGCTATGCAGGGGCGGCAGCATCGACCTCTTCTCTTCATTGATATTGCTGTTCCCCGTGATATTGATCCCGCGGTGAAAGGCCTGGAAAACGTTTCTCTATATGACATTGATGACCTTGAAGTAGTTTCCGTAGCTGACCATGATGAGAAACAGAAGGAGCTATCGAAGGTAGAAGCTATCATCGACTCTGAGGTAGCTAAATTTATGGAGTGGTGGCGCGCTTTAGAAGTGGTGCCAACTATTATTGCCCTGCGAGGCAAAGCCGAGGATGTGCGCCAAAAGCAGGTGAATGAGAACTTAGGCAAGATGCCAGAGCTTTCGGAAAAGGAACGGACGAGAATCGATGCTTTGACGAGGGCTATTGTAAATAAAATACTTCACTCCCCCACTGTTTGCCTCAAGGATGGGAACAGGGGGCATAAGTATCAGTCAATGGTCGAGGAGCTTT
>JAZGHN010000030.1:0-2545 GCA_036481135.1 Dehalococcoidales bacterium | reverse complement strand
TGCCAATCTGGCCATGCTTACCGGCAATATTGGCAAGCCATCAACCGGGGTTAATCCTCTGCGAGGTCAGAATAATGTGCAGGGTGCTTGTGACCTTGGCGCTTTACCCAATGTGTATCCCGGTTATCAGGCAGTAGCCAACCAGGCTCTCAGGGATAAGTTTGAGGCTGCCTGGGGGTGCTCTTTACCGGCTGAGCCCGGGCTGACTATCACCGAGATGATTGGTGCTGCCGACAAGGGAGAGATAAGGGCGATCTACCTTATTGGAGAGAACCCGGCACTGAGCAATCCTGACGCTAATCACGTCAGGGAAGCATTTAAGAAACTAGACTTCTTCGTGGCTCAGGACATTTTCCTCTCCGAGATAGCTCAATTGGCTGACATTGTTCTGCCAGCGGCGAGCTTTGCCGAAAAGGACGGCACCTTTACCAATACGGAGAGAAGGGTGCAGCGAGTGAGGAAGGCAGTAGAGCCTGCGGGTGACTCCAAGCCTGACTGGTGGATTACCTGCCAGCTCGCCCGGAGGATGGGGAGCAAAGGTTTTGATTTTGAAAACGCCTCTCAGATTATGGATGAGATTGCCAGCCTTACCCCCAGCTATGGTGGCATTTCCTATCGCCGTTTGGAAGAGGGTGGCTTGCACTGGCCATGCCCCACTGAGGAACACCCGGGGACGCTCATCCTTCATACCCAGCAGTTCACCAGAGGCAAGGGTCGGTTTATACCCTTGGAGTATAAGCCATCTATGGAGCTCCCCGATAGCGACTATCCACTGATACTGACCACCGGGCGGAGCCTCTATCACTGGCATACTGGTACCATGACCAGAAGGGTGGAGGGGCTCACTATATTGAGGAGCGAAGAGCTGGTGGAGATAAACCCCGAGGATGCTTCAGCTTTAGGCATTGCTGATGGTGAAAGGATAAAGGTCACCTCCCGCAGGGGGGAGGTGGTGGCTAGGGCTAAGGTAACTGAGGTTTCACCGGTGGGGGTGGTCTTTATGACCTTCCACTTTGCTGAAAGCCCGACCAATGTCCTCACCAACCCGGCTCTTGACCCGGTAGCTAAGATACCTGAACTCAAGGTCTGTGCGGTAAGGATTGAGAAGACTAAAGCAGGCTGAGGGGACTGTAGCTCTACTTCACCAGCTTGACTAGCTTCCAGATTATAGTTTCACAGAGCACGGTGATATCCTCTGTGGACAGGTAATCAGAGATGGTAGCGTCAAGAATTATGCTTCCCGAGGGAGCGAACTCCTCGTCACCCCGCCACAGGACGAGAGTTATCGGTACATAGGGGAAGGCATTGATGGTCGCTGCCGCATCGCCGTAATCCGCTTTACGACCGCCCAGTGTTTTCGCAGCATCTACGAGCCGATGGGGCTCCTCACCAAAGTGGTTTACCAGTGGTTTTATCGTTCTCTCAGAGAATGAGGGGAAATAGTTAAGTCCTCCGGGCAGTTCCTTAAAGGTTATCATTTTATTGGCGAGGGGGGTGCCTTTGGCTAGGGTTAGGTAATGGAGTATCAGAATCTTGTCTCTTATCGGCACTTCCTCTTCGCTATCTGCCAGGGAAATGTCAATATCGGGAAGGGTGACCTGATATCTTCGGTTCAGATATTCAAGGGCGATAACCCTCTGAGAATCTATTTCCAGGTAGTGGGCACCGCTTTTGCAGCACTGCTGCTTTATATCCTCAATCTTGGCCAGTTGCTCACAGGCAAGCTGGCAAGCCTGAGTATAGCCATACTCGTAGTTACCTTGACTTGGTAGTGAGAAACGACCACTTACCATCCTGAAATAGGCGACTACTTATTAGTCGCACAAACCTTATACCCCGGCAGCCTCTACTATCGCCGGCACATATTTATCCCAGCCAAGGGTCATAAGATGAGCACCCTGGCACATATCCTTCATCTCTCTCATCAATTTGGCGGTAATCTCTATTGAGGTTTTGGGTTTATCGTCAGTCTTAGCCATCTGGTCAATTATGTCGTCAGGCACGAAGACACCGGCGACATTTTTATTCATAAATTTAGCCATACCGGCTGATTTCAAAGGTATCAGTCCCACTAGGATGGGAACGCCGAATTTCTCCGCCCTCTTCATAAACTTGGTGAAGATGTTAGCATCGTAGACAGCCTGGGTCTGGAAGAACTTAGCTCCCGCCTCTATTTTCTGCTCCATCTTAATAAGCTGCAGCTCGAAAGCAGCCTCAGTGTCAGCCCCCGGGTTCACCACTCCCCCAGCGTAGAAGCTGGGTTTGCCCTGAAGCTCGTTGCCCACCATATCATGCCCTTCATTTAAACCGGTTATAACCTGAAGTAGCTGCACTGAATCTATATCATAAACCAGTTTAGCTTGAGGGTGGTCACCTAGCGAGGGTAGGTCTCCAGTGATTGCCAGGACATTTTCCACACCTAGGACCCAGGCACTCAGCAGGTCTGATTGGAGGGCTATGCGGTTTCTATCCCGGCAGACGAGCTGGAATACAGTCTCAAGCCCGTAGTCTTTGGCTAGGTGGCAGGTAGCCAATGCCCCCAGTC
>JAZGHN010000029.1:0-4560 GCA_036481135.1 Dehalococcoidales bacterium | reverse complement strand
TGGCCTGTGTAATGAAGGGGTATCAGGCTGAGGCTGGTATTTGTTGTGAGACCAGCAGCCTTCATGTTCAGCCAGCTTGCATAGGGAGGATCTGGTTTGAAATCTCTGTTCGGGGGAAACCAGCTGGAATCCAGAGGAGATGGGAAGGTGTAAATGCGATAGAAAAGGGTTACGCAGTTGTGCAGGCTGTTGCGAACCTTGAAAATATTAGGATCAATAAATTGAAACACCCTCTTTATCCTGATAATCGAAGTGCGCTTCCTTGTATGGTCGGTGTTTTTCAATCCGGTTCCTTTGCCAGCGCATTCCCTGATACTTGTCTGCTTAAAGGGAGTATCGCTACTCTACCCGGGGAAGACACGAATGAGGTGAAACAAAGCTTTACTGAGCATATCTTGACTTTTTCAAAAACAGACCCTTGGCTCAAAAACAACCCCCCTGAAGTTAGATTCACTGGCTATTGTGGTGACCCTGCTGAAATATCTCCAGAACATCCAATCGTCAAAGCTGTGAGTCAAAAATTTGCTGTTGTCTCCGGGCAAAAGCCTCAGATTACCGGGAGACAGGGAGCAGCTGATACTAGATACCTCATAAAATACGGCAATACACCGACAGTAATTTTTGGCCCTGGCTTGACAGAGCAGATGCACGCTTCCAATGAGTGGGTGGATATTAACTATCTAATTATTGCTACCAAGATTTTGGCTCTGACCATCATGGATTGGTGCGGCTGTGAATAGTGAGTGGCTCTGGGCGTCTCTAGACTAGGAATCTCCGAGGATTTCGCTATCGCGCAGGTAGATGTGGACGAAATCGTCCAATTCGCTAGAGAGAAGATTCAGGGTCTAAATCCTGATTGTCTTTTCATCTCCGGCACCAACTTCCGAGGCATGGAAGCTATCCCTCGCTTGAAAACGGCTTTTGGCAGTGTGTGAGCTGGACATTCACCTATTGAGGCTTAGAAAATCTTATCTTATCATCCTATTGGGTAGCCATGTGGCTATCGGTGGGAATGCCATAACAATAGCCAGCCCAATTACCTGAAGTATCATGAAGGGCCAAACGGCGCGGTAGAGGTCGACCGTAGTTACATCTTCAGGCGCCACCGCTTTCAGATAGAACATCGCATAGCCAAAGGGCGGTGATAAGTAAGCTACCTGCAGATTGATGTTGAATATGATTCCGAACCATAAGAGGTCAAAGCCCATGGTAGCAATGATGGGGATGAAGATGGGCACACATAGGATAATGATGCCGATAACATCAAGAACCATTCCCAGGAGGATTAGGATGAGCTGGATTACGATGAGGATGCCCCAGTTACCTAGGGGCAGCCCAGATAGCAAGCCACCGATAAATTTGGCGCCACCGGCAAGTGTGTAAACCCCGATAAAGGCATAGGCGCCAAATACTATCCACATAATGAGACCTACTGTTTTCAGTGTCCCATACACTGATAGCTTCAGATTTCGCCAATTAAGTTTGCCACGTACCGCAGCGCATATCATCGCCCCGGCTGCGCCTAAGCCGGCTGCCTCACCCGGAGTAGCCACCCCAAAGTAAATTGCCCCCAGCACTGCTAGAATAAGCAGGACAGGCAGGATTAAAGTCCTGAGTAGACCGATTTTCCACAACAGGGGCATTGCCCTCTCTTCCTTGGGTAACGGGGGAGCCAACGTTGGGTTTAGGTAAGACCTGAGGCCTATATAGACTATGTATAAGGCAGCAAGGACTAAACCCGGGCCAACACCCCCCATGAACAACTTACCTATTGATGTTCCGGAGTTCGCGCCATAGACGATAAACATTATACTGGGAGGAATCATGGTCCCCAGAGCACCGCCGGCACAAATACACCCTAGAGCTATACTCTTGTTATATTTACGTTGGAACATCGCTGGCAGAGCAATTAGTCCCATTATGGTGACACCAGCACCAGTTGTCCCCACCATAGCCGCTAGTACGGTGCAGACCAGCACTGTGGCTATTGCCAGCCCACCTCTGAGCGGACCCAGCCAGCGGTAAAGGGCATTAAAGAGGTCATCGGCTATACCGGAGTATTGGAGCATGTTTGCCATAAAGACAAACAGGGGAATGGCTATCATACTGAAGCTGTTCATCATGTCCCAGGTGCGGAAAGCGAAGTACTGAAAAATGGAAGAGCCCTGCAGGATAAAGCCGAACACCACAGCCAGGCTGAGCGTAGCCCAGGCAAGAGGTAAGCCCAATGCCAGCAATAGAAAAAAGGAGCCAAACATAAGCACCGTAAAAAGCTCAACGCTCATGATGACTTCCTGTCTTGGCTACATTAAAATCGCGAATGAATTTAGCCACTCCCTGAAGCAGCAGGAGGAAAGAACCTAGCGGTATTAACAGCCTCATCGGCCAGATGATCGGGTCCCAGATTGAACCAGAGGTTGCCCCTTTTATTATCGCCTTGGCCGTCCATTCTGCCCCCACCCATAACATTAGACCAACACCAGCGAAGAAAAAAAGAGCGGTAGCCATGTCGACAATGGCTCTTACCCGTGGCGTCCAGCGCCTGTAGAATATATCTACCTTAACATGGGCACCATATAAGAGGGCATAGGCTCCCCCTATCATATAGGTAGCCGCACACAGGTAAATGGTCAATTCCAGTCCCCAGATTCGAGGGGCATTAAAGACATACCTCATCACTACCGAGTAGATGACTACGAGGGTTGCCGCCACCACCACAAAGGCGAAAATCTTCCCCGACCATTCACTTATGCTGTCAATAGCAGACAAAAACCGCTTCACCCTACTATGATAACCCCTCTCATTATGAAGTCCACATTAGAGTGCATTATGCTTTTGGAAGCAAAATTAAGCTTACAAAGACTGGGGGGGCATAGTCAAACTGCCCTACACCCCCCAATTGTAGCTATGGTCGTTAACACCGCCTACTTCATCTTCCCGATGACCCTCATGTAATCAAACACTGACGTGATTACCTCATCAGACAGGGCGCTCTGGGCTCTCCACTCTTCAGCAGTCTCTACACCCATCGCCTCGACTGTCGCCATATCTTCTGCTGACAACTGGGTGTGCTCAAGCCCATAATCCTTCATCATTTCTAATGCCCCCCAGCTTAGAGCAGTTAACCCCCACTCGTACCTCTGATTCAGTAGTGCTGTGAAAGCTAACATAGCAGCCTTAAGCTCATCAGGCAGCGTATTCCAGGCATCCATATTTACCGCAATATGATCCGATGTTGTCGGGCAGTGAAATGACGGAAACAGGATAGAGGTGCTAACCTCATGGAGACCAAGATCCCAGTTAGTTTTTACGCTTATGAACTCAGCAGCATCAATAACCCCCGTATCCAGTGCCGAATAGATCTCACCACCGCTCAGAGCTACAGGTGCCATGCCTAGCTTTGTAAAGATCTCAGTGGTCAGACCGGGCGGAGTTCTGATCTTTAGTCCTTCAAAGTCAGCAAGGGTTCTGAGCGGTCTGTTGGACATGATAGGTTCGGGGGGTGACAGCACCAGACCGACATAATGAACATTGTATTCGGCATAGGCCTTGACGTACAGCTCATTACCCCCGAAATGGTCAAACCAGATACCCATTTGTCGCGCATCTTCCCATACGCCCGGTATGGTGAAAAGTGGGGCAAAACCGGGGTCAAGACCGGAAAAGAAGCCGCACGCATTATGACCTACCTCATAGGTTCCAGCGCCCAATGCCTCAAGCATTTCACTGTAGCCGACGAACGCCTTTATCGGGTATAGGGTAATATCAAGCCGACCGTTGGTCATCGTCTTGAGGACGTCTAGTGCCCCCAGCACTATATTGTAATCCTCTGTTCCTGCCACACCAAAAGTTTGCATCCGCCACTCAAACACCTCAGCTTCTGGGGCTGGCGTCGGTGCTGGGGCTGGTGCTGGAGCCGGGGCCGGTGCTGGGGCCGGAGCCGGGGCTGGAGCAGCACAAGCTGCCAAGGGCAATGCCACCAATGTTAGAAGTAACCCCAAAATTACTAGCTTCCGTTTCATTTATTCCTCCTGATAAATAATAAATATTTTCGCCCCCTCATTATTTAGACACATTATCACATTTTAAGCACCTCCTCCAGCCAAATGTTCTTCCTTTAAGCACACTCCATCGACCTTCTAAAGTACTCATCACGCATTTCTACACCCAGCAAGGAGTAATAGGCTTCTCATAGCTGGGAGTGCATTTTAACTTCTTCTACCACCTTTGTCAAGTAAGGGAGTTTGACAAGGAGCATTCAGCCGGCTAAAATGTTCATTACCAAGCTGTGCCATAAAGGCTGACGGCGCACAGTGTTCACTAAGTCTAACCTGAACGGTTATGATATCAGCAATACTTCTAGCTGCTGGTGAATCCAAACGGATGGGTAAGTTGAAGCAACTAACACCCTTCGGTAGAAGCACCATTCTGGAGGAAACCGTTAATAATCTGCTTAACTCCAAGGTAAGTGAGGTTATCGTGGTGCTAGGGGCCAGAGCTGACGAAGTGACAGAAAAAATAGCCCGCAAACCAGTTCAGACTGTGGTAAATCCAGATTAC
>JAZGHN010000028.1:0-6006 GCA_036481135.1 Dehalococcoidales bacterium | reverse complement strand
GAGGACTACGCCGGCACCTGGAGCGCGGTGTCATGGGAGTACCAAGCGCAGCTGGATCAATGGGCGCAGGCGGTGATAGCGGCTGATTCCATTGACCCCATGAAGGTATTCGCGGCTTGGAAGCGCGCCGAGGAAAACGACATCTACCACGCATTTGGCAAGGGTACCTGGTGGGGCAAGCCATTCTGGGGTATAGACAACGCCTTTATGGCTCCCTGGCCTGTGGTCGAGATGCAGAATGGAAAGGCTGTCATTGTGGAATTCCGCGACCAGCTTGACTGGTGGGAGAGAAACAAAGAGACTATGGTACAGTGGAACATGGACCTTGACGAGATGTGGTGGCAGCGTATGGGCATCGACATGGAGTCAGGCATAAAGATGTGGGGTCTGGAGGAAGAGTTCGGCTACCTGCTAGAGTAATAAGCCGGATATAAACTAGACAGAGTAATACCGAGCCGGGGTGGGTGACTAACCTGTCCCGCCCCGGCTCGGTCCGATGGGAAGCCTTACATGGAACTTGCTCTGCAACAAGCGTTAAACGGAGGATTACTCAGCGTTTTTTACGCTGTGATGGCGATAGGGTTTACCCTTATCTTCGGCGTTATGGGCATAGTGAATCTGGCCCATGGCGAGCTTTACATGGTCGGGGCCTATGTGGTGTGGCTTACCTACGCCCAGGGCATCTTACCCTTCCCGCTAGCAGTACTGGCAGGCGCTGGCATCGTCGCCGGCATCGGGATGTTGATGGAGCGCGCCCTGTTTAGACAGATGCGAGGCAATGTGCTGATGGGCGCTATCCTGTCGGTAGGGATAATATTTATCCTGCAGGCGTTTGTAGCCACCACCTGGCACGTTGGCTTGATGAAGAATATTCCCCCGGCGATAAGAGGCTCTGTGGAGATTTTTGGTGCCATCGCTCCCTGGCAGAGGTTGATAGTAATCCCATCAGCCGCTGCCTTGATTGGAGGGCTATGGTGGTTTCTCAGGCGAACCAAGCAGGGGCAGGCACTACGCGCTGCCGCTCAGGACCCAGAGGCAGCCACCTTGCAGGGGATAAGCATAAACAGGGTAGGGCTTATCGCCATGGCTATCGCGGCTGGTCTTGCTGGAGCAGCTGGCGGCCTGATGGCACCGATAATGAGGGTGGACCCCTACATGGGGCACACCGCCCTTATCATGGCTCTTATGGTAACCATTGTCGGAGGTCTGGGCAGCGTTGAAGGAGCCATGGTTGCTTCCCTCATCTACGGCTTTTTGGTCGCTTTCGTCACCGGCTACTTCCCTAAAGAAATTGCCAGTCCGGCAACTATGGCCATCATAATCGGCGCCTTGCTTATGTTCATAATGCTAGCAGTTAGACCAAGGGGGATATTGGGCCGTGGTACTGCCTAAAATCAAAGGTGGTTATCCTGCCCTAGGTATCTTCTTTGCTGTGCTGGCAGCGATGCCCCTTATCATTGGTGAATACCGGCTTACCACGCTGCTGCTAATCCTAATCTGGACTATCGCGGCGGTAAGCTACCGCCTGTTAGCGACCACCGGGGAATTTTCCCTGGGGCACGTGGTGGTCATGGCTATCGGGGCTTACTCCAGTGCCATAATGTCGCGCAACATGGGCATGCCCTTTTGGATTACCTTGCCCCTGGGAGGATTGATTGCCGCCGGTTTCGCTGCGGCAACAGCGCGCCCCCTGTTTAGAATGAAGGGGTTCTACTTCCTCCTCGGCTCTTTCGCCCTGGGGGAAGCGATACGGTTATGCTTCAGGGGGTTTAAGGTTCCCTTTGGAGGTGAAGGTGGATTCTGGTATGTCCCCACTCCCTCCATAGGGTCATTCACCTTTAGTAGCACCTTCTCCTATTACTTTCTAACGCTGGGGATAACAGCGGCATGTCTCTTCGTTATGTATCGCATAGACCAGAGCCGCATTGGCAAAGCCCTGGTGGCTATCCATTCCCAGGACTCACTATGTGAAAGCCTGGGAATAAACATCCTGGGATACAAAACCCTGGCTTATATCACCGCTTCCTTCTTCGCCGGCATCGCCGGTGCTCTGCTTGGCCATTACATGACAACAGTGAGCCCCCCTCAGTTCGCTATAGGCCCCATGTTATTAGTTCTGGTCTGGGTAGTCGTGGGTGGCACAAATACCTTCTGGGGTCCCATAGCGGGAGTGTTCACCTTGTACCTAATCCAGGAGCAACTGCGCGGTGTCTTGGTAGAATGGCTGCCAATGTTCTATGGTATTATCCTGATAGCAATGGTCTTCGCCCTGCCCGGCGGCCTGGAGAGTCTACCAACAAGAATCAGAGAATGGCGAAGAGCAAGGAGGGGAAAGCTAGCAGAGGTTGGGTAAGAGAAATCATTACTGAGGAATAAAAATCTTAGCCCGAGTAACGATAGTTACTCAGGCTATTTTTCTAACGGCACCGTTAATAGGCAATTGCCTAATAAACTTCAAGCAGCAAATTCCCCTGCCCCTAAGTAGGCTTCAATAACATCTTTATTCTGGGCAATCTGTTTCGGTGTGCCTTCAGCAATCTTCTTGCCGAAGTCGAGCACAGTTATCCGGTCTGATATACCCATAACCGCCTTCATATCGTGCTCCACCAGTAACACAGTTGTCCCCTGGTCGCGTATCTCTTTTATCAGCTCCATAAAGTGCTCAGTTTCCACCGGGTTCATCCCGGTGACCGGCTCGTCTAACATTAATAGCTTGGGCTCAGTAGCCATAGTCAGGGCAACCCCCAATGCTCTTTGATGACCATGAGGAAGATTTATCGCCAGTTCATCCTTGAGTTTGGTCAATCCGAAAAAGTCGATTATCTCCAGGCATTTTCTCTGGTTCTCCTCCTCTACCCTCCTGGCAGCACCCATAAATTTGGTGACAAAGTTCATCCCCGCGTGTAAATGGCGTGCCACCATCATCCCTTGTAGCACGGTATGGTCGGCAAAGAGGACATCGGTGGCCTGAAAGGTCCGAACCAGACCCTTTTCAGCTATTTGATGTGGTGTAAGACCGGTTATATCCTTCCCGTCATAGCTAATATTTCCCCGCGTTACCGGGTAAAACCCAGTGATAAGGTTATACAGGGTTGTTTTACCAGAACCATTGGGACCGATAAGGGCCCTAACCTCCCCCTCTTTAACATCCATATCAACATCACCTACCGCCGCCAAACCACCAAAGTACTTAGTTACCCCCCTTAACTCAAGTAGAGCCATATAACCTCCTTACGCTAAAGATAGACAGGATTTCATAGAAAAAGATAAATATTCGTCATTAAAATAGCACGGCTGCCTACGCTTGTCAAACCCCTTTGGTCTTCCCCTGAAGAGGCGATTTTGAATGGGGAAGGTGGGACTCGAACCCACACGCCCGAAGGCACGCGGTCCTAAGCCGCGCCCGTCTGCCAATTCCGGCACTCCCCCAGGTATAAAATGGCATAAATACTATAGCATTTTACCCAACCTGTCTCAAGCTATTTACAGACGAGCCGACCAGCGGCTATATTGACAAAGAACAGCATTAAGGCTAGGATTTATTCTCGGGAGATACCCCCTCCACTGTTAAGAAGATGTACTATTTTGCCTATGCTTCTAATCTAAACCGAAAGCAGATGCTGGAGCGCTGCCCAGAGAGCAAGCCTAAGCTTATCGCCACCCTCCCCAACTATAAGCTGGTGTTTGCTGGATGGTCCAGGCAATGGCGGGGTGGAGTTGCCACCATCAGACCCTTTAAAGGGGAGAAGGTTCTCGGGGCTATCTATGAAATTTCAGATAGGGACCTAAGGCGACTGGATAGCCGCGAAGGTTGTCCTGGCAACTATAACAGATTGAATGTCATAGTATTTAATGAAAACGGTGACCCCGTAGAAGCGGTAACATATATCAAGGCCAGGCAATCAGAGGAAACACAGCCTTCAGCGGAGTATCTATCTGTTATTCAGCAGGGCTGTAGAGACTGGAAAATCATTTGATTTTGTTCCGTCATCAAACAAGAGGGATGGTTTTAACCAGGATATTAAGGCTACCCGAGGATTCTATCCACCTCCTCCGCATCTAAGTCTGTGACCAGTGGGATACCGCTAACTCTAGCGGCTTCCGGGGTCAGGGCAGCAATATCACCACGATCAATATGCTCCAAAGCAAACTTGCGTGAGCCGCTCATCAACTGACGCAATCCCTGAGCAAGCCGTTCATAGTAAGTATAGAGTCCGATAGCAGAGGTGGGGATTTTGTCATAATCCTTACCGTACTCTCTCTTAAGTTGCTCCGCAGTAATAAAGACATCCTCCCTCGTTCTGCCCAACCGCTCAAGGTAGATAGGAAGTTGCCCACTATCTATCGCCTTGCCCAGAGTCTTTGCCACCATGACCGCAGCCAGCGGTGACCTCGCCATACCTATCGCTTTCGCATAGGGAGCGCATAGTGAAAGGCCCTTGAATATTTGGTCCTCAAAGGCGAATCCGCCGGCAAGTATAATATCAGGCACATACTCGCCCTTTTTAGCCAAGCGCTCACAGTATTTATGTACCAGAGACCACATCTCAATACCAGGCACGCCCCACTCATTCATCATCCGCCATGGGCTCATGCCGGTACCACCACCGGCAGCATCAACAGTTAGGTAGTCAACTTTAGCTAGAGAGGAAAACTTGACGGCACGAGCAATGTCTGCCGGTCTGTAGGCACCCATCTTTAGAGTGACATATTTGGCGCCGAGGTTACGTAGTTCCTCGCAGCGCTTGAGGAAATCCTCCTCAGTAACCATACCAACGCGTGAATGCCTCTCAAACTCAGTAAAAACGCCCCTGTTGAACTCATCTATCCTCGCCGGGTCAAGCGGGTCAGGAAGAACAATGTAGCCCCGTTTCTTGAGTAGCTGTGCCTTCTCAAGGCTTTTGATTTTGACCTCACCGCCAATGTTCTTTGCCCCCTGCCCCCATTTGATTTCAACTACCTCGACTCCGAGTTTATCGATAGCATACTCCTGAACGCCAATCCTGGTATCCTCAACATTCGCCTGCACCACGATAGCACCATAACCATCACGCTGCCACTCTTTGAAAAGTTTGACACGATTCTCAAGGTCGGGGGCATGGATGACTCTTCCCTTCTCAATCTTTGCCTCGACATCCATACCGCAGACGTTCTCACCGATGGTAAGTATGGTGCCGGAAATTGCTGAGCCGACTGCCAGCCCATCCCAGTTCTGCACGGCGACATTGGTTGAACCCAAGCCAGCAAGGACAAAGGGTAGACGCAACTTGAGACCCTTGTCGCGACCGAGCCCTGTCTCCAGATTCACATTGGGGAAAATAGCCTTATCACTGTCCTCTTCTATGCCGACAGCACCAACAGCCGTTCCCATTATGCTGAAATGGGACAAGTCAATGGGGTACGCCTTCTGGGCGCCAGTGGTGATAATACCAAACGGCTGCGGATAGAGAACCTCATGACCGCGGTAGGCGCTTTTGCCAATCTCGCACATACCTATGCAGCCTTCGACACAGGTAACACACATTCCGTTTATCGGGCACCAGTCACCGCCTGTCCTATTTTTGGTCAATGTAGCGGCTGTTGCGTTATACCTTGTTAATGTCATCTCAACCTCCTTCTATCTTTTCAGAGCTCCTATATCCGAAGAGCACCTTGATTTTAGTAAACCTTATGTCCCTGGGGGCCAACGCTTTCCGAGCATCCTGTGCATACGGTGCAGGTCTCCACAGGCACCAGGTTCTGACATCCTCCGCAGAGGCCATCCACGAGATTGCCCGCCAAGCAGGCTCTTTCGCAGACCGGGCATATCCATTCACAGCCACCGCAGTTGCGGCACTCCTCCGGGGTGACACCGAAAGCTGTGGCGACGCTGCGTGATGTGCCACGGCCAATGAACCCGATGCCGCCAGATTGCATCTGCTCCCTACAGTAGCGCACACAGAGCCCGCAGAGGATACAGTCTCTGTCCTTTATCTTGAAACGAACCCTGTTAATACCCATGTTTGC
>JAZGHN010000027.1:0-5502 GCA_036481135.1 Dehalococcoidales bacterium | reverse complement strand
GAGGAAGCTCAGATAGAGATTCGTAATATCCCATCCCCTTGGCGAATACGAGGTCGGCATCTTGAAATTCATGCTTAAATTCATTGGAGGCTTGAGAAAAGACTATCCCCGGTGTGGCTGTGCCCGTGGTTATCACCCTGCCGAATTGGTCTTCTATTCCTGCCCTTCTGAGGTCTTCCAGCGTAACGTCGTCCTGCACCGGCGACGATTTGACCACGTAGGTAACCTCTGCCGATTGCTCCATCAATCTGATAAGAGGAAGGTCCAGTAACGCCTCTCCAGTGTTATCAGCCAGATACAACACCTTGTTGGCTTCCCTGAGCTTTGCCTTGAATTGCTCCGAATCATCAATGGCAAAATGTAGCGGTTGTTTTAAATCCTTGATAACAGCATCAAGGGGTCTGAAGAAATCTATGGCATTCGCCTTTGTTGCCAGTTTCAGGCAGTTTCTGAAATCACTACAATGTTCAGCATCTATCTCACCAAACAATTCCTTTGCCACCATGGTCTCCTTCTCCTTCATCTTGCGGTAGGGGTCATCGTTTCGGGTTACCTCTCTTATCACGCGGTGGAGCTCAGTGGCAATAACTAGGGATATCTCGTCGCAGGAGAAGTTCTGCTCAAGGGTTCTCAGCCCCTTTCGCACTGCCTTGGCTTTGAGCCCTTCATCTTCCGTGGCCAACTGTGCTGCCTGATGGATTAACCTTTGCAGACACGGATAACACTCTTTGCTAGTCTTCATGCGTCTTCTCCGGATAGAGAGTAGCAAGCCAAACCCAATTTTACCTTATGGCTGGCTCAATTGCTATCTCCTTCTTGCTACCGCTGCGGTTTAGCGCTATTATGTGGTGTTAAGGATAAGCTCCTGCCTGTAAAGAATGGGCTAAGTTGAGGCTGGGATAAAAAGGATGATATATAGAACCTCCCAAGGTCCCAAAACAACCCCGATATGGGGGTTAATAGGGCTAAACTTTATCCTGTTTGTAGTTACCCTGATAAATCAGGATGTTTTTTCCCTTCTCTGGTTCCGCCCGCTAACCTTCTTATCTCGGCCATGGACTATCCTAACCAGCCTGTTTATCCATGCCGGCTTCTGGCACATCATAGCTAACATGTTCACCCTCTATTTCTTCGGAAGGCAGTTAGCGAGATTGGTGGGGAGAAACAGTTTCCTGGCTGTTTACTTCGTCGGTGGCATAGTAGGTAACATTCTGTTCATGCTGCTGGCGTCGCCTTTTATCCCACTGGTGGGGGCATCAGGGGCTGTCTTCGCTCTGGGCGGAGCACTTGCCGTAATGAGGCCTGGACTGAAGGTTCTTGTCTTCCCCATACCTGTCCCCCTTCCCCTCTGGGGAGCAATAATTGGAATCTTCATCGTCCTCTCCTTTGTCCCCTCCATAGCCTGGCAGGCTCACCTCGGGGGCTTAATTGTTGGTCTCATCGCCGGCTATTTCTTCAGGATGAGGGAACGCCGTCTTTATTTTGGCCGGCATTAGAGTTGTAAAACTAGACGCTTCTTGATATGTGGTGTTAGAATTCAGCATGGTTTAGCAGGGCATTTTGTGAGGTGCTGTTATGAGTGAGCTGGGTATTACCAAGTGTGGCAATGCGGAGTTCCGCTGGGGAGAGCGGACCTATATTATGGGGATCGTGAATCTGTCCCCGGATTCTTTCTCTGGCGACGGGATTGCCGACCTTGGGGCGGCGGTGGAACAGGCGCACCGCTTTGTCAGTGAAGGTGCTGATATTCTGGATATCGGTGGTGAATCTACCCGCCCCGGCTCAGCCCCGGTATCGGTTGATGAGGAAATCAGGCGGGTAGTCCCAGTTATAGAACGGCTGGCTTCTGAGGTACCCGTCCCGCTGAGCGTCGATACCTATAAGTCACAGGTGGCGCGTCAGGCGCTGGAGGCGGGTGCCATGATAATAAATGACCAGTGGGGTTTGAAGCGAGACCAGCGGTTAGCTGAACTGGCTGCTGAGAAGGGCGTTCCCATTATCTTGATGAGTAACCAGCGGGACAAAGGGGGCTATGATACCGAGATTAAGCGTGACACAGCCTACTATGAGGAGCCTATGGCTGAGGTGATTTCCTCCCTTGGTAAAAGCACGGAGCTGGCGTTAAAACTGGGTGTAGACCGGGAGAACATTATTCTCGACCCCGGTATTGGATTTGGCAAAACCTGGCGGCAGGAGCTGGAGATTATACGCCGCCTGGATGAATTAAAAGAATTGGGGAGGCCTATTCTCATCGGGCCTTCCCGTAAGTCGTTTATTGGCTTGGTGTTGAACCTCCCCGTTGATGAGCGGGTGGAGGGTTCCGCCGCTGCTGTCGCCATTGGCATCGCCAAGGGCGCTGACATAGTGCGGGTGCACGATGTTCAACAGATGGTGAGGGTGTGCCGAATGAGCGATGCCATCATTCGCCCTTCTCAACCAATCCCCGGTATGCTCGCATAAGTCTTTTGGTGATGGCCCCTGGCTTGCCTGAGCCGATGGGTTTTCCCTCTACCTCGGTAAGGGGCATGACCTCAATAAGGGAGTTGGTGAGGAAAGCTTCCTCAGCCAGGAAAAGCTCTTCCAGCTTTATATCATGCTCAACAGCATCAATTCCAAGCTCTGAAGCCAGCTCCAGAATTGTTTGCCGGGTGATTCCAAGGAGAATGCCACTGTTTTCTCCTGGTGTCCTCAGGGTGCTCTCGGTTACCACGAAGATATTGCTCATACTGCCCTCAGCAAGAAGCCCCTTCTCGTTGAGGCAAATAGCTTCGTCAGCCCCGGCGGCCCTAGCCTCCTGCCTGGCTAGGATACTTTCCAGGTAATTGGTTGACTTGAGCTTGGAGAGGGGCGATTGGCTGTTACGGCGGATGGAGGAGACGATTGCTCTGACCCCCTTTTGGTAAACCTCTCTGGGATAGGGTTGATAGTCCCCTGCCATGACCAGCACCGTAGGCTTGGTACGTGTGCTGGGGTCGGGAACCATCCCTCCCTCACCGAGGGAGACAGTGATGCGGATACGAGCGTTATCAAGGTGGTTAGCCCTGACGGTCTCCATTACCGCCCCTTTTAGGTCCAGCCTCCCCATTGGCAATCGTAGTATTTCGGCGGAACGTGTCAGCCGGTTTAAGTGGTGTTCCAAACGGAACACCCGGCCTCGATAGACGCGCATCGTCTCAAAGAGACCGAAGCCGTAGAGGAAGCCGTAATCCAGAGCGGATATATTGGCTTGACTGCGAGGTATTAACGAGCCATTTAGGTAAACGATTTCGTTCATAAGCTACTCCTCAGGCCACCTTGGCTGGACAAATTTTAGGAAATTCCTTAGCACATCATGCCCTACAGCGGTCATTATCGACTCCGGATGGAATTGTACCCCCTCGACCACGTACTCCTTGTGCCGAACGCCCATAATCACGCCATCGCTGGTGGTCGCGGTCAATTCAAGCACCGCGGGGCAGGTATCCCGTTTTATTACCAGGGAGTGGTAGCGACCTCCCTCAAAGGGGTTGGGAAGTCCATGATGTACGGTCTTGCCATCATGATGAATAGGGGAGCTCTTGCCGTGGGTAGGAACAGTGGCACCGACAATTTGACCCCCGTAGACATAGCCTATGCACTGGTGCCCCAGGCAGACGCCGAGGATGGGGATTTCACCAGCAAAGCGCCGGATAACATCGTTGGAGATGCCTGCTTCAAGGGGGGTGCAGGGTCCCGGGGAGATGATAATATGGGACGGACTGAGGCTCTCAATGTCCTCTAAAATTATCTGGTCATTGCGATAAACCACCGGCTCCCAACCCAGTTCACCCAGGTACTGGGCGAGGTTATAGACGAAGGAATCATAATTATCAATGACTAGTACCATATCTACCTTCTTACTGGAGTCGCCGTATTGATGGCGCTGGCCAGTGCCTTTGCCTTATCCAGTGTTTCCTGGTATTCAGCCTCGGGTTCGGAGTCATAGACCACAGCCCCACCCACCTGGTAATAGGCCTTTCTGCCTTTGACTAGGAAGGTGCGGATGACGATATTAAGGTCAAGGTCACCATTAAAGCTCAAATAGCCGATATTTCCGGTATATACACTCCTTCTTGTCGGCTCTAATTCATCTATAATCTCCATAGACCGTACCTTAGGGGCACCGGTTATGGAACCACCGGGGAAGGTGGCTTTGAGCAAATCAATGCCTTTCTTGCCCTTTCTCAGTCTCCCCTCCACGGTAGAGGTGAGGTGGAAAACGGTGGGATACACCTCCAGTATAGCTAGTTCGGTTACCTCGACTGTGCCAAAACGGCATACCCGTCCCAGGTCATTCCTCTCTAAGTCCACGATCATCATATTCTCTGCCCGGTCCTTGATACTGTTTACCAGTTCCTGAGCCAGCGCCTCGTCTTCCTCTGGGGTCTTCCCCCGCGGGCGGGTGCCCTTAATGGGGCGTGTCTCCACCCAGTCTCCCCGGACGCGGAGGAATCTCTCCGGTGAGGCACTCACCACCGAGACCTCATCAAAGCCAAGATAGCAGGCGAAAGGTGCCGGGTTTATCTGTCGTAACCGCTGGTACAGCTCATAAGGGGTGATGGAAAGCTCAGCTTCAAAACGCTGGGAGAGATTCACTTCAAAAATATCTCCGGCAATGATATATTGTCGGGCTTTCTCCACGGCAGCCAGGTATTCCTGGTGAGTAAAATTTCCTTTCAGGGTCGCTGGCGTTGTAGGAGAGGATACGGGTGTCAATGGTGCCCTTGTGCCTGAGCCTGCTACCTCAGCCAGTTTGTCCTTCACCTCATTTAACCGCCGGGCAGCCCTCTCCATCCTTTTTTCCTCTCTCAATTCGGGGAAACCGGTGGAGATGATATAAGCCTTGCCTTTTAGGTTATCAAAGGCTAAAACGAGGTCGTAGAGGCCAAAATAGCACTCTGGTAGTTTGAGGTCATCGGTAGCAGTGGTGGGCAGTCGCTCAATAAAATGGCAGAGGTCATAGCTGAAATAACCCGCTGCCCCGCCAATGAACGGTACCGGTGAGGAACAAGGGTCTAGGCGATATACCCCTAAAAAATGATTGAGTACATCAAGGGGGTTGCCGCTTAAACCGCTCTTTTCGCTGCCCTTAGCGACAGTTATCTCACTGCCGCGACTGCTGAGTACTAGGAAGGGGTCGCTTCCCATAAAAGAGTAGCGCCCCAGCTTGTTAGCGTCCATGCCGCTATCCAGGAAGAAACTGAACTGCTTTTCCCTGAAGAGTTCGAAGGCGTCAAGCGGCGACAATTTGAAGTCTATTTCTTCTATCAGTGGACAGCGAGGTGCTTTGACCATGGAATCAAAACTGCGGTGTGCTTTCTATCTCAACGACAGCTACCTGCATCATACAACAGGGGGAGAGCCTCGTCAATCAAGGGGCTGACGTCCTAGGAGCGCTGGGGAGGCTTTATCTGGACTGGTAGGCCGGCGACCATGAGATAAACCTCCTCGGCTACCTCTGCCAGTCTCTGGTTTACTTTACCC
>JAZGHN010000026.1:0-5176 GCA_036481135.1 Dehalococcoidales bacterium | reverse complement strand
GTAGGCCGTACAGGTCTCGAACCTGTGACACCCTGATTAAAAGTCAGGTGCTCTACCAACTGAGCTAACGGCCCACATATCTAGCTTAGTTTAGCAAATGTTGGCTCTTCCGTGCAAGGCTTTACTGAAAGTACAAACTTCACTGGTCTCGTAGCAAAAGCTCCCTAAGAAGCAAGCTGAATTTTTCGATATGGTAATCAGCTAAACTGCGTAAAGTACAGGACTAAGCCCACACACAACAGACTTATACTAACTCCAAGCAATATATACCGGGTACGGCGTTGTTTGTTCATCTCTGCCACCACTGATGTATCTTGGGCGTTCCTTTTACAGTGTATCATAGTGAATATATGCCTTCCCGTCAAGCAGCTCGCATTCACAGTTGCGGGCGATATGCTTTATTGCTACAATTAGCTTGACAGGGCGGCTCTTCGCTGTTGTCATAAGGTGTGGCGGAGGGCTTTTATTTAGCTGGGAAAGGAGTGACAGAGATGAATCAACTTACAATGGTCACACTGACTGGCAGCCCACATGAACGTGGCTATCAACATGGGAAGACTCTGAAGGACGGAATCCACCGTTTCTATGAAGCGTGGACGAAGTTCTTGGAAAATGAGTCACCTTTCAAGCTCACTCAGACGGACCTCTTAACCTTTTCCCAAAAGAGCGAGTCTTATATCGAGCAATATGCTCCCGACATTTATGAGGAGATGAAGGGCATCGCCGAGGGAGCGGAGATCGATTTTGACAAGGTGCTCTTTATCAACTGTTTTGATGAGGAGTATGTTTTCCAAACAGTTCCTAAGCTTAAAGCTGGGATGACCGGGTCGTCTCCTCCTGGTGCTTTGCCGGCAGGCTGTACGAGCTTCGCCGCGTTTGGCGAGGCTACTACAGATGGAAAAGTCTACATCGGGCAGAACTATGATTACAGTGCTGTGTACTTTGAGCCGGTTGTCTTCAGGATTGGGATACGGGATGACGAGCCGGAACAGTTAGTCTACAGCCACATGGGAGTGGTCGGTATTAATGGGGTCAATGCTGCCGGGCTGGCGATTGTGGAAAATACCCTCGCGCCGTCTGATCTACAGCCAGGGGTTCCGTTCCCGGTTGTAATGCGGAAGGCTTTGCAGCAAACCAGACTCAGTGACCTCGTCGGAGCCATTGTCACGGCACCGCGGCTCTCTGGGCACAACTATGTTATTGGAACATCTTACGCAGCAGTTGATATCGAAACCAGTGCCACTAAGTACGAGTTTAACTACCTCCAAGACGGCATTTTTGGACACGCTAACCATTATGAATCCCCTGCAATGAAACATCTTGATCTCTTACCAGAATTGCTACCGGATACGCTGATACGATCCGGGCGGATGCTTCAGTTGTTGAAGGCTGAATCTGGCAAACTTGATCTCGAGGCACTTAAGGAGATCATGGGAGACCATGCTGACTATCCAGTCGGCATCTGCCGCCATGAGGACAAGCGACATGGCGAATTAGGCACACTATCTACCCTCATCTACCGGCCGGAGGATAGGTTGATGCTGGTTACATATGGCAATCCATGCGTCAACCCATTTCAAGAATTCACTATACCCACTGCTTAGCAATTCGGTTCAAATCTTTGGATGGAGTAGAGTGACCTCCTCCCAAGTTGCGAGCGATATGCTTTATTGCTACAATTAGCTTGATAGGGCGGCTCTTCGCTGTCGTCAGTTTGTAGCGGAGGGCTTTTATTTAGCTGGAGAAGCGAGTGGTAGCTGAGTATAACCCCCAGGAAATAGAGAAAAAGTGGCAGCAGAGGTGGGCTGAGGATAAGCTGTATCAGGTTACTGAGGAGAGCACCAAGCCCAAGTGGTATGCGCTGACCATGTTCCCTTATACCTCTGGTGACTTTCATATTGGGCACTGGTATGCTATGGCTCCCTCCGATGTTTATGCCCGGTTAAAGCGGATGCAGGGCTACAATGTGCTTCACCCCATGGGATTCGATGCCTTTGGGCTCCCTGCCGAGAATGCGGCTATCAAACATGGTATTCACCCTTTTACCTGGACCATGCAGAACATAGACAATATGCGCCGTCAGCTAAAGAGCCTTGGTGCTATTTACGACTGGGATCGTGAGGTAATCACCTGTCAGCCTGAGTATTATAAGTGGACACAGTGGTTCTTTTTGAAACTGTATCAGGCTGGTCTGGCTTATCGAGACAAAGCCTCAGTTAATTGGTGCTCTCGCTGTCAGACGGTGCTGGCTAATGAGCAGGTGGTGACTGGGGGCTTATGTGAGCGCTGTGGGGCGGTGGTTATCAGCCGAGATTTGGAACAATGGTTCTTCCGTATCACTAAATATGCTGATGAGCTGATGGAGCACGATGGCATTGACTGGCCGGAGCGGATAAAGACGATGCAGAAGAACTGGGTGGGTAAGAGCATGGGCACCGAGATTTCCTTCGCTCTTGACTACCCTGGGGTAGAGGAAAAGGAGATTCGGGTATTTACTACCCGCCCTGATACTACCTTTGGGGTTACCTTTATGGTTCTGGCCCCAGAGCATCCCCTGGTGGCTAAGCTAACCTCACCGGAGAAAAAGACTGAGGTTGAGGACTACATTGCTCAGGTGCGACAGCGCAGCGAGATTGAGCGGCAGTCCACGGAGAAGGAAAAGGAGGGGGTGTTTATCGGGGCTTATGCCGTAAACAGGCTTAATGGTGAAGCGGTGCCCATCTGGATTGCCGACTATGTGTTGATGAGCTATGGCACCGGGGCGGTAATGGCAGTGCCAGCTCATGATGAGCGCGACTTTGCTTTTGCCAAAAAGTATAACCTGCCGATAAAGGTAGTGATAGCTCCGCCGGATTGGCGGAGAGGGGAGTTGGAGGAGGCATATATTGAGCCAGGCACTATGGTGAACTCGGGGCAGTTTGATAGATTCCCCAGCGAGCAGGGGATGGAGGCTGTTTCCGATTTTCTGGAGAAGAAGGGCTGGGGGAAGCGAGCCATAACCTATAAGCTTCGTGATTGGCTTATCTCCCGACAGCGTTACTGGGGAGCACCAATACCGATGGTCTATTGTGAAAAGTGTGGTGTCGTCCCTGTCCCTGAGCAGGACCTGCCGGTACTGTTGCCTGAGAATGCCGAGTTTAAGCCTACCGGTGAATCCCCGTTGAAATATTGTGAGGAGTTTGTCAATACTACCTGTCCCCGGTGTTCATCCCCAGCCAAGCGGGAAACCGATACCATGGATACCTTTATGTGCTCGTCATGGTATTTCTTGCGTTATGCCAGCCCTTACTGGGATGCTGCTCCTTTTGATGCCGACAAGGTAAAGTATTGGCTACCGGTGGACATGTATAGCGGGGGTGCTGAGCACGCTGTTATGCACCTCTTCTATGCCCGCTTCTTTATCAAGGCGCTTCGGGATATGGGGCTGGTGGACTTCGGCGAGCCATTTACTCATCTGTTTAACCAGGGAGTTATCATTGTTGAGCGCCAGAAGATGAGTAAGTCGCGGGGCAATGTAATTACCCCCGATGAGTATGTCTCTGAGTTAGGGGCTGATGCTGTACGTGCCTACCTTATGTTTATCGCACCCTGGGAGAAGGGTGGGGAGTGGGATGATAGCGGCATCAGTGGTATAAGTCGCTGGCTTAACCGGGTGTGGAACCTGGTGCTGGAGCCATATAAGATGAAGCCCAAAGCTGCTGGAGATAAGTCTGGCGCGGAGAAGGCTCATAGAGATTTACAGCGTATCGCCCACCAGACTGTGAGGAAGGCGACCAGTGACCTGGAGAGGCTACGATTCAATACTATGATATCAGCCCTTATGGAGTTCACCAACTACTTGGCTAAGGTACGGGAAACAGGGCTGGTTACCGAATCAGCTTGGAAAGAGACTATAGATGCCCTGCTCTTGCTTCTTGCGCCAACAACCCCTCATCAGGCAGAGGAGCTATGGCAGAAGATAGGGCACGAGTATAGCATTCATAATCAAAGCTGGCCGCGGTGGGATGAGAAGCTGGCTAAGGATGAGGAGATAACCCTAGTGGTTCAGGTCAATGGCAAGCTGCGTGACCGGATCGCTGTTCCGGTCTCTATAACCGAGGCTGAAGCCAGAGAGCTTGCTTTGGAAAGCCAGCGGGTGAAGGCTTACCTTGAGGGCAAGGAGTTACTCAAGACAATATATGTCCCACGGAGACTGGTAAATTTTGTAGCGCGGTGAAAGGGAGTAAGATGGAAGTCACTTTCGTTGGTGGTGGGGTTATGGGGGAGGTGATATTGTCAGCTGTTTTAGCTGAGGGGCTGGCCTCGCCGCAGGCTATCGTGGTTAGTGATATTAGCGAGCCTCGCCGTCAGTATCTTGAACAGAAATACAATGTCGCCGTGACGGGTGATAATCGCCAGGCGGTAGGCGGGGGAGAGGTAGTGGTTCTGGCGATTAAGCCACAGAATCTGGCTGAGGCGATGGCTGAGCTTAATGGTCGGCTTAAGTCTGCTCAGCTGGTACTATCCATTGTTGCCGGGGCCAGCATCGGTACTCTGTCTTCGGGACTCAGCCATAAGCGCGTAGTTCGCGCTATGCCCAACACACCTGCCCAGATTGGCGAGGGTATGGCGGTATGGACGGCTACTGCTGAGGTAACTGAGCAGCAAAGGGAGTGGGCTGGCTCTATCCTCAGTGCCATGGGCAGGGAGATTTATGTTGATGACGAGAAGTATATTGATATGGCGACGGCGATAAGCGGTAGCGGGCCGGCTTATGTTTTCCTCTTTGTTGAAGCCCTGATTGAGGCTGCCAGACATATTGGCCTGCCTCATGATATGGCGCAGGAGCTGGTATCGCAGACATTACTGGGTTCCACCCACTTCCTTTACCAGTCGGGTAAACAGCCTTCAGAGCTGCGAAGAATGGTTACCTCCCCTGGTGGCACCACTGCCGAGGCTCTACTCCAGCTGGAAAAGGGGGGATTTTCTGAGCTGGTTAAGCAGGCGGTGAGCGCTGCTTATAATAAAGCTAAAAGGTTAGGGGGTTAGGCGGCGGTGGCAATTTTACTTTACATCATCGGACTTCTATGTGATGTGCTTACCATAATTATTCTTCTCAGGGTTGTCGTATCCTGGTATTCGCCGAGACCAACAAATAAACTGGTTATTATTCTCCATCGGCTCACTGAGCCAATCT
>JAZGHN010000025.1:0-2785 GCA_036481135.1 Dehalococcoidales bacterium | reverse complement strand
CGGCTGGCCAGGGAGATTGTCACCCACCTCTATGACCAGAAAGCAGCCAGCGAAGCCGAGGGGCATTTCGCCAAGGTTTTTCAGGCAAGGGAAGTACCAGAGGAGATAGCCCTGGGCACCAAGTCAGGTAGCAGACTTCAGGATTATCTGGTGGAAAACCATTTGGCCAAAAGTAAGCGTGCGGCCAAGCGCCTCATTGAACAAGGTGCTGTAGATATAAATAATGAAAGAGTTACCGATGTGAGCCGTATCGTCCAAAAAGACGACATCATAAGAGTGGGCAAGCGACGTTTTATTAAATCTAGTTAACAACCCTAACATTAACAAGAGAAAAGCAAGCGCCGCTTTGCTAGAGTGATAGATACCGATAAACCAGAGGGATAAAGGAGATAAATAGTGGAGCAGTTACGCATCCCCGGACCCACCCCAGTCCCCGATGAGGTGCTAGGAGCAATGTCCAGGCAGATGATAAACCATCGGGGTGAGGAATTCTGGCAGATACTGGCTAAAGTAACCGCCAATCTAAAGAAGCTGTTCCAGACCAAGAACGACGTTTTCCTGCTCACTGGTTCGGGGACGGGTGGCATGGAGGCAGCTATCGTTAATACCCTGTCCCCGGGTGATAAAGTACTATCGGTATCCATCGGCGCCTTCGGGGAACGCTTCGCCACTATTGCTGAGCAATTTGGCGCCGAGGTAATCCCGCTTCGCTTTGAGTGGGGCAAGGCGGCTGATGCCGATGCGGTACGCCAGGCTCTCCACGCTGAACCCGAAATCAAAGCAGTGCTGGTCACCCACAATGAAACCTCCACCGGCGTTACCAATGACCTAGCCTCAATTAGCTCCGCAGCGAAGGAGTTTGATAAGTTACTACTGGTTGATGCCATCAGCAGTCTGGGCTCGCTCAATCTGCCGGTAGATAACTGGCACTGCGATGTCGCCGTTACCGGCTCCCAAAAGGGATGGATGGCTCCCCCGGGTCTGGCCATGGTTAGTGTTAGCCCCGAGGCGTGGCAAGCCCATGCCAAAGCCAGGATGCCCCGCTTCTACTGGGACTTCGCCCAAGCGAAGGGCTATCTGAAGGAAGGACAGACACCATGGACACCAGCCATTACGACAATATTCGCCCTGTCCATATCGCTGGAAATGATGCTAAAAGAAGGGTTACCCAACATCATAGCTCGACATGCTCGAGTGGCCGAGGCAGCCCGAGTCGGAGTAAAATCGCTGGGACTTTCCCTCTTTGCCGACGAGAAATATGCCTCCAATACAGTTACTGCCATAGCTGCTCCGGATGGGCTTGATGTTAACAAGATGCGCAAGATTCTAAGAGAGGAACACCAGATTGTGCTCGCCGGTGGACAGCAGAAATTAAACGGCAAAATATTCCGCATCGGGCACCTGGGCTGGGTAACTGAAGAGGATATCGAACAGGTAATATCAGCGCTGAAGGTAGTATTACCCCAGGCTGGCTTCAGAAGTTAGCCGAGAGGAACTGTGTTTAGTAACGCATTCACTGTGCAGCTAACTTGGCACTGACAAGGCGGTTAAAGCTGATGTTAGCTTCTGCTGCTTGTATGTGGAGACTCCTATGTACATCTGGTGGTATACGAACCGTGAAATTACCTGAATAACGCTTAACTGCGAGGGGTTGGGGGATAGGTTCATTACTAGCCTGCATATCGGAAACGGCTTCTGCTACCACATTTCGTATACCCCGCAACGCTGCCTCTTGGCTATTAGCTAGCCAGCTTAAGCTGGGGAATTCTGCGCACAAGCCTACATACTCCTCATCTTCATCAGACCAAGTAACCCGATAGGTATATCGGTCATTTTTTACTGCTACTTCTGTTGCCACTTTGTGCCTCCAATTTTTCTATAGCTTTGAGTACTTGCCTAACTTGATATGTTTTACACTTACCCCTGTCGTTCTGTATATTTATTCTAGGGTCGCCCCTCCACGGTGTTTTATATATATTATGACCACCCTTCTGGCGACCTTCCCCAAAGTAGTGGTAGCAAACTTTACAGAGGTCAGTGAATCTAACATCCTGCGGGTTCCCTATCATTTGTTGAATTATTTTATCTATGGAACCCATCTTCGAATTTAATGGTATCATTAATGATACCATTTGTCAATACCCTTGTGGACAATATTCTTATCCCCGTTCACTTTTAATTATATCATAGAGCATTTCGCAACAAGCTAAAGTGAGCAACAATATAGGCTTATGCTATAATCTATAAAAATGCCAGACAAAAGGCGGGCGATGATGGACTCAGCCCAGGCGAAACAAAGAATAGCAGAGCTAAGGAAGCAGATTAACTACCATAACTATCGGTATTACGTGCTGGATAGCCCCGAGGTCAGTGACGCCGAGTACGACCTGTTAATGAAGGAACTCAACCAACTGGAGGAGGAGCACCCCCGGTTGGTGACCCCCGACTCACCCACCCAGCGGGTGGGCGCTGCCCCGGTTGAAGCCTTCGGAGTGGTAGAACACCCCCTCCCCCTGCTCTCTCTAGGTAATGCCTTCTCCAAGGAGGAGCTACTAGCCTGGTATACCCGAACCTCAAAGCTGATAGCCGGAGAGCAATTCGACCTCACCTGCGAGCATAAGATTGACGGGCTGGCGGTGGCCCTAACCTATGTTGACGGTCGGCTGGCGACCGGGGCTACTCGTGGTGATGGCTTTCGCGGTGAAAACATCACCCAGAACCTGAGAACAGTGAGGAGCGTCCCGCTTTCCGTCCCTAGAGAGGCGCCACCCCGGTTTGAGGTACG
>JAZGHN010000024.1:0-2363 GCA_036481135.1 Dehalococcoidales bacterium | reverse complement strand
GTTGAAAAGTCCTCTCCCCCGCCCGAAAGTCAGGCAGGTTGAGACCGGTATCAGCACTAACTACCCCAACCAGGGTAACCAGGGGCAAATCCAACCCCTTGGCAACCATCTGCGTGCCGATAAGAATATCAGCCTGATGGGCACGGAAGCTATCCAGTATTTCCTTATGAGAATACCCCCTTCTGCTGGTAACATCACTATCCCAACGTAGCACCCTGGCTCGGAGAAAGGTATTACTGGCTTCTTGTTCCAACTTCTGGGTACCAATGCCTAAAAACTTAATCCGTCGACTCAAGCACTGAGGACAAACCTGAGGGACTGACATTCTGTAGTTACACTGGTGGCAGACCAGGACATCTTCAACAAAATGATAGTTAAGGGCAACATCGCATCGCCTACAGCGGAGGACAGAGCCACAACTGCGACATTGAATAAAGCTGGCTGCCCCCCGCCGATTAAGAAATAGAATCACCTGCTCCCGGCTGGCTATGGCTTTAGTCGTAGCCTGCGACAAAGAGCGACTAAAAAGGCTCCTATTACCTGCCTTGAGCTCCTGCCTTAAATCTACTACCTCAACCTGGGGCAGGGACGCACCCTTACCTGGGGTAACGCGCTCCGGAAGCTCAAGTAGATGATAGTCTCCCCGTTGGGCATGGTAAAAGGTCCCTACATCAGGGGTAGCACTGCCTAGAATAACTACCGCCCCGGTTAGCTCAGCTAGCTTGATGGCTACATCACGGGCGTGGTAGCATGGTGTATTATCCTGTTTATAAGTCCATTCATGCTCCTCGTCAATAACAATGAGACCCAGGTCAGGTTGAGGAGCAAAGATAGCACTCCTGGAACCGATGACGACATCAAACTCTCCGTCTCTTATCCCCTGCCACTCATCAAATTGTTCACCCAGAGAGAGCTTACTATGAAGAACAGCCACCCTATTGGGAAAACGAGAGGCAAATCGCTCTATAGTCTGGGGAGTAAGGGCAATCTCTGGAACCAAAACAATGCCTCGCTTCCCCACCTTCACCGCCTCAGCCAGAGCCTGCAGATAAATTTCCGTCTTGCCGCTGCCAGTAACACCGTGAAGCAGAAAAACATCCGGATGCTCCTTTGACTTTTGGGTTAGGCTCTGGCTAATAGACCTGAAGGCTGATTCCTGAGCAGGGGTAAGAGTCAGTGGATAAGACAGAGCAATATTCTGGTAGGAAATCGGTTCGCGTCTTACCTCAATATGCTGGACTCTTATTAAGCCTTTACTGGCTAAGGTATCAACTACCGTTTTATTACCGTTAGCCCGCTGTCTAACTTCTGCCAGGGATATGGGTTCAGACTGCTGGGCTAAGAAGTCGAGAAGGGCAGCTTGTTTGCTGGCTCCCTTCTGGTGTAGCTTGGCTACCTCCTGTTGAGCTTCATCAGCATCAATTGCCAGGCTGAGGTAAAGTTCCTCCTTTGGTCTCGCCTTTATTGGCTCCAGCTCATAGCTTTTCATAGCTAGACCTTGTTTTACCAGTTGCGAGACGATACGCTGAGCCTTTTTCTTGCCCAATACCTTCTCCAGTTCCTTCAGGCTTACCTTGCCCTGTCTCTGGACTAATTCAAGGGCATGTCTCTGTTCTGTGGTAAGGGAAGATAAGTCATAGCCGTCGGGGATTGAGGGAATAGAAACAAGAGTGAGCGCCTTGCGCTCAAATCCCGGTGGCAGCATCAACGCCACGGCGTCGAAGAGGGGTGATAGATAGTACTCACTTATCCAGCGAGCCAATAATACCCGGGCGGGCGATAGTATGGGGCGGGGCTCAATAACGCCGGCTATTTCTCTGGTTTCCTCCACCGAGGGGTACTGGCTTAACTCCAAAATAATGCCCTGGAGGAGCTTATCGCCAAAGGGAACCAATACCGCCTGCCCAACATCAACACTTAGACCTGTGGGTATAGCATAGCTAAATGTCCGGCGCTGGGCTATTGGCGAATTAACACTAACCTCAGCATACCCCATCCAATGCTCCGTGGGTGCTCTACTCTAACCTTATCCCTATTTCTTTTCTTTGATGCGAGCTTTCTTACCACTGAGCCCACGCAGGTAATAAAGCTTAGCCCGGCGTACCTTCCCGTGCCGCACTACTTCTACCTTTTCCACCAGCGGTGAATATAAAGGAAAGGTGCGCTCGACACCGACACCATAGGCAACGCGCCTCACGGTAAAGTTAGCACCAGCCCCACCACCCCGAACCTTAATTACTACCCCTTGAAATTGCTGGGTGCGTTCCCTTTCCCCTTCCACAATCTTGGCACTGACCTTTACCGTGTCACCGGGGGCAAGAGTAGGGATATTAGGATTTGGTTTGACTTCAATTACTGATGCA
>JAZGHN010000023.1:0-2669 GCA_036481135.1 Dehalococcoidales bacterium | reverse complement strand
CCGAGGATTATGCCCATCGCCCCGAGTTTGTTCACAACTATCGGTATCGTTATAGCTTTCACGGGGTGCATCCCCTCATCCTCTGGGGACAGGGTGCCTATGCCCTGAGACATCTGGGCAAGGCTTTCCTGGCAGGGGCGCAGGACTTCAAAGTAGCCAGGCTCATGGGTTTTGAGCCCTTTGCTACCGTGGACGAGGCCATTGCTGAGGCGGAGAGACTTCTTGGAAAGGATTGCTCTATCAGCTATGTAGCCATGCCTCCGCACTTTGTACACAATGTGATCTGAGCCTGCTCTAACTGTCTTCCTCTTTTGGCCGGACAATCTTCTTAAGGGATTGGGTCTTATTATTCTGGCAGGTATGTATCTTTTTCAGCGGGTAAGCTTAAAGACACAAGCACAGGGAATACCAGCCCTGTAAAGTGAACTATTCCAAATGTCAAAAAGGGACTAACATGAAACATCACCTTGAATGGAAAAATTCAACACTCAACATTCGCTTTTAGAATTGTAGTGAGATACTGGTCTCGATCTCAACAGAAAGCTCTTCTATAAACCTCAACTCATTAGCCGACTCAATTGTTACTGTCGATTTATAGAAAGGAGGGACTGTGAGAGAAAGACACCGTACAGGTAAAAGCACGGATCTTGATCTCCTTTTCAGGCCCCGCTCTGTGGCAATAATAGGGGCTTCCTCAGATTTCAGCAGAGGAGGCGGGTTTATCTGGTGGAGAATTCATGAACACGGCTATCTGGGTAAGAAATATCCCGTCAGTAGAAGTAGTACAGAACTGAATGGAGTTCCGTGTTACCGTTCGGTCTCCGATATCGATGAGCCAGTAGACGTGGCAATCGTTGCTATACCTGCGGCGGGAGTGGAAAGCGTCCTTGTTGATTGTGCTCGAAAAGCAATCAGATTTGCAGTAATTCATGCGGCTGGCTTTGCTGAGCTGGGGGAAGAGGGAAGAGCTTTGCAAGAGGGAGTGCTCAAAATTGCCCGAAACGGCGGAATGCGGGTGGTTGGACCTAACTGCATGGGCATTTTTTGCCCGGATGTACGGCTGGATACCATCGTTGAAATGGATGAAGCAGACCTGGAGCCGGGAAGTGTAGCTTTTTGTGGACAAAGTGGCTGGGCTACGGAAGATTTTATAGCAGGGGGTAGTGCCAGGGGGCTGAGATTTAGCACAGTAATCAGCAGCGGCAATCAAGCTGACTTAGATCTTTTCGATTATGTTTCCTACTTTGGCACTGATCCGAAGACAAGGGTAATCTGTGCTTACACAGAAGGTATCAGCCGGGGGAGGGAATTTCTCGATCTTGCCTCTAAGGTAGGCTCCACCAAGCCCATAATCATTTGGAAATCAGGATTTAGCCAGGCAGGCGCAAGAGCAACTGTATCCCATTCGGGATCGATTGCAGGAAATCGAGAAATATGGCTCGGCGCAGCGCGAAGCTCTGGAATCATAATGGCAGAAGGGTTCGAAGAATTGGTGGACATGGCAGTAGCATTCTCGGCACCCCTGTATCCAAAAGGAAAGAAAGTGGGAATAATAGCAGAGGCAGGAGGGGGAGGCATATCTGCTGCTGATGCCTGCGAAAACCTGGGTCTGGAAGTTAACCCATTCAGTTCTGAACTGAGAAGGCAGCTAAAAGGGTTTTTGAAAGAGTATCTGCCGCCTTTCTCGGGCACTAGTAACCCACTTGACCTGGTATGGCTCCCAAGAGATATGGCAATGACCATATGTATGAAGTGCATTGAGCTTATAGCTAGCGAGGTTGACTCGGTAATTTTCATGTCATATCTACCCTTCATCCTGTCGGATTTCAGACCTGCATACATTGAAGCCATGTGCCAGCTGAGAGACAGGCTAAATCTGCCTATTCTTGTGGTGCCGCCTCATGCTTCAAGGGGAACCGCGGGTATAAAGGAATTTACAACTGCCGGCCTGCCCGCGTTTACCTCATTTGAAAGAGCAGCGAGAACTATATCTGCCACCTCAAGTTACCACCCCCACCCTACCCTCCCCCTTCAAGGGGGAGGGTTTGGGAGGGGGTGAAAAATGGGATTTCCTATACTATCCAGTTATCAAGAATGGGTTTCCTCTGCCAACACTTGTTCCGCATAGTCTTTATCACTTTATCTAACAGCAGAGCTTATAGGGAAGAGAGGATGAAATTAAGAAACCGACAAGAGTAAATCTCTATTTCAGAAAAGGAAGTGCCTCATGCCAGTTTTCCGTGACACTGACCACCTGTATCAAGTCCTCAGCACCCTGTTAGATCGGGTAGCCAGGGCAAAACAGATGCCTACCGCCGTCGCTTCGTGACCGGTGGAGAGGTGAATAGCCTCGGTGGGTACGTCCCCACGGGCAAAGGCCTCTGCCAGATCTGAGATGCCTTCTCCCATTGACACGCAGGCCCCTCTCCTTTATACTCACTTGACCAAAAAGGTAATTCTGTAACTGTTCAGATAGCCACCAAGGCACGAAGCCCGCCCTGGCGCGACGTGATCGTAACAAGCTGTTGTCAGTGTAATATTTCGGAAGCAGGACCTATAGAACTCAGTCATCGAAAGCCAGCCCGCCCTCCCCGTCCCGAGACCGGGACGGGATCGGGAGGCGCGACGACTTTGTAGCGCTCTCAGGCTTACGAAAGCCAGGTCTGGGC
>JAZGHN010000022.1:0-7494 GCA_036481135.1 Dehalococcoidales bacterium | reverse complement strand
GAGATTATCACCGATGAAGTAAGGCTAAATGGAGCCCGGATTCTGCCTATTGATAGCGAGCACAGTGCTATCTGGCAATGCCTTAACGGCGAAACACGTCCAATAGCTCAGCTTATCCTGACTGCCTCAGGGGGACCTTTGCTGCACTTTTCACCAGCCCAGCTAAGTGAGGTTACCATTGAGCAAGCTCTCAGACATCCCTCGTGGCAAATGGGGGAAAAGGTTACCATTGATTCAGCCACCCTGATGAATAAAGGGCTTGAGGTCATTGAAGCCCATTGGCTGTTTGACATGCCTTTTGAGAATATTGAGGTGCTAATCCATCCCCAGAGCATTATCCACTCTATGGTAGAATTCATAGATGGCTCAATCAAAGCCCAGTTAAGCTACCCTGATATGCGCATTCCCATTCAATATGCTCTATCTTACCCCGAACGTCTGCCCAATCCTCAACTCCCCCGACTTAACTGGGACTCTATCGATAATCTGACCTTTGAGCAACCTGACCTTGACACCTTCCCCTGCCTTAAGCTAGCCATTGAGGCAGGAAGGCAGGGAGGAACCTATCCGGCAGTACTTTGTGCTGCTGATGAGGTAGCTGTTGAACTTGCCCTGTCGCACAGAATCAAATTTATTGATATTGCGCATCTTGTCGGGCGGGCATTGGAACAGCACCGATTCATACCTCGTCCAACTCTGGAGGAAATTATGGCGGCTGATACCTGGGCCAGAGAGAAAGCCCGGCAACTCGCCGCTGGAGATTGACCATGCCAACTACTATAGCAGCCTTTATTGGCATTCTCACCGGACTTATCCTCGCCCATGAGTTTGGGCATTTTATTACTGCCAAAGCATTCAGGGTAAAGGTGCACGAATTCGGCGTTGGCTTCCCCCCACGATTATTCTCGGTAAAACGAGGGGAAACAAAATATTCACTAAACGCCATTCCATTGGGCGGATTCACCAAAATGGCTGGCGAAGAAGACCCCAAGGCACCACGAAGCTTATCCGGTAAGCCCGTTGGCATCAGGCTACTAGTTCTCAGCGCCGGCTCACTAATGAACATCATCCTCCCTCTTCTCCTCTTCTCCATCGCCTTCATGATTCCCCATAACCAGGTAGTAGGGCAAGTATTGATAACAGAAGTAGCTCCCGATTCACCGGCAGCCAGGGCTGACATTGAACCCGGAGATACCATCCTCGGCATAAACGAGAATCCAGTGCAAAATATCGGTGACCTGCACCGCTATATTCAGATCAACCTGGGCAGAGAGGCTACTATACTGGTCAGGCATAACGATTCAACTACAGAAAATATTCAGGTAGTGCCAAGATGGAAGCCCCCAGAGGGTCAAGGAGCGATTGGTATTACCGTCAATATGCCGAATTACACTATTGTTCGTCAGCATGAACCCCCGTGGAGAGCAGCGCCCATGGCAGCATCTGCCTGTATAGAGACCTTCATTCTATTCAAGAACGGGATACTCGGTATAATTGCTGGGACAGCGCCGCTGGCAGTAACCGGGCCGGTGGGTATCGCTCAAATCACTGGGGAGGTAGCTAAGGCTGGGATTAGCCCATTACTGGAATTTGCCGCCTTTCTCAGCATAAACCTAGCTATAATCAATATCTTCCCCCTCCCTGCCCTGGATGGTGGCAGGATTACATTTGTCCTCGTAGAGTGGATTCGTCGAGGTAAACGCATATCACCAAAGACAGAGGGGCTGGTGCATTTTATTGGCTTCGCTGCGTTGATCGGAGCCATTATGGTAATAACCTACCATGATATCGCTCGCATCATAAGCGGAGGCAGCGCAATACCATGAATCCCAGACGAGTCAGCAAACCCATTCAGATCGGCAAGGTAACTATCGGGGGTGATGCCCCGATTGTGGTGCAGTCTATGACTAAAACAGATACTCGTGATGTTATGTCAACTATCACCCAAATCAAAGAGCTCGAAGATTGTGGCTGCCAGCTAGTGCGGGTGGCTGTGCCTGATGCCGAATCCGCTGAGGCGATACGAGAGATAAAAAGGGGCGTTTCCCTGCCTATAGTAGCTGACATCCACTTTGATTACCGACTGGCATTAATGGCACTGGAAGCCGGTGCTGATGGGCTACGGTTAAATCCGGGCAACATCAGCCAGTCGAAAAAGGTTACTGCCATAGCTCAAGCAGCCAAAGAAAGAGGCATCCCCATTCGTATCGGGGTGAACGCCGGCAGCCTGCCCAAAACAGCCTCTAAACTCACCATTGCTGAGCAGATGGTAGAAGCTGCCCTGCAACAGATAAACCTGCTGGAGAGCCTCGACTTCGACTTAATCAAGGTCTCCCTCAAAGCCTTTGATGTCCCCACCACCATTGAAGCCTACCAGAACATCGCTCAAAAGATACCCTACCCCCTACACATAGGTATCACTGAATCGGGCACACCCCGCAGGGGCGTTATCCGTAGCGCTGTGGGCATCGGCACCCTTCTCTGCCAGGGCATCGGTGATACTATCAGGGTCTCCCTGACAGCTCACCCCAGGGAAGAGGTAATTGCCACCTATGAAATTCTAAAGAGCCTGAACCTGCGTCAGCGCGGCCCTATCTTAGTTAGTTGCCCCTCATGCAGTCGGGCTGAGGTTGATATTATAACACTGGCTGAAGAGGTGGAGGAGGAGCTATCGAAGGTGGACAAACCGATAAGGGTAGCGGTGATGGGCTGCGTGGTCAATGGGCCAGGTGAAGCCAAGGATGCCGACATCGGCATTGCCTGCGGCAAAGGCAGAGCCGTCTTATTCAAGAAAGGTAAGAAGATTGGAGTAATTAAGGAAAAGGATTTTATAACGGCACTAATGAGAGAGGTGGAGAAGTTCTAAGAGGAGGTAGACAAAAAATCTTAAACCTGAGCTACTAGAATATGGCGTCTTAATATGGTTTAATAGTAAGAAACTATCTCCAGCTTTACCAAATAACATATAAGGAGGCGACTAATGGAGAAAACTTGGAAACCAACCACAGCTGGCATCTTGCTCATAATTTCCGGGGCTATTGGCATGGCTAGAGGCGGATTCATGATGGCTCTGGGTGGAATTGTAGGCAGGTTGACCGGGGTGGGCGCTGAAATGAGTGACTTGATGAGTGAATGGCTCGGAGCCTTTGTGCCTGGGACAGTTGATATCCCGTTGCTTGTTATGGGCATAATTAGTATTTCATCATACGTTTTAACTGTAATTGGCATCATATCACTGGTCTTCGGCATAATATCCCTGGTCGGTGGCATCCAGGCCATCAGAAGGAAGGCATGGGGGCTGGCGCTTGCCGGCTCTATTTTAGCCATCCCTGCTTCAGCGGTGTTGGGAATACTATCCATTATATTTGTCTCATTGGGAAAGCAGGAATTCACCCAAGATTAACTGAAAAGCAAGCAGTCTGAATTAAAATAAAGTAATTACTCTAAATAACTATATAAAGAACAAGGAGGAAACAAATGGTAAAAACGGCTGGTATCTTGACTATAATTGGTGGTGTTATTGGTATCGTTGCCGGTGCTTTCGCACTTGGCGCCACTGCTGCCCTCGCTGCCCTTACGGGAATGTTTGGGCTTGAAGCAATCGGAGGTGGGTTACTCGCTCTCGGCATAATAGCCTTAATCGGTGGCCTCTTCATCCTGAGAAAGAGAGCTTGGGGGTTTTCACTTGCCGGCGCTATCTGTGCGATGTTTCCCTGCGTTCCTCTAGGCGTATTGGCTATTATATTTGTCTCAATGGCAAAGAAGAAATTCGCCTGATTCCAAAGGCAAGCAGCCTGAATTAGAATAAGGTAATTATTCCGGATGATTATATCAGGAATAAGAAGGTAACCAATGGTAAAAGCCGGTGGTATCTTGACCATAATTGCTGGTTGTGTGGGTATTGGTACTGGGGCATGGCTCACTCTGATTGCTCCCTCTCTAGGTATGGGTGGTGCCATTGCAGGTGGTATGGCAGGACCAGTCCTAGGAGGGCTTTTGGCTGGATTAGCTGGACTGCTGGGAATGATTGGCGGAGCCGCCATTGGCCTAGGGGTGGTAGCCTTAATTGGTGGCATCTTCGCCTTGAGAAGAAGACTCTGGAGGTTAGCACTCGCCGGCGCTATCCTAGCTATTCCCTGCATGCTCCCGTTGGGGATACTAGCTACTATATTTGTATCAAAGAGAAGAAGGGAATTCGCATAATCTCCTAGGCTAAATAGATTAAGGACTAGACAGGTCAACTGCTAAATTGCGTATATCAAAGCTATTTGGTAAGACTCAGCGTGAGGTGCCGACTGAGGCGGAAACAGTTAGCCACCAGCTGCTACTGAGAGCAGGAATGATATATCAGGTAGCCGCTGGGGTATACTCCTATTTACCTCTAGCCTGGCGGGTGCTGAAAAAGATAGAGAACATAATCCGGGAGGAGATGGATAAAGCCGGTGGGCAGGAGCTGATGCTCCCCGTCCTCCAGCCTCTAGAGCTATGGCAGGAAACAGGACGAGACCTGGCTTTTGGCAAAGGGCTGTTTACCCTCTCCGACCGCAGAGACCGCCAGCTGGCTCTGGGCCCAACTCATGAAGAGGTCATTACTGAGCTGGTCAGGTACCATGTTAAGAGTTACCGCGACCTGCCTCTCCTCCTATATCAAATCCAGACCAAATTCCGCGATGAACCCCGTCCCAGGGCTGGATTGCTCCGCGTTCGCGAGTTCACCATGAAAGACCTCTATAGCTTTGATAGCGATGAGGAAGGACTGGACCAGAGCTATAATAAGATGCTCCAGGCGTATCAGAGTATCTATGACCGCTGTGGTTTGCCCTCTGTCTTGGTTGAAGCCGATAGTGGTGCTATTGGCGGCAAGGATTCCCACGAGTTTATGGTCATTACCGAAACCGGTGAAGATGAGATTATTTACTGTCGTAACTGTGGCTACTCAGCTAATACAGACAAGGCTCAGAGCGTCAAAGATAAGCTAGCCGATGAGAAGCCATTGCCTCTGGAAGAAGTTGCCACCCCCGGTATCACCACTATCAAAGGGCTATCAAGCTTTCTTAAGGTGCCTCAAAGTCGTACTCTTAAAGTAGTGTTCTATGTCGCCGATGGTGAGTTTGTTATTGCCGTTATCAGGGGGGACATTGAGATAAACGAGGTGAAGCTAAAAAACGCCCTGCACTGCTTTGAACTCCGTCTTGCCACTGAAGCCGAGGCCAAAGAAGCCGGGATAGTAGCTGGCTCAGCCTCCCCGGTAGGGGTAAGTGGCATTAAGGTTATTGCCGACGATTCTATAACTTCGGGGGCAAACTTCGTTGCCGGAGCTAATAAACCAGATACCCACCTTAGAAATGTCAATTACCCCAGGGATTTCAAGGTTGACCCTATAGCGGATATAGCCCTGGCTAAGGATGGAGAAGGATGCCCCAGGTGTGGCAGCAAATTATTATCTAATCGTGGCATTGAGGTCGGGCATATCTTCAAGCTGGGCACTTTCTTAAGTGAGAAATTAGGGGCATTCTTTACCGACCCCGATGGCGCATCTAAACCTGTCGTCATGGGGTGCTATGGTATTGGTCTGGGCAGGTTACTGGCTGCTGCTATAGAGCAGAATCATGACGATAAAGGCATTATCTGGCCGATGTCCATTGCCCCGTATCACATCTATCTCTGCTCCTTATATGCGGAAAACGATAAAGTAGCCGCTGCTGCTGAGAAGCTCTACACCGAGATGGAAGCTCAAGGCTTGGAGGTGCTTTTCGACGACCGACAGGAATCGCCAGGGGTGAAGTTCAATGATGCCGACCTCCTGGGGATGCCCATCCGGGTGACCATCAGCCCCCGCACCCTGGAGAAAAACAGCGCGGAGGTAAAAAAGCGCTCCGTAAAAGAATCACAGCTGGTGCCACTAGAGGAAGTAGTTACAAGGCTTAAGGAATTAGTGTCAAGCGCGCAGGGTGGCCCCAAGCTCGCCAGATAGCTTATCTAGAATCTCCTGCTGAACCCGGTTAACCTCTTCATCAGTCAAGGTGTGGGTTGGGGACTGGAAGGTAATACTGTAGGCAAGGGACTTCTTACCCGGTGGAACCTGCTCGCCAGAGTAGACATCAAATATAGTAACCTGTTTCACCAGGGGAAAGCCTTCGATAATATCCTTTACCCTCTGATGGGTCACCTCAGCATCAACTACTAGGGCGATATCTCTGACTATAGTGGGGAAGAGCGATATCGGCTGGAACATTCTATGCTCTAAAGTGTGAGGTAACAGCGCCGTCATATTGATTTCAAAGAGATAGACAGCCTCAGGGATTTCAAAAGCCTGTGAAACTTTAGGGTGTAGTTCCCCGACAACTCCTAATTTGTTGCCGCTGGCAACTATAGCCGCCTGCTTAGCTGGGTGCAAGCTTTCGTCCTTACTTTGCTCAAAGCTGGCTTCTATGCCCAAATGGCTGAGTAAGCCTTCAACCATCCCCTTAGCATCGTAGAAATCGAATAACTCGTCTCCGCCATGCCACGATTTCTCCCATCTGAAGCCACTCAGTATACCACACACCACCTCAGGCTCATCTGGCAGGTTCTTCTCCCGAGGTAGATATACCTTGCCCAGCTCAAAAAGCCTGATGCCACCGTCCTCATATCTCCTATTTGCTGAGAGGGCAGCCAACAGGTTGGCTCGCAGGTTAGGGCGGAGATACTCCTGCTCCAGGGTCATGGGGTTGGCGACACGGAGGGGCATAGGCTCGACCGGATGGGGTTCAGGCAGCAGCTTGTTCAGCATTTCCGAGCCGGTTAACGAATAGGTAATCACCTCTTGAAAACCATAACCGATAAGATTGCATCTCACCCTCCGCTTAAGGCCGAGAATAGGGTCAGGACTTTGCTTCGGGATAGATTGAGTCAGCATAGTCGTTGGGATGTTATCATAGCCGATAATACGGACTACCTCCTCGATAAGGTCAACCGCGTGACGTATATCGCTTCGCCAGTAGGGAGCAGTAACCCGAACCCTCGATTTTGAAGTTCCTCTCTGGCAGTCAAAACCCAGGGAGGTCAATGCTCCTATTATCTGGTCGAGGCTGAAGTCGACGTTCAAAAGGCGATTCACCTGGTCGGTTGATAGCGAGATAGGCTCATACTCCAGTTTGCCGGGATAGACATCAACCAAGCCCTTGGCCGCTTCACCGCCGGCTAACTGGACAATCAACTGGGTAGCCCGTTTAATGGCAGGCACAGTTAACTCAGGACGGATGCCCCTCTCAAATCGCATACAGGCTTCACTGGGCAGAGACAACACCCTACCGGTATAGTGAATGCTGGCTGGGTTGAAGTTGGCTGCTTCCAGCAATATCGCTGTGGTTCCCGGGGCGACCTCACTATCGGCACCACCCATAATACCAGCAATGCCCACCGCCCTTTTCTCGTCAGCGATGACCAGCATATCCTGAGAAAGGCGCCGTTCCATCCCATCCAGAGTAACCATAGTTTCACCACTATTAGCCC
>JAZGHN010000021.1:0-3949 GCA_036481135.1 Dehalococcoidales bacterium | reverse complement strand
TAGCAACAAGGGAATGTAATTATAGTAACAGAGGTATATCTTTAAAGGATTGTTCAATGTCTCTGTGTTCGACCTCTATCCCCTCCCTCTTCTGTTTAATAGCGGTGATGAGATTGATTGTTTGGGTGAAGTAGTCTACAACTTTCCTCACACCGCTAAGCTCAGACAGGATTATAGTAACATCTACTAAGCCCTTTTCCCTGGGATAATCGCCAGTCCTTATTATAGCCTCTGGGGCTAGACGCTTCAGATGGGCTCCGACATCCTTAACTAGGTTCATATCTATGTCCTTAGATGACCCCGTGATGAGGTATAGACCTCTGCCCGCATCCTGGGGGGCACAGTGGAGCGATAAGCGGCTTACAGCGTCGTTCATTACCTGAATCCCTTTTTGGCTTTCAGCGGCCTTCTCTCTGAAGTGAAAGGGTCTTCCGCCTCCTGCCGTTTGTGATTTACTATGTCCTAGCACTGTCCATCCAGATAGAGTCTGAATTATATCTCCAGCGTCCAATACCCTTGAGCCAATATATTGGGGCTGATTCTCTTCGCCGGCACAAAGCAGGTTGTAAAATGGCTCAGTGATTAAGGTATTAATTTGGCTAAGGTTATGTCTAACGGAGAAGTTCTTGCTGATATACCTTTGATTATCAACAAGCATTACCGCATCGGCCACTAAATAAGCAGATTTAAGGCAGGTAGCTGAATTATAGACGCTTCTCTCCTCTATCTCCTCCTCGTGCTGGAAGGGGAGGACAATAAGGTTGTATAACGGTTTTTCTATATAGCGCTCTTTTAGTTTTTGGGTTAGTGTTGCTATTGCTCCTGAGCCGGTGCCACCAGCGGCCCCAGCTATCAGTAAGAAGGCATCTGTCTCAGCCAGTTGTTCCGTTGTCCTGAGAGCCTCTATAACCTTGTCACTATCTTCTCTGGCTATCTCGGCGCCCAGCTCATTAATCTTGCCTACACCATGGCCGCCAGTCTTTTGGCCGCCGATGAGTATTCGGTGTTGATAATCAGCCCTGATGTTGGTTAGCCCGCTCAAGTCAGCAATATCGGTATTAACGGCAAAGACGCCGGTAATTATATTAATCTTGCGCTTCATGCGCGCTGTCATGCCTAACCGAGCAAACTCGCCGGCAATCCTGCCGCCACATTGTCCGAAACCTATAACCAGTAATTTCACTTCAACACTTCGGTATCGACTAATTTTTTAGAACTCTAAGGAAGGCAGATTCTTACCAGCCTCCTGGAGTTTTTTCATTCTCTTCGCTGCTTTTCTGTTTATCTCTGCTTGCTTTTTAACTAACTTCTCAGCGTGACGATATAGTCTCTCTACCCTGGGCACTTCGGTTAACTCGGAGGCGATTAAGGTCATGGAAATCTCCCTCTTTCTCCGGGGGTAGTCTCCCATCCTTACTACTGCTTTAGGCGCTCTGTCTTGTAAGAAGCTATAGACCTCTTCCACGATGCCTAAAGTGATGATATCCTTGGGAGCGGTAAACAACGCTAAAATCTTTCTCGCATTATCCAAGTCGGCATTCAAACTTAAATTGCTCTCAGCTTGGCGTAGAGCTCCACCTACTGAGCCGCGCTCCTTCACCTCTTCTCGGAAATGTTCCCGTCTCCAGCGGTAAAAAGCAGAAAGGCCAATCTCTCCTCTGCCAATGGCGGTAATACCTCCCAAGGATTCTTTGATGTCTCCGGCATCTATCACTTTGCTTCCAACATATTTCTGTTTGTGCTCTTCTCCAGCACAGAAAAGGTCGTAGAAATTACTGACCATGTCCTGATTTATTTCTTTGAAATTTTTAGCCAAACTGACATTAGCTCTTCCATACCGCTCGTTATCAAGCAGGAACACTGCGTCAGCATAACGGGACACCATCTGTAGGCAGGTGCCGGTGTTGATTACGGCGTAGGAAGCCTCCCCTTTTTCTTCGTAGCTAAAGGGGAGCACTACTATAGCGTAGATCGGTTTATCTATCCTCTCTTTAAGAGATTTTAGCAGCCAGCCGATACTTCCTGAGCCAGTGCCCCCGCCCCCGCTAGCTACTGCTATCACCCCGTCGCACTCATGGAATCTTTCAGAGTTCATAATATTCTCGGTGATAACCGAGCGACTATCCTTCATAATTCTACTGGCGTCAACGTTTATCTTCCCTACCCCGTGCCCAAAGGTTGTCATAGAGCCAACCACAATCCTGTGATCTCTATCTTGGGGGATTTGTCTAAGAGCTACTAGGTCTACCTCATCGGTGTTAACGGCGAAGGCGTCGGTTAGAATTTCAATTCTGCGGTTGAAAAATGACTTGGCATAATTGTTGAAAGCATAGAACTCGTCAACAATGTTACACCCGCATTGGCCAATTCCTACGGCTACTATTTTCATTTCTCACCCCGGTATAATTGAGTTATTTTAGACGCACTTGTAAGGCAATGTCAAATCCCCATTAAAGGTAAAGAGACGCCTTTTTGCTGTTATAGCCCTTTATCGACAACATAGGCAGTAAGGTCAGCTAGGCGGCAGCTATAGCCCCATTCGTTATCATACCAGGAAAGTACCTTGACCATGTCGCCGCCAATGACCATGGTGCTCAGTGCATCGACAATAGAGCTGGCTGGATTAGCCTTGAAATCTATGCTGACCAGTGGCTCCTGACAATACTCCAGGATTCCCTTTAAAGGCCCCTCGGCAGCCGTCTGGAAAGCCTGGTTTACCTGTTCTACATCAACCTCTTTGGCTAGGTCGGCGACGAAGTCAACAACAGAAACAGTCGCTACCGGAACCCTGAAGGCTAATCCATGGAGCTTGCCTTCGAGCTCAGGAATGACCCGAGTTACCGCTTTGGCAGCGCCGGTGGTAGTGGGGATAATGCTTATAGCGGCAGCTCGAGCCCGGCGCGGGTCCTTGTGTGCCTTATCCAGCAGTTGCTGGTCATTGGTATAGGCATGAATGGTGCTCATTAATCCCTTGGTTATCCCGAAGTTTTGATGCAGCACCTTGACTACAGGGGCGATGCAATTGGTAGTGCAGGAGGCATTGGATATAATCTTATGCTTTTTGGGGTCATATTGGTTTTCATTGACACCGAGGACGACGGTTACATCTTCATTTTTAGCAGGTGCTGAAATAAGCACCTTCTTAACACTTCCTTTGAGGTGGGCTGCCGCCTTGGTGGCATCGGTAAACTGCCCGGTTGTTTCTATTACTATGTCGATATCATAATCCTGCCACGGGATGTCATCGGGGGTTGCTCCCTTTAGTACCTTTACCTTATTGCCACCGACAATCATGGAATCATCGCTGGCCTCTACTTCGCCAGGGTAACGACCGTAGGTGCTGTCCCATTTCAGCAGGTGGGCATAGGTTTTGGCATCCCGGCGGCCATTAATAGCCGCTATCTCCAGCTTGCCACGGTAGTGTTGGTCGATTGCCTTGAAGGTTAATCTCCCGGTACGCCCAAAGCCGTTAATTCCAATTCTGGTTGCCATTTCTGCCTCCTCTAACTGATTTTAGCCTCGCTTCAAATTGTAGAATGCCCCCATGCCGGCGAAGTTAGCCCTTTTGCCCAGTTTCTCTTCTATCCTAAGGAGGCGGTTATACTTGGCCACGCGCTCTGAGCGGCAAGGGGCACCAGCTTTAATCTGGCCTGTGTCAAGTCCCACAGCCAGGTCAGCGATGGTGGTATCTTCGGTCTCACCTGAGCGGTGACTTACTATTGCCGTCCACTGTGCCCGCTTTGCTCTCTTTATGGCAGCGATGGTTTCAGTAAGGGTGCCGATTTGATTGGGTTTGATAAGAATGGAATTGGATGCCTTTAACTTTATGCCCTGATTGAGGCGGCTTACATTAGTAACATAGAGGTCATCACCAACAAGCTGGATTTTTTTGCCCAGTTTTTGAGTTAGCAGCTGCCAGCCATCCCAATCGTCCTCGGCTATCCCGTCC
>JAZGHN010000020.1:0-6191 GCA_036481135.1 Dehalococcoidales bacterium | reverse complement strand
TATGTAACCATGGAGGGTCCCGCCTTCTCCACCCGTGCCGAGTCGCAACTTTACCGCTCGTGGGGGGCGGACATCATCGGCATGACGGCACTACCCGAAGCCAAGCTGGCACGGGAGGCAGAGATATGCTACGCTGTTATTGCCTGCGTCAGTGACTATGATAGCTGGCACGAGCATAAACAGCCGGTTACCATAGATGTCGTCCTGAATACCCTGCGCCGCAGCAGCGATACCGCCAAGAAGATTATCAGGCTGGCAGTCGCCAAAATGCCGGAAAAACGCGATTGCGACTGTGCCGACGCCTTGAAGACGGCTATTGTCACTGACCTGAAGCTGATACCCGCCGAGCAGAAGAAGAAGCTCGACCTGCTACTCAGGAAGTATCTATAAAAGGAGATAGTTGATGCCCTCTGTAGAATTTGGCTGCCGACCGACTATTATTGGCAGTATGCCACACACCGACGCGGAGGCGGCATGCTCAGCCGTTGCCCACTACCTCAAGGACATCCCAGCCTGGCCCCAACTACCCAGGCGCTCCTTCCTGGAAAATATGTATGTTCAGTACAGTCAGGGCTTCCCCGGGGTAGTGGTGGAGGGGAATAGAATCTATGTAAACCGCTCTCAGGACCTGACCAAACCACTGGAGGAATTCTACACTGCCTATCTGGAGAACAATATTGATAGGTATCCCATCAGCCCCGATTACGCCGCCGGTCTCCACCGCTTCCTCGCCTCGGATAATCTATCGCCCCTGGCAGTGAAGGGACAGGTAACAGGACCAGTCACCTGGGGGCTGACTGTCACCGACAAAGAGAAAAAGGCGATAATCTACGACGATGTCCTCGGTGATGTCGTGCCCAAGTTGCTCCGGCTCAAGGCGAGCTGGCAGGAAAAGGAGCTGAGCCGAATCTCCAAAAACACCATAATCTTTGTTGATGAGCCGTATATGGCCGCCTTTGGCTCGGTCGGTGTCATGCTCTCCAAGGAGCAGGTTATCGGCCTGCTGGAAGAAGTCTTTGAGGGAATTAAGGGACTGAAGGGGGTTCACTGCTGTGGCAATACCGACTGGTCGATTCTGCTGGACACCAGCGTTGACATCATAAGCTTTGATGCCTATAACTATGCTCAGTCGCTAAGCCTCTATCCCTCTCAGGTAAAGAAATTCCTGGGCAGAGGGGGAGCTATTGCCTGGGGGATTATCCCCTGCGATGAAGCAATAGAGAAGGAATCGGTAGCCAGCCTCAATGACCGCCTGGAAGAAGCCATGACACCCTTCACCAGAGAGGGTATCCCCTTCAAGCAACTGATAGAACAGGGACTGCTTACCCCGAGCTGCGGGCTAGGTTCTATAGCTAACGAGGAGACAGTCGGCCGAGCCCTGGAGCTGCTAGCCGAGCTATCGATAAAGATAAGAAAGCGCTACATCTAACGAGGGAGAGTTTAGTCATGGAATGCCAGATGGATGAAAATAAAGCAAAATGCCCCTGCACCTACGAGCCCTGCTCCAGAAAGGGCAAGTGCTGCGAGTGTATCTCATATCACCTAGAGGCTAATGAGCTTCCCGGCTGTGTATTTCCCCCGGATGTGGAGAAGACCTATGACCGCTCTATAGCCAGGTTCGTCAACACCTTTGCTCATCAAAGCTGATTTAGGTTATATTAATAGCGATGAATAAGAGAAAAAGAACAGCCCTGCATAAACATCGGCGCAAGAAAAAGAAGCTGGAGGCAAAAAGAAAAGCCGAGCAATCCTCTGCTGAATAAAAACCATTAGCGGTAAGAGGTTATGAAGCAAGTCTACCTGCTCACCGGCAAGCCAGGGACAGGCAAAACCAGCCTTATCAAACAAGCGATAGCCGGGTTGGGAGGTAAAGCTGGCGGTTTCTACACCGAGGAAATCCGAAGGGGAGGGGTAAGAGAGGGCTTCAGACTAGTTACCCTAGACGGCCAAGAAGCTATACTGGCTCACATCAACATCCACAGTCCACATCGTGTAGGTAAGTATGGGGTTGACATTGATAGCCTGGACAGAGCAGGCGTTTCCGCCCTTAATCGGGCAGCCGAGGAGGGCAGTTTGGTGATTGTTGATGAAATCGGGAGGATGGAGCTGTTTTCGGCCGCTTTCAGGGAAGCTGTCTGGCAGATAATCACCAGCGGGAAGAAGGTTCTGGGCACCATTATGTTCAAGGCTAACCCATGGGCAGACAGAATCAAGCGCCAGCCTCAGGTAAATGTAGTCGAAGTAACCAGAGCCAACCGCCATCAAGTACTGGAGGAGCTGCTGGTATGGTTAGAGGTTGATTAAGCTCCGATTGAGGTTTTGATTATGAGCCCCATAGAAAGTAACGCCTGGCTGATTTTGATTGCTGTTATCTCCTATATCCTGGGTTCCTTCCCTACCGCCTATTTGGCAACCAAGGGGATGACCGGGAAGGATATCAGGCTTGCAGGCTCACACAATGTGGGAGCAATGAATGCCTACCGCGTGATACGGGACGCTAGGTCGAGGAATCCGGCGGTGGCCAGCCTGATAGGGATAACGGCGGTCGACATGTGGAAGGCGATCCTGGCCATCTACATCGCCAGGTGGCTGGGCTTTCTGGGATACAACCCGCTGACAGCACTGATAATAGGCAGCTCCTTTGTCGTTCTCGGCCACATTTATCCCTTCTACTTTAAATTTAAAGAAAGCGGGAGGGGGATAGCCGCCTTCATGGGAATACTACTTGCCCTGAATGAGCTGTCACTGCCCATCTGGTGCGTAACCGTCGGCGCCTCCATCTTCGCTGCTCAGTATGCGCTGATGGGGAAGATAAACCGGAAGGCATTTTTTTCCATACTCGGCACTCAGGTGGTAGGACGGGTGGTGGGGATGGGTATTGCCCTGGTTCCCCTTTATTTCTTTGACCCTCGGCTACTCTTCCCCGCGCTGGCGGCAACCATTCTGATACTGATAAGACACATTGACAGGGTTAGAGTTTATCTTAAAGAATTAGCCAATCGCTAAAATCCCTCAAATATAGTATAATCCCACCAAAATATAGATTTAGGTGAGGCTAAAATGCAGCAAATATATCTTGTCCCCCATACTCATTATGATGTAGCCTGGGCCTTTACCAAAGAAGATTACCTTGACCTGAATGAACGTATTCTCAAACAAGCTGTGCAGTTGATGAAGCAGAGCAACGAGTATAAGTTCATCTGGGAGCAAATTTTCCCGTTGCAGATGATAGAAAAGAGAAACCCCGAGCTCTGGGCAGAAATAAAGGAGATGATTCAGAAGGGCAGGCTCGAGATAGTTGACGGTCAGTATCTGATGGCGGATACCATGCTTCCCACCGGAGAGGCATTGATAAGAGAGATCTTCGTCGGCAAGAGATACTGCAAGGAAAAATTCGGCATAGATGTTCCCGTGGCGTGGTGCTCCGATAGCTTCGGCATGAATGCCCAACTCCCCCAAATTTACAAGAAATCGGGATATAAATGGGTTGCCTTTAGACGGGGTACCAAGAAGACACACAGCGAGTTCACCTGGAGAGGACTGGATGGAACCACCATCCTAGCCCACTGGATGCCTATGGGCTACAGAGCCGGCCTAGACCTTACCCAACTGGAGAAAAGCTACATTGAACTCAATAAATATGCCTCCACCTTCCATATCCTTATGCCCTCAGGCAGTGGGCTAACGCTTCCTCAGGAGGAAACTGTTGAGGTGGTGAAAGAATGGAACGAAAACCATAAGGGCGGCTCTCAAATGAAAGTGGCCACCCCCTCCGAATTCTTCCAGGCAGTAGAGCAGGAGCGGAAGAGCTTTGAAGTCATTGAGGGGGAGTTATATGATACTGAGCTTTCTCAGGTATTCCCCCAGGTATGCTCCAGCCGAATGTGGGTGGTTATCGGGGCAAGGGAAGCTGAAGGATTGATTGCCACCGCTGAGTGGGTTGCTACCCTAGCCTGGCTATTAGGCAAGGAATACCCATCCACCGAGCTCAATGAATGCTGGAAGAAAGTACTTTTTATTACCTTCCATGACATCATCACCGGCTGTGGTATAGATGATATCTACAATGAAGTAAGAGAGATATTCTCCAGCCTCGAATCCCGACTTTGCCCTCTTATAAACGAGTCACTGAGCTTTATCGCCAGCAGAATCGACACAAAAGGTGAAGCAGTGGTAGTGTTTAACCCCCTCCCCCAGAGGATGACCAACTGGTGTGAGGTGGACTTAGACCTCGGAGAAGGATGGAAGAAAGAACCTGGGCTTAAGGATAAAGACGAGATAGAAACCCAGGTGATAGAAGCGGTAAAAGATAGCCAGGGCAATATTAAACGAGCGAAGCTCGGCTTTATGGCTGACCTTCCCCCCTTCGGCTACAAGGTTTACCGGCTTGTAGAGCGAAAAAAGACGCCCAAAAGCGAGCTGAAACTTGAAGGGAATGAAGTGGAAAATCTGTTCTTCAGGGTAAAAGCCGACCCGGAAACGGGGATAATCGAGGTCGTTGACAAAGAAGGGAAGCTTTTGGTGAAAGGGAATGAACTCAATATTGATAACGAAATAGGGGATTTATACTATCACCGATATATGTTCAAGGAGCTGATAAAAAATGAAAGTGGGGAGGGGCTTCGCTACGGAGCCTTCAAACCTAAAAGCTTCAGGATAGAAAAGGGGCCCCTCAAATCAAAGATAATCTATGAGAGTGAGTATTATTGCCTCAGGTGGCCCTATCGGATGCTGGGCAAGCTCAAGCCCATGATTTACCGATATAAGCGTATGGACGTCTCAAAGGAGGTTATTATCTATCGTGACCTGCCCAGGATTGAATTTATAACCAAGATTAATAATGAGTATCCTCATATAAGGCTCAGGGTGAAGTTCGATACCATGAAGGAGAGGATGATATACTTCCGGGAGACACAGTTTGGGGTTGTCCCTGAGCCAACAGAGCAATTTGCTGCCGTAGGAGAGAAGAGGGAGATACCCGCCGGTATCCCCAACTTCCTCTCCTGGTTCTGTCATGGTGATGGGACGAGGGGGATAACCTTTATGAACAAAGGGATTCCAGCAGCCGAGATAAAAGAAGGCTTAGTCTACCTAACCCTGCTAAGGAGCGTAGGAGTACTCTCCGCCGATGGGGAGGCTGGCCCTCTAGTGCCGACACCGGATGCCTTAGAGCTTAGAGATTACACCTTTGAATACGCCTTGCAGCATCACGATGGCGACTGGAAAGAAGCCAAATCATATAAGTACAGTCAGGACTTCCATCACCTACCCCTTCCTGTCCAGACCGACGCCAGAGGAGATTTACCCTCAGAACTTTCCTTCCTCAACATTTCACCAGATAACCTTATCCTTTCCGCCCTCAAGAAGGCTGAGGATAGCGATGAGGTTATCTTGAGGTTCTTTGAAACCGCAGGTGAAGCCACCAAAGCCGAGATAGAATTCTTCCGGGGCATCAAAAGGGCAACATTTGCCAATTTGCTGGAAGAGGAAGAACAAGAGCTACCAGTTGAGGGTAATAAACTAAGGTTAGAAGTAAAGCCCTTTGAGATCGTGACCTTAAAGCTAAAGTTTTGAGGGGCAAGAGACGGAAACCAGAACAATGCCACCATTACCAGAAGTAGTTCAAGCGCTGCTAGAGCCAAGCGCCTATCCCGACAAGCCGCAAAGGATAGAGCTGGGGCAAACCCAGATGTCCTTTGTCTTTATCGCCGATGACTATGTATATAAGGTAAAGAAGCCGGTAGACCTGGGCTATCTGGACTATACCACCCTAGAAAGGCGTCAATTCTTTTGTCGCCGAGAGGTTGAACTTAACCGGCGCCTCTGCCCTGATGTCTATCTGAACGTAGTGCCAATAACTCAAGAGAAGGGCAATATCGTTATCGGAGGTCAGGGTGAAGCTATAGAGTATGCGGTAAAGATGCGCCGCCTCCCCCAAGAAGCTATGATGGACGTGCTACTGACCAATAATCAGGTATCAGCAGAGATGGTCGCCAGCGTAGCCAAAAAGCTGGCAGACTTCCACCATCGAGCTGAAATCAATGCCACTATCAGCACCTTTGGTGACCTCGATACTATCACCCAAAATACCGAGGAGAACTTCACCCAGACGGAAAAATATATCGGCATTACCATCTCGCGAGATGAATACCAGCGCATCAAGGATTACACCGATAGCTTTACCAGTAAAA
>JAZGHN010000019.1:0-13108 GCA_036481135.1 Dehalococcoidales bacterium | reverse complement strand
AAGGCCCCCGAACTCACTGCCCAAGTCATCAGAGATGGCTGGTTTCACACCGGAGATTCGGTCAGGATGGACGAAGACGGCTACCTTGAGTATATGGAGAAGAAATCGTTCATAATAGTGACCCCATCGGGGTTAAAAATCTCCCCCTGGGAGGTAGAGGATGTGCTTTTGAGGCACTCCGACATTGCCGAAGCCGCTTATGTGGGGGTTAAGGAGGCAGACGGCACGGCGGTACCCACCGCCTTTATCGCGCTCAAAGAGGGACAGAGCACTACCACCGAAGATATAGCCGACTTCTGCCGCCAGAACCTGGCTGACTTCAAGCTGCCCAAGAGATACCAGTTCCTGGAGAGCATTCCCAAGACCGGCTCAGGCAAGATCAACCGCCGCCAGCTCATACACTCCAACCTATAAGCGAAAGAGACTAACCTCAGCCATCCCTGAATGAGAAACCCCGGGTCAGCGTCCTTGCCGCCGTCTGCCACTTTCCCTTCTGGAAATAGGCATCCTGCCCCAGGATTAAGCGGGCATAGCAGAAGGGCGGCACCAGCCTGTAATACCCGGTCAACTCCTCCTCAGATGGGTCCCTGAGCCAGCTCAGAACAGCCCCGTTCATCAAGGTGACGCTAGGATAAATTACCCATGTACCCAGCACCGACCAGAACATGAAGCTACAACAGTAACGGTCATCCATCTCCAATGTTGCCGGGGACAGTCTGCGGCATATATCCTCCAGGCGGGGCCTGAGGGCAGCCTTGATATGATGGAGAACCCTGGAGTGGCAGATAAGGTCTATCTTGCCCGGCGAGACATGCTTATCCAGGTCAAAGATATCCCCCAAACACACCGCCACTACCTTTCTGGAGGTATCGCTGGCTTCTTGGCGAAGGGCATCTATGACCCCATCGTTCAATGCCGGGACCTCACGGAAGATAATCTCTCCCCTCTCACACAGAGGGCGGAAAACCTCCTTGGCCACCTCTATGTTGGCCGGGGTAATGTCAAGCCCTATATAGACCAAGGGGACACGGTGAAGCCCCTCAACAACCCGATACCCCAATTCCCCACCACCAAAGCCCACATCAAGCAAAACCATGGCCTCACCGCTATCCTTAATCCTTTTGACTCTCAGGATTGCCCGAGAAAGCTCCAGGGTAAATCCGCCTGACGTCCTCCTGCCGAATCTATGCCTCTCCACGCCGGCAAGCGCCTGGTAGGCACGTTGCTGCCACTTTTCCAGTGGCAAATCCCCCAGCTCAAGCAGCTCATCCCGCCTCTTCCTGAGTTTAGGGACGGTAAAAATCAGCCAATGGATAAAGCTGAATGGAGAACGAGCCGCCTTAAAGAACTCTATATTAATCTCCGCCGCCTCTCTGTATTGGGGGTCACCCTTTAATGACTCCAGGTCAGAGATAATCTCCCGAATCTCTCTCGCTCTTTTAGTGATAATCAATGGAACGACAGCCTCCAAACTTCACTTGATTTAGCTCCACTCGCCACCTTCTGCCGGCCAGACCCAGGCTAGCTCCTTGGCCAAGAGACGATGCTCGGGTTTCCCTAAGCCGGGGTCTGTTTCAAACAGTTTTATCGCCTCACTACGAGCCAGCTCTAGCAGCCCCACATCGGAGAGCTTAGCCATCTTCAGGTCGGGTAAGCCGCTCTGCCTGGTGCCAAAGAACTCTCCAGGCCCCCGCAGTCTCAAGTCCTCCTCCGCCAAGTCAAAACCATCGCTTACCTTTTCTATTATGTCAAGTCGCTCCCTAGCTACCTCAGAGGGGTTCAGGGCGAGCAGCATGCAGTAGCTTTGCTCCTGCCCTCGCCCCACCCTGCCTCGGAACTGATGCAGTTGCGACAGGCCGAAACGGTCAGCACTCTCCACCAGCATTACCGCAGCATTAGGCACATCTATGCCAACCTCTACCACCGGGGTGGAAACCAGGATGTCCAGCTTGCCGGAGCGAAAGCGCCGCATTACCTTGTCCTTATCACCCGACGACATACGCCCGTGAAGTAAGCCTAATTGCAAATCAGGGAAGACCTGTTGAGATAGACGCTCATACTCAGCAATAGCCGCTTTTGCCTGAATAGCCTCTGACTCCTCAACCAAAGGGCAGATGATAAATGCCTGACGACCACCGGCTACCTGACGACGCAAAAAGTCATAGCCACTAGCCCTCTGCCCTGGTTTAAGCCACTTTGTTTTCACCACCTGCCTCCCCAGTGGAAGCTGGTCTATAACTGATAAGTCAAGGTCTCCATACAAGGTCAGGGCTAGAGTTCGCGGGATAGGTGTCGCTGTCATCACCAACACATGAGGGTTAAACCCCTTCTGCCGTAGTGCCGAGCGCTGGGTAACACCGAAGCGGTGCTGCTCATCTACCACGGCTAACCCCAATCGGTGGAATTCCACCCCCTTCTGAATAAGAGCATGAGTTCCGATAACAATATCTACCTCCCCACCCAGAATACGCTGCTGGAGCTCCTGCTTTCTCGCCTGATTGATGTCACCAATAAGCAAGGCCACAGTGAGAGGACGGGGCAGAAGCCCGGAGTAACTACGGAGGTAGTCCTCCTCCCCCTGTTCACACCCTACCCTGGATAGGAACTGGGAGATGGTGGTGAAGTGCTGCTCAGCCAAAATCTCAGTAGGCGCCATAAACGCCCCCTGATAGTCATCGGCAGCTGCCATAAGCAAAGCTGCTGTAGCTACTACCGTCTTACCACTGCCTACCTCCCCCTGTAATAATCGGGACATTGGGCTTGGTTTTTGCAAATCGGCTAAGATCTCCTCAAGAACCTTACGTTGAGCCGGGGTTAGTTCAAAGTGCAAAGACTTCACAAAGGCGTCCAGCACCGGTCTCTGGATAGTAAAGGAGCCGCCCGGCTGGCTCTCCTGCCAATCACGCTTTTTGCCCAGCACCCCCAACTGGAGAAGGAAAAGCTCGTCAAAAGCGAGACGAACCCTTGCCTCAGCCTTCACCGCTTCATCCTCCGGATAGTGGGCCTGACTTATCGCCTGGGGCAGCGGCAAAAGGTTACACCGCTCCCTCAATTGCGGGGATAAGAAATCTTCCACCTGCCATGCCCACTGGTCCATAAACCCTTTCATCAATTTTCTTATCTGACGAGGATGCAATCCCCGAGTGAGGGAATAAATGGGGACCAAACGCCCGGTGTGAATCAAATCCTCATCCCCCACCAGCTCCCACTCTGGAGATTCAAATACATGCCTGCCATTAAACAAGCTTACTCTGCCACTAATAACGACCTGCGCGTTAGTGGTTAGCTGCTTAGCCAGATAGGGATTATTAAACCACACTATCCTGACATTACCCGTTTCATCGCCCACAATAGCTTCGGTGCTCCGCCTGCCACCCAGCCTAATCTCCTGAGCCTGCCATACATTGGCAACGATAGTCTGCTCCTCACCCTGAGTAAGCTGTGAGATAGTTTTCCTCTGGCTATAGTCAAGGTGACGATGCGGGAAGAAATAGAGTAAATCCCGAACCGTGTTCACACCCAACTTCTTAAACCCAGCCGCCATAGCAGAGCTAATGCCTCTGACCACGGTAATAGGGGAATCAAGGGATTGTTTAACCGCTATCCTCTGACTCTTTCTTGTCCCTGAAGATAGCTTGCTAGCTACCGGAGCCACTTTGGCTTCAGACTTCTCCCCTTCCCCACGCTCTACCTCAGACAGAAAATGGAGTACCTCATCTACCCATTGTTTGCGCTGTTGTTTAGTCAAAGAGGCATAATCAGAATCAATCAGGTGAAGCTGACGAAAGCGCTTGACGAGTTGGGGACTGGCTAGCGACTCCATAGCTTGACCAGCCCAGCGACGAAGGAACTTATCCAAACCACCGATTACCGCTGAATCTACGTAATCCTTCTCATGCTCAAGCTCAAGAATCTTCCGTAGAGGTTTAATATCTATCGGCAAGGCCCTGCCTCCGTTCGCCAAGACAAATAAAAAATAAGGGTGGAAAAACCCAGCCTGACGACAATAAATAGGGTTCCACCCTGCGACAATTTATTTTATAGTTGCTCAATGCCAAACATTCACTGGGATTACTGTAGCCCCTCGGAAAACACACCACCTACGCTGTGAGCAACAATTTTTGACTGCTACAGCGAATCCCTCTCGTTACTCTACAGATGCAATATAGTGATAATGTGGTTGACCGCCCTGAACTAGCTCAATCTCCAGCTCTGGATACTGCTCACGAATACTGTGGATAACCGGTTCCAGCTCGGTCTTCTCAGCATCACCTTTATAATAGATGGTAACTACCTCGGCTTCATCCAGACCTGCCCTGGCTAACACCTCAGCAAGAACATCAGCAGTACTATCACCCGCAGCTACTAGGTCTTTCTCCAGGAAACCAATAGCCTGCTTCTTCTTAATATCCAACTCGCCTAGCTTGGCATCTCGTACTGCTCGGGTAACGGCGATGGACCTCACTGATGATTTCGCCCTATTCATAGCCCGAGCGTTCGTTTCTAAGTCTGACTCACTGTTAAAAGCTAAAAGAGCAGTTATCCCTTGGGGAATTGTCTCCGTAGCTATTACCTCGATGACCTTCTCAGTCAAAGAATGGACTTGATTAGCAGTAGGCACTATATTTTTATTATTGGGCAAAATAACAACCTTGTCCGAAGGTACTGCTTCAACAGCCCGAAGCAAATCCTTGGTACTGGGGTTCATCGTCTGCCCGCCGGGAACAATAGCTGTCACCCCCAAGCTAGTAAAAACATCAGTAAGTCCGTCCCCAGCGACCACAGCAACAACGCCGATATCAGCCGCTGGCATTTTATCCTTCTGCATCCCCAGGTAATCCTGGTGCTGCTCATCCATATTCCGAATACTTATCTGATGCACCGTGCCCAATGAGGTGGCATCATGAAGGATTTTGCCCGGATGCAGGGTATGGATATGAACCCTGACTGTAGATTCATCACCGACTACAATTAGAGATTGACCCTTCTTCTCCAGCTTCTTCCTAAGCTTATCCGGGTCAAGCTCCTGCCCCTTAAGGAGAAATTCAGTGCAATATCCATAGGGTTCTTCATCTTTCGCCATCATTTGCGGTGTCTTGATAGGTAGAGGTATATCGCTGGTAACCATATCAGGCTTGCGAGTCTGGAGCACCTCCATGTCACCCCTAAGGTAGTAGAGGGCACCCTCCAGGATGGTATACAGACCTTGCCCACCGGCATCTACTACCCCAGCATCTTTCAGCACATCTAATAGATTGGGGGTGTTAGCTACCGACTTACTGGCAGCACTAACCACAGCCTCCAAAATCGCTATCAGGTCAGCACTGCCACTAGCAGCCTGCTCCTGAGCAGCCGCGGCGGCATCCTTAGCTACAGTAAGAATAGTCCCCTCTACAGGATTGTTTATCCCTTTATAAGCAGCAGCTGATGCCTGCTGTAAGGCATCAGCCAGGTCACTGCCAGTAAATTTTCCCTTCCCTGCCAAACTCTGTGCCACACCACGCCAAATCTGTGACAGGATTACTCCACTATTGCCCCGAGCTCCCATCAGTGCCCCTGTGGCTATAGCCTGGGATACTGCCGATGCACTATGGTCAGGAGCTCGATAGGCCTCCTCAATAGTGGAACGCATGGTAAGCAGCATATTGGTCCCGGTATCACCATCAGGCACCGGGAATACGTTGAGGGCATCAATATCTAAGGCGCTCTTCTCAAGCCAGTCAGTGGCAGCTATAAACATATCTCTTAGCTCTTGACCGCCAAGAGAGCTAACTTGCTTCATTTGTATTCTCCTCAACTCAACTCAAAGTTGTATCTCTGTTATCACTCCCCTTATCAGGGGAAGGTAAATTGCTATTAAAAGACCTCGCCAGCAAAATCCACCTTAATCTCTCCACCACCCTTGTTTGGCTGGCTCAGCTATGATAACATTATAATGCCTAGCATTATAATGATAACATAATTTTAGGCTAATCTAATTTTATAACAAATTTTGCCAATAGTCAAAAAGAAGAGATATCAATTATGAAATGCGATTTATGTGGAAAGTCACCTCAATTCGGGCATAACGTAAGCCACTCTAAACGCCATACCAATCGTCGCTGGGTGCCCAATATTCACCCGGTCACTCTCGTTATAGATGGTCAGACCAAACGACTCAACCTGTGCACCAGGTGCCTCCGCAATCAGCATAAAGCGGCTAAGAGTTCTCAATCACCTGCCGAGCAATAAATTAAAGCCATCTAGCCATGATTCTACTCTCTAAAAGTTTGCTTTAATGAAGTCTCTAAGCTCCTTCGGAATCCGATAGAGCTCAAAGATAACCCCATCTATTCGCGCCTGCTCTTCGGAGTAATCGCAGGCAGGATTTTTCTTCAGGCGGGCAACAATCTGCTTAACTGCAACCTCTACCGCCGATTTCTTTGCCCGGGAAGGATATTTAAAGGGTAGTCTCCTGATATCATCTATCTGGAGGCAGTTTGTAGTATTAAGGATTCCTTTAGCCAAGAAATTGTAAAGCCTGCTGTTCAGTAAACCCAGCAAGTACCAGATAGAGATATCGGGGGTTGTATTAACAAATCCTATAGCCTTGTTGCTATCCCAGGAGCATCCCTCGGGCATATATCTGGCAGCCAACCTGCGGCTCACCCCACTAATAACAACGCCCTCCTCGAGAAATAGCTCTCCCTTTTTAGGGATGTCATATCGTGCTACCGCTTCAGGGCTCCAGTCTATGGCTTCCTCTATCTCACGATAATACTGCTCCTCTCCCCCCTTCTTTAAGTAGGGTCGCCACTTCTCCTCCTCAGATAAAAAAGACCGGGGGATAACCGTCCGCCCCTGTTTAATGAATCTCTCAGCTAGTTTTGCCTCCCGTATAGCAGCAATAAACCTCCGATTGTTATGGGTATGTAAACCAATGTGACCTTCCATAACTTCACTTATGGAAGGGAGCGAAGAAAATAGCCCCGCAGCAAAATTACCAACATTTATGGATATGGGACACCCCCTTATTTTCAGGAAGCAATATTGGGGAAGCTGCCTGATTCTCAAGGGACGGCGGTATTCCTGTTCGCTCTTTAATCTATCGACAAAGGCAACCTCATGGCGGTCATCGGGATGCCTTTTTTCGATAACAATGATGCATGGGCTATTATTTACACCCTGCTTGGAAAACAGATTCCTGGGAGCCAGGATTATCTCTCGTAGCTTGTAATTTTCGAGGAGAGATTGGCGAAGCTTGCGATGGTATCCAATAGTAAGAAAGCTATCACTGACAATAAAGCAAAGGATTCCACCCTCTTTCAGAAACCTCAGACCATGGTAGATAAAAAGGCTATAGGTATCATAGACCCCAATATCTTCGAATCGCTTCAGAAACGATTTCCTGTGGGCGTGAAGATAGGGGCTGTGTCTACTTAAATAAGGGGGATTACCGATAACACAATCGAAAAGGGGCTGAATTTCGATGGGATTCTCATGAAGCAAGAAGTCGCTAATCCTGTAATTGATGCCGAAGCCTTTATATATCCGTTCAAAATGGGGGTTGGTGTCCAGTGCAGTGATTTGTGCGGGCTCGGCTCCCCTTCTCAAAAGCTCCCTGATAAAAACGCCTTCTCCCGCTCCAGGCTCTAAAATCCTCTTCCCCTCAACCTCCCCCAGCTTCTCCACCATAAACCCTGCCGTCTCAGCCGGGGTAAGGATTTCACCCCTATTCACATTAAACCTGCCTCCACACTAGCCCGTATCTTTGCTAAAGCTTCCCTCACCGTTTGCTTGGAGCCAAACACCGCCGCCCCAGCTACCAGCACCCTGGCCCCTGCTGCCACCACCCTAGGAGCAATCTCGGTATTGATACCACCATCTACCTCTAGCTCGGCGGCCAAACCTCTTCTATCCAGCTCAGCACGCAAGTTTGCTATCTTATCCAGGGTAGCTTCAATGAAAGTCTGCCCGGCCAAACCAGGATTAACCGACATCACCAACACTAAATCAAGAGCAGGCAGGATTTCATCAAGCACGGATACAGGCGTGTCGGGATTAAGAGAAACCCCCGCCTTAACCCCTGATTCCTTAATTGTTCGCACTACTTGTTGAACATCAGGGCACGCCTCTATATGAACGGTGATAATGTCTGCCCCGGCTTTAACAAATTGTCCAATCTGACGCTCAGGTGCCTCAATCATAAGGTGGACATCCAGGGGAAGGTCTGTCCAACGGCGAATAGCAGCCACCACTGGAGCACCGATGGTTATCTGAGGGACAAAACGCCCATCCATAACATCGACATGAATGTAGTCGGCACCGGCGGCAGTGACTTCAGCTACCTGCTCACCAAGGCGACTGAAATCAGCGGAGAGGATGGATGGGGCAAGCTTAACCTGATGACTACTTCCCACGTTTGGCATCCCTGATTATTTTTTGGGCAGCGGCTAACGCCCGGTCTAAAATGCCTAACCCCTCGTCAACCTCCTCATTGCCGATAATAAGGGGAGGCATAAAACGCAGGGCATTGGGCTTTAGTTGATTAACCAATAAGCCCCTATCGAGACAAGCCATTACCACTGAGGGGGCAATATCACTGCTGAACCCTATAGCTAGCAATAATCCCCGCCCCCGCACATCAGTGATAAACTGGAACTTTTGCTTTAATTTTTCCAATCCAGAAGCGAGATACTGCCCCACTTTCTTAACATTCCCGGCAACATCATGGTCAATAATAAACTTCAGGGTGGCATAACCGGCGGCACAGGCTAGGGGATTGCCCCCGAAGGTAGAGCCGTGCTCCCCAGGGGTAAAGACAGAGGCCTTATCCTTAGCCAAGATAGCCCCGATGGGTATGCCACTAGCCAGACCCTTAGCCAATGTCATTACATCAGGTTCAATGCCATACTGCTCATGAGCAAAGAGCGTCCCCGTCCGACCCATGCCAGTCTGAATTTCATCTAAAATAAGCAGAATACCCTTCTGGTCACACCACTTCCGCACCGCAGTTAGATAGTCGTCATCAGGCAGGTTGACCCCTCCCTCCCCTTGCATAGGCTCTAACATCACGGCACAGGTTTGACCGGTGGTAGCTGCCTTTATCGCTTCAACATTATTATACTCCACATTGACAAAACCGAGGGGCAAAGGAAGATATGGCTCCTGAAACTTAGCCTGACCGGTAGCAGCCACCATAGCCAGAGTGCGACCATGAAAGGAGCCACTGGTGGTAATAACCTCATAGGCTCCATTCAGGTAGCGCTTCCCGTAGCGTCGGGCTAGCTTGACTGCCCCCTCGTTAGCCTCAGCACCGCTATTGCCAAAGAAGACCTTATCCAAACAGCTATTCTCGACCAGAAGCTCTGCCAACCGAATTTGAGGGATAGTGTAGAACTGATTCGACGTCTGAATGAGTGTCTGCGCCTGACCCACCACCGCCTCAGCCACCACAGGATGGCAGTGTCCCAGGCTATCAACCCCCCAGCCACCGACGAAGTCCAGATACTCCCGACCATCCTCATCCCACACCCGTGCCCCCTCCCCTCTAACCAGGGTGACCGGTGTGCGCTCTACAGTATGCATAAAATATTTGTGCTCAAGCTCCTGCCAATTAGTCATTTTTCCGCACCTATGGTGGTGCCGCCACCACCTTCCTCAATCTCCTTAAGTAAAGCATGTGGCTGTCTGCCATCTATGATATGCGTGGTTGAAGTGGTAGTTAAGGCTCTCAGGCAGGCTTTAACCTTAGGCACCATTCCTCCCGAAACCACACCTGAAGCCATTAACGCCTCGGCTTCGCCGGCCGACAACCGGGGTAGCAACTTGCCTGATTGGTCACAGATGCCACCAACATCAGTAAGAAAGATGAGCCTCTCAGCACCGAGGGCAGCAGCAATCTCACCAGCCACCGGGTCGCCATTAATGTTAAGTATTTGCGGAGCCTTATCTGGCTTATCGACCGAATGAAGGCTCACTGGAGCCACCACCGGGATATAGCCTGAGTCAAGGAGCATCTTCAGCGGAGCCGTATCTACCTTGACCACTGCACCCACATAGCCCATCTCTTCACTCTTAATTTTAGCCTGAATCAAAGCCCCATCCACACCGCTGATACCTACAGCTCGCCCTCCCAGGTTGTTAATGGCAGCGACAATCTCCTTATTGACCAACCCAGCGAGAGCAGCAGTAACCACCTCCAGCGTCGCCTTATCAGTCACCCGCTCGCCATCGACAAATCTGGTGGCAATTCCTAAGCGAGAAAGCCACCCAGTGCTTACCTTGGCACCACCATGGACCACAACCAACGATTTACCATGCTGCTGGAGATAAACGATGTCCTCAATAGTGGTATCATGATTGCCTAAGGTAGAACCCCCAAGCTTAACTACGATAACCTTATTCAATCTCACCCCTCATGTCATATACTGGCTGTTAATAGTTACATATTCCTCAGATAGGTCACAGCCCCAGGCAGTGGCTGTAGCTGTACCCAGATTAAGCTGTAAGTTTATCAAAACCTCATCGCTGCGCAGTATCTTTACCATCTCATCCCTATAAAAGGCTAAGGAGGAACCAGCCTTTACCACACAGATATCACCGATATAAAGGTCAATCTTTGATTCCACCACCTCCACCCCGCTCCGCCCCGCCGCCGCCACAATCCGCCCCCAGTTAGGGTCGCCACCATATATTGCCGCCTTCACCAGAGGCGAACCTACTATTGTCCGGGCAGCCAACCTCGCCTCAGCAGCACTGGCTGCCCCACCGACAGTAACCTCAATAAGCTTAGTCGCCCCCTCGCCATCACGGGCGACACCCTTAGCCAGATAGATACAGAGCTGGTCAAGGGCCTGCTGAAAGGCATCAGCCTCCTTAGTTCCCGACGAAATGGGCTTATTGCCCCTCATTCCGTTAGCCATTATCAGCATCATATCGCTGGGGCTGGTATCCCCATCAATGGAGACCATATTGAAAGAGGCGTCCGCCGCCTTCCGCAGCGAGAGCCTAAGAAAATCTATGTCCACGGCAGCATCGGTGGTGAGGAAACAGAGCAAAGTAGCCAAGTCGGGATGAATCATCCCCGAGCCTTTGGCTACCCCGCCAATAGCGAACTCAGTGTCGCCAACACTGACGGCTACCGCTGCCTCCTTGGGCACGGTGTCAGTAGTCATCATTGCCCTCGCCAGCTTACCACCGCCGCCCTTAGAAGTGGTAATCTTCTCTATGCCCGTTTCTATCAACTCCATGGGCAACCGCTGCCCAATCACCCCGGTGCTCGCCACCAGAACGTCCTCTGGCGATACCCCAACATTGTCAGCAGCCAGCTGCGCCATCTCAGCAGCATCAGCAAGCCCATGCTCTCCAGTAAAGGCATTGGCACAGCCACTATTTACCACCACCGCCACCGCCCTCCCCGATTGTAACCTCTGCTGCGATAGAACTACAGGGGCTGCCTTAATTCGATTAGTGGTAAATAAAGCCGCAACCACACACGGCGCTTCCGAAAAGAGGATGCCAAGGTCAAGGGCATCACCCCTTTTTATCCCAGCACATACGGCTCCAGCACAAAACCCCTCAGGGGAGGCGACATCACCCGAGGCAATAAACTCAATTTTAGCTTCCACTATGGATAAAATATACCACACTCCCTATAGCTAGGCAATATGGTAAAATTGGGGGGAAAGCCAGAAACATACCGGAGGGAGAGACAGTGATGGAATCGAAGATAGTCTACTTTGAAAAACCGGGCAGTGAGAATACCGAGGTGACGCTCCGCATTGCCAGACAGCGAGCAGAAGAGCTGGGTATCAACAGCATACTGGTGGCATCGACAACAGGGGATACCGCAGTCAAGGCTATGGCTGCCCTGAAAGGATTAAGGGTTATCGTGGTGAGCCATGTCGCCGGCATGCATGAGCCCGATACCCAGGAATTCACCGAGGAGAATAGAAAAATAGTGGAGAGCAAAGGGGGTATAATGCTGACCGCCACCCACGCCTTTTCCGGGGTTAGCCGAGCCCTGCGCACCAAATTCGATACCGTAACCATCGGGGATATCATTGCCAATAGCCTGCGCATCTTCGGTCAGGGGATAAAGGTCACCTGCGAGATAGCCCTGATGGCGGCTGATGCCGGGCTGGTGCGCACCGATGAGGACATCATCTGCATAGCCGGAACGGGGCGGGGCACCGATACCGCAGTGGTGCTAAAGCCGGTCAACGCCCGCCGCTTCTTTGACCTCAAGGTTAAAGAGATCCTGTGTAAACCCCGCTTCTAAATACCCACCGCTTGAAATCAATGAATGAAAGGTGTAAACTTGCTCCTTAACCATGAAGATTGTGCGTTTTACCGCTGGCCAGAGGGTTGAATACGGCATATTAACCAGTGAAACCATACAGTGCCTTGAGGGCAAGCCGTTTCGTCACCTTGAAGCCTCCGACCATAGCTACCAGCTAAGCGAGGTTAAACTTGTGCCGCCATGTACCCCTTCTAAAATAGTAGCTTTAGGGCTTAACTACCACAGCCACGCTAAAGAGCTTGGTTCCCCCCTCCCTAATGCCCCCCTAATCTTCATAAAACCGTCAACCGCGGTGATAGGGCCCGAGGATAATATCGTTTATCCCTCCAGCTCAACCAGGGTTGACTACGAGGGCGAGCTGGGGGTGGTGATTAAGAAACCAGCCTGGGGGGTATCACAAAAAGATGCACTGGACTATGTCCTGGGCTACACCTGCTTTAACGATGTCACCGCCCGCGACCTTCAAAAGAAGGACCGACAGTGGACCAGAGCCAAGGGTTTTGACACCTTTGCCGCTATAGGACCTTGCATTGAGACTGAACTCGACCCACAAAATGTTACCGTGGAAACCTATCTAAATGGGAAACTCAAACAGCGAGGCAATACCAGCGACCTCATCTATTCCATTCCTGAGTTGATAAACTTCATAACTAATGTGATGAGCCTGGTGCCGGGGGATATTATCGCTACCGGCACCCCCAGCGGCATCGGCCCCATGTATCCCGGGGATACCGTAGAGATTGAGATAGACAGCGTTGGCACCCTGAGAAACTACGTGGTTAAAAACAGCGGATAAGCCGCCCGAATGCTATCAGGGAGGTAAGT
>JAZGHN010000018.1:0-6610 GCA_036481135.1 Dehalococcoidales bacterium | reverse complement strand
GGGGAGGTAATAGGCAGTATTGGGGAAGCCTACCGGTTCCTTCCCCCCCCATTTATCCATTGCCTCCTGCCAGGTCTTCTCGGCTCGGTCTACAATCTTGTGAGCTCCTCTAATAGCTGCTGATGCGATTATCTTAGACATTGTTTAGTTCCTTCTAAATCTGTGTCTCTCTGACGTTTAGGCTCATTCTAACTCCCGTCTCATCGCCATATCGTAGAGAATCCTTTCTCTAGCCTTGTCGATGCCTAAAGCTTTGCGCTTCTTATCTATGTGTTTGATCATAAGCTGAGCTGCTTTAATTGGGTCTGGTTCAAAGGCCCACATGCCACCATAGAGGTCCTCAAAATCATTAAACAGGAAGTCAGTTACCTCTTTACTCCCTATGGTTGGCCAGGTTACGCCGAATACGGTAAATACCCCTGAGCCGACGAAGTATTGACCGATGGAGATTGCCTTCTCGCTCATCCATTCGGGAGCAGCCCCGGCCACGGGTAGGTCGCTGATGTCATCGCCCAAGCCGCCATCCTTAACCATAGCTGTAGCTGCTATCAGGATACGAGCGTTGTCGACGCAGGAGCCGAGGTGCAGCACTGGCGGAATACCTATTGCCTCGCATACCGAGGCTAGCCCCTCGCCGGCGTGCTCAGCGGCGGCTTCAGGAAGCATCAAGCCCGCTTTGGCACAGGCCATGGCGCTGCACCCGGTTTGCAACACTAAGACGTCATTCTTGATGAGTTCCTTTACCAATGTCACGTGGGCGTCGTCATGAGTAACCCGGGCGTTATTGCAGCCGACAACCCCAGCTACCCCTCTAATTCGGCCGTTAATAATGTTGTCATTTAGTGGTCGGTAGGAAGCCCTGAATAGGCCGCCCATTAGATAATTAATGGTTTCATGACTGAATCCAGCAATCAGGTCAGTCTTCTGCTTGGGAATGCGAACATTCTTACCCCTGTTGGGGAAGTTATCGATGGCGGTTTTGACTATTTTCTTGGCTATCTCAACGGCATCGCGCTCATCGAAGTCGATATGAATGGCGCTTTCTATGTGGGCTCTGGGGTCAGTGGTGATAACCTTGGTATGGTAGCACTGAGCCACATCAGCCAGTCCTTGCATGATGCACTGGACATCAACCACTATACCCTCCAGCGCTCCGGTAACTATAGCCAGCTCCTGTTGCAGGAAGTTCCCCGCTATGGGTACCCCATGGCGCATCAGTATCTCGTTGGCTGTGCAACACATGCCAGCGAGGTTTATTCCCTTGGCTCCTTTAGACTTGGCATATTCGATCAGCTCGGGGTCTTGAGTGACCACAGCCAGCATCTCTGCCAGTTGAGGCTCGTGTCCGTGTATGATGAGGTTCACCTTGTCCTCCGCGAGCACCCCGAGGTTTATCTGGCCGAACACTGGTGCCGGGGTGCCAAAGAGGATATCCTGGAGTTCGGTGGCAATCATACTGCCACCCCAGCCATCGGCTAAGGCGCATCTGACCCCTTGTTGGAGCAGGGTGTGGTAGTCCTGGTCGACCCCCATATGGGTGCGGTGCATTATTTCCACCACTTCTCTATCTATACCTCGAGGGGCAGCCCCCTGCCGTCGCCATAGTTCCTGGCGCTTTAACGGTGCTCGCTTTAGGAACAGGAGTTCGCCCTCCTGCCTGCCAAATTCCTTCATAGCGATTTCGCCGATATCAACAGCTATCTCTTGGTTGCTTCGGTCACCAATGTCAACGCCAAGGTCCAGGGCTAGCTGCAGCAGCTTCTGCTCGTCCTTAATCTCATAGCCTGGTGCCTCCCCCTTGGCTACTGCCAGGAAGGCCTCGGTTACCTTACGACCATGGTCGCCATGGGCTGCCGCCCCTCCGGCTATCATTCGGGCAAAGTTACGAGCGGCAATGGTCTCAGCGGTAGCCCCGCAGACACCCTTCCGCTTACTTCTTTCCTCAGGCGTTTCCTCTCTCCCTTTAGGGAGAGGTACCCGGCATGGTCCCATACTGCAGATTCGGCAGCAACTGCCCACTGCCCCTATGGGGCAGGGTTTTATACTCTCAGCCCTATCAAAGACGGTGCGGCAGCCATCACTGGCTGCCTTCTCTATCATGTCGATAGTAGCTTGGTCAATGCTTTTGTTTTCTTTTTCTGCCATCTTAGCTAACCCCAGTCCCCAATTATTTTTCCGCTGCCAGTTCAGCGATCATCTCTCGAACTAATCTTATTGCTTCCGGGTGTCTCATAATCATCACGTCTCCCCCAGCGAGGAGCAGCACCATAGCCGACATCGCCTCCAGTAAGATGCCCCTCTTTTCGGCATTTCCCATGTTTGATTCATCATCGGCAAGGTGTACCTCCTTGGTCTTCCACACCTCTTTAGCTAGATTACAGATGATGGGGAATTGGAGCTTTTCATCCTCCTGAGTTAACCCAGCCATCCTCATTCTTTCCATTACCGAGTAGCCATACTCGATGCCATAGCCTATGCCACCGGCGGTGGGGTTTATTATAATCAGCTCGTCAGGAACCCCGAGGTTGCCCAGCAGGATGTTGAGCTGCTTAGCCAGGTTTATATCCATGGGGGTGGAGGCAATCACGGTATGGTGGTAACCAATAGCCGAGGCGCCAATCTTCTTATGGTCTCCTTCCTCTACTGGTCCCATAATCAGGTTCTTCCCCTCGCAGACCTCAGCCACCTTTCTTAGCACCTCGGTATCCTTCTCCTGATTACCTGTGCCCCAGACGATTAAGGGGACGTCAATAGCGTCAGCAACCTTCTTGACCACCTCAGTAGCCTCATCAGCTCCGCGGTCGAGGCCATTGGGGTCAGTGCTGATTAATTGCAGGGCAATCATCTCTGCCCCATAGTCATGCACGCATTTTTTTGCCCAGGCAACCGGGTCATCGGTTACCCCGGCGAAGGGCTCTAAGGCGGCTTCAGCCCACTCCTCGGGGTGTGAATCCCAAACCTCCATAGCTATTTTGGGCAAGTTTGGCATCTCGCCTTCAAACAGGTAAAAGGGATAAGCTGCCTCCCCGCCAACGGTTACTGCCTTATCCCCATTGCCCAGTTTTACCTCTTTAATCTTGCCAGTGTATTGCGTTTTAGGGACCTCAAGTGCCATTCCTTACCCTCCTTAGTTAAGCCGGATTCTTCCTTTTCTCACTGCCATACCACTCTTTCCCATACCAATACCTCTCACCGGTTTGCAAGTATTTGAGTTTCTCCTCTCTGTCTCTTAGCTTCTGTCTCCATCTTCCCAGTTCCTCGCCCTCGGGCTTACCCTTGTCATAGGTTGCCCCCAGCACTTCTACCTTATCCCGTCCGGGAGCGCTCTTTTCCTCAATCTTATATTCCACTCTTTCCCTCCTGTTAGGCCAGTCCAGCAGCCAGTTTTGCCGCCCTCAATGTATTTAGCATGAGCATGGTTATGGTCATCGGGCCAACTCCGCCGGGCACCGGGGTAATGGCTTTAGCCTTTTCCTTGACGGTATCAAAGTCAACATCTCCGCATATAATCCTTTTGCCGTCAGCGGTGGTACCAATCTGGTTAACCCCCACATCAATTACCACCACTCCTTCTTTAACCATATCGGCAGTAATAGCCTTTGCTTTACCTGCAGCTACAATTAGTATATCAGCCCTCTTGGTGTGGAAGGCCATATCTCGGCTCCGAGTGTGGCATATAGTAACCGTAGCATTAGCGTTTTTCTGTTTTTGGAGGAGAATGTTGGCTATAGGTTTGCCTACGATATTGCTTCTGCCGACAACTACTACCTCCGCTCCCTCAATCTGGGTTCCGGAGCGGATCAAAAGCTGCCAGATCCCGTGAGGAGTGCATGGTATGTAATCTGGCTCTCCAATCATCAGTTTGCCCACATTCACTGGGTGAAAGCCATCAACGTCCTTTTTGGGGTCGATGGCATAGAGGACCTTGGTCTCATTGATATGCTTGGGCAAAGGCAACTGGACCAGAATCCCGTGGATCTTGGGGTCTTTGTTTAATTTTTCAATTCGAGCTAGCAACTCCTCTTCGCTGGTATCAGCAGGCAGGTCTTGCCTTTTTGAATAGAAACCCAGGGCGTTGGATGTCTTTTCCTTAGCCCCAACATAAACCTGGGATGCCGGGTCCTCACCTACTAGGACAGTGACTAATCCCGGCACCACATTATGCTTTTCCTTAAGTTCGGCAACCTCTTGTTTTAGCTCCTCGCGAATCTGTTTGGCTACCTCACTGCCGCTAATAATCTCTGCTGTCATTTCTACCTCCGTATATAAATTTTTAGCACGCTTAACTTCTATGAAGAAGCTTAGCCATCAAATGGTTCACTGCTCTCACTGCCTTGGAGCTATCAGGCAGGTCAAGAAGTGGCTTTAACTTGAGGTCGTATTGATATAGCTCCTCGTCTAACGGGATGGTAGCTACGGGTTCGATTCCCTGTCTGGCTAGCTCCTCAGTGACGGGAGGGGCTAGTGTGGCGGGAGCAAGGTTGATTATCACCGATTGCCTCTTTACCGCCAGTTTGAGTTGAGCGACTAGCTCCTTTATCCTGGCGATAGTTCGAACTCCCTTCACTGAGTGGTCGGAGATGATAAGCAGCTCATCGATATTGTTAGTGGTTCTTCTTGATAGATGCTCCATCCCCGCCTCATTATCCATAATCATATAAGTATAATTATTTGATAAGGTATCAGCAAGTTTTCTCACGATGAGGTTGGGGTAGCAGTAGCATTCGGGGCCTTCCCCCCTGCCCATGGTTACCAGGTCAATCCCGTCGCCCTCAGCGATAGCCTGGTTCAGTTTGTGCTCTAGATAAACCTCCTTGGTCATTCCGGGGGGGATTTTTATTTTAGTCTTCTGGAACTCATCAAGTATCAAGCCAACCGTCTGTTTTGCCTCCAGACCCAAGCTCTCCCCTAGATTGGCATTGGGGTCAGCATCAATGGCTAGGATTGGTACTGAGCCCTTCTTTTTCAGGTAGCGAATAACAAGACTGGCCAGCGATGTCTTCCCAGTGCCGCCCTTTCCTGCTACAGCAATATTAAAACTCATAGGTTAGTTTTTGCCTCTCGTTTTTGGGACCTTGCCCAATCTTTTGTACACCGTGGGGAACTCATCAGCATTGGGGTGTGGTAAAAATAGACTGGCGGTATAGTTATCCATAAAATTACCGTTTACGCTCAACTCAAAGTTAGTCATCATCTTAGCCACCCTTTCCCCGTCGTTGAGTATATCGGTGGAGAAAGAGGTTAGCCTTGCCCCCAATAGGGAGCCATTGCCAATGAAGATAAATCTATCCCGAGGTATATCGGGGAGAAGCCCGATGGTAATGCTCTTTTCAATGTCGATGTTACTGCCGAAGGCACCGGCAATGATCACTTGCTCTAGTTCAGAGCAGCTAACTCCCACGCTATTAGTCAATGTTCTGTAGCCGGCATACATGGCTGCCTTGGCTCGAATAAGGTTATCAATATCTACCTTAGTGATAACGATATCTTTACCAATTTGGGTCTCTGGCGCCCAGGCGAGGACATATTCATAGCCATCGCGACCCTCCCTAATTCTTTTGGTGGGGAGGTGAATATTAAATCTACCATTCTGGCCAATGACCCCGGCTTCAAGCAGCCCGGCAGTAATGTTTATCAGGCCTGAGCCACAGATTCCCTTTGGTTTCACCTCGCCAATGGTGGTGATAGTCGGTTCAAGGTTTGTTGGATTGATGTCAAAACCTTCAATAGCGCCGTCGGCGGCGATCATGCCGTGCTTTACTCCCCCGCCTTCAAAGGCAGGTCCGGCGGAACAAGAGGCAGTTACCATCCAGTCTGAGTTCCCAATCACTATTTCACCGTTTGTCCCTATATCTATATATAGCGTTAGCTTTTTCCTTTGGTATACCCCTGAGCCCAGGATTCCGGAAACAATATCGGCCCCAACGTAGCTTGCCACCGAGGGAAGAGCATAAACATTGACATGCTCAGCCACTTCAAGCCCCAAAGAACTTGCTCTTACCAAGGGGACGGTGGTAACGGTAGGGGTATAAGGGGCTAACCTGAGATATTTGGGGTCGAGGCCGAGGAGGAGTTGAATCATGGTGGTATTACCGGCGACGATGATATGAGCAACATCCTCTACCTTGACCTCGGACTCAGCCAATAGCTTACCGATAATCCCATTAATGGTAGCCACCACTGCCCGCTGTAACCTTTTTAACCCGTTCGGTTTATGGGAGTAGGCTATGCGAGAGATAACATCTTCGCCGTAGCTTATCTGCCCGTTGTAATCGAGCCCCTCAGCCTGGACCTTCCCCCGATTTAGATCCAGTAGTTGCCCTCGGACACCGGTGGTGCCGATATCAAAAGCCAGGGAGAAGTGTCTCTTTCGGGTATCTCCCGGCTCGATATTTATCAGCGTCTGTCTTTGCCTTCCTTTGGTTTGGGTGCTGGCTCCGGGCACTAGGGTGGTAACGGTAACCTTCCAATCACCATCTCGCAGGACATCGGCAAGTTTCTTTACTACGTCGAAATCTACCGAAACATTATCGAGCTTATACTGCTTTTTTAAACCTCTGAGCAGCCGAGACAGGTCACTGATATTATCCTCTAAAGTTGGTGGTGGAAG
>JAZGHN010000017.1:0-10116 GCA_036481135.1 Dehalococcoidales bacterium | reverse complement strand
AAAAACGCATTAAGGGCCACCGTGAGCACAGCCCTGAGATAAGACCGAGTACAAAGAACGCACTGAAGGCCAGCGTGTAAACGACTCTGTAGATATCAACGCGCAGTTAAGAACGTATATACTTATTTAAATGCGAGCGCGTAGCTAAGAGGCAGCGTAAATGTACTCCCCAACGGGCAATTGACAGGTATGTGATTGGGAACTAGACTACTACCATCACTATTTAATGGCGGATAAAGATTTGGAGGGTAAAAATGAAAAGATTAGCAATTATAGCCCTTATCATTCTAGGCACCTTGGCCCTTCTGCTGTTTACAGTAACTAGTTGTGGGCCAGCGGTGATACAGGGACCACCAGGGTCAACAGGGGCAACGGGGCCGGCGGGCCCGGTGGGTCCAGAGGGGCCAGCAGGGCCACAGGGACCGGAGGGTCCAGAGGGGCCACAGGGACCCCCAGGACTTACCAAACCCATGCCAACCATAGTTATCGGAAGCAGTAGGGGTGCAGGAGCCGCTGAGTGGGTCGCTATCTGGAGAGCCGAGATAGGGGAGAGGGTAACCATAGTGGGTTCCGGCTTCACCCCTGAGGCTACCGTTACTATTACCAGCTGCGAAAAAGACCTATACTGGGGTGAAAATGTAGTAAATGACTGTGGCGGCCTTCGCTTTTCAAGAGATGTGCCACCTCGAGTCCAGTCGGGTGATACGGTTACCGTAAAAGCCTGGATTGATCTTGATGGTGACGGTGAACTTGAGGAGGATAATGGTGAACTACAGGCTACCTATCCATTGCGGGTTTATAGGGATTAGACATAAAATAGCGGCAGAACCTTTTACCTCACATCGCGTAGCTAAAAGGCACAAACAAGAAAGCACAGAATTAATTCTGTGCTTTCTTCATATATTTACATCGTAGTAAGATTCGAAACCTACGACGCTTAAATCAGTTCTCTATAACAGGTGCTAGTTGATAATGTTCTTTACTTCCGTTTTTCCTTCTCAATTCAACAATAGCAAGCAATAACTCCGGCAACTTCTCCTCCAATCCTAACCTATCTTCGCAGTCATCACATATACTATAGAAAGTCTCGTTTACGTGGTTACCGCCGATCTCTCCCAGATGAGTATTACAAAAATAACATACCTTTTTCATTTTTACTCCTCATCCCTTATTTAGGCTCTTCATACTTATATTCTTACACGCCAATTGCGGCATAACAATAGCGTATAGGTACCGTTACCATAGTCAATAAGTACCATCACATTTACGTATCTGCCTACACTTTAAGGCAGATTAAGTCTATAAATTGATAACATAAAGGCAGTAGAGATGGCAGAACCTTTTACCTATCATCTGATAAGTCTTGAGTTGGGGCGAACAATGGCACAGCGGGGGTAGGATTCGAAAAGGACGAATACCGGATGTTGACAATCACATATGTACGAACTAGTCTTAGGTTGTCACATCAAGACACCTTAAAATCGGAGGTGACAATAGGTGAAAAAGGAGGGATATGCTATGTTTGCGCGTCTAACCGTAGTTCAAGTCAATATTGACAAGCTCGATGAAACCAAGAAGATTTATAAGGAGAGTGTTATCCCCGCAGCCAAATCACAGAAGGGCTATCGTGGGGCCTATCTCCTCACCGACAGCAAAACAGGCAAGGGCGTTTCCATCACCCTCTGGGACAGTGAAGAGGATGCCATTGCCAATGAACAGAGCGGCTACTACCAAGCATCGGTGGACAAGTTCAAAGACTTCTTTACAGCCCCGCCTGTTCGCGAGGGATACGAGGTCAGTATCCAAGCCTAAGTGAATGTACCTTATACACTACCATTTCTTGTGTATTGTCAACTGTGGCTAGCCACTCCGGTATAGCTTGCATTCGTAAGGTGTGACGGGGCTTGTTACTAAAAAGGGGAGCAGAAATGCTCTCTTTGTCTTTATCTTGGTAGCGGGGGCAGGATTCGAACTAACGAAGGTCGGAGCGTTGACAAAGTCCAGGAGAAGCACTAGACTCAAGCATCAAGATATAGGGAGGTAACAAATGGAGAAAACATGGAAGCCAACGACAGCAGGAATTCTGACTATAATTGAGGGGGCTATACGTATTGCGTTGGGGTGTGGGATGATTGTTGGCAGTAGATGGATACTTACATTGGGCGGCATGGATTTGAGTAGTTGGATAGGAGAGAGGGCTGGGATATACGGGCTTGGAGCGGCTGATATTCAAGCTATGCTTACCCAGATAATAGGTATCTCCTCAACCGCTTTGTTAGCGATTGGCATCGTGTTGCTTACTTTTGGCATAATCGCCTTGGTCGGTGGCATAAGTGCCATAAAAAGGAGAAGGTGGGGGCTGGCACTGGCCGGCTCTATTCTAGCTCTTCCAGGGATACTGGCGATACTAGCTGTTATCTTTGTATCTATGGGTAAAAAGGAATTTAAATAGCCTCAACCAAAGGGTAACAAACGCTTGTATTGTTGGCCAGAAGCCCTAGAACGCGAAACTGGGCTCGCAAGTAAAAAGGGCAGAACCTTTCCTATCATAAGATAGGATGAGGATAAAAAAGGAGGAGAAAATTGCCTGCTAAAACAAAATTAAAGGAAAATGTTGCTGGTCTAATATGTTATGCGGGTTTCTGGGTAACCGGTATAATCTTCCTCATCATTGAGAAGAAGAATAAGACGGTCCGCTTCCACGCCATGCAATCCCTGGTTGTCTTTGGCATTCTCAACATTATTTGGGGTGCGGCTAGCTCGGTTCGTGCGGGGGTCTCGGTATTTGCCGGGGGTTATCCTTTTGCTTTAACTTACCTAGCCGCCACTGTTGTTTTCGGGATTTTCTTTACTATTTGGTGGGTCCTGTGGGGTGTATTAATGTATCGGGCTTATCACAATAGGGTATGGAGAGTCCCGGCTGGCTTGGGCGATCTTGCCGAGAGATTGTTAGCCAAATTAGATAGCGTAAAGATAGTAGAAAAATAGCAGGCGCTAAGAACTGATAGTATAAAGGAGATAGGGATGGTAGAACCCTTTACATCACATCTGATAAGTCTTGAGTTGGGGTGAACAATGGCACAGCGGGGGTAGGATTCGAACCTACGACCTTCGGGTTATGAGCCCGAAGGGGCGTGGATAGTTCTAAATATATTGCGAGTAGCTAAACTAGCACCGTAAATGAGCTTGAAAGGGAGGGGATGACAGAGCCTTTTACCCTCTCATCGCTAAGTATACAGGCGGTACAGCTCAATTTAAAATCGTCTACGTTTTTCCCTACCAAACCCACCACGTCCCCTGTCGCCACCTCTCCTATCGCCATACGACCCCCTACCTCTGTCGTCAGAACGAGGTCGAGCCTCATTAACATTCATCGTCCGTTCCTTTAGGACCTTCCCGTTTAGCTCAGCAATCGCTGCTTGGCCTTCAGACACTGTTGGCATTTCAACAAAGGCAAATCCCTTCGGCCGCCCACTATACTTGTCCGTTATGATACTTACAGATTCGACCTCTCCAAAGGCTTTGAATTCTTGGCGTAATTCCTCCTCGGTGACATCATAGGATAAATTACCCACGTAGATCTTCATATTAGTGCTCCTTTTATTAGGTTATGCCATTCCTAACCAGTTACTTGTAGCTGCGCCGCCTTCTTCTTGCGCTCCTTTTTGCTTTGAGACGTGCCGTCTCTCCCTTAGATAGAAAACGACGGTGGTCCTTTACCTCGCGCAGGATTCCACTCATTTGTACCATCTTTTGAAAACGCCGCAACAGGGAATCCTGGGATTCACCTTTACGTATCGTAACTTCTAACGACATAACACATCAATGCATTCTAGCCAGAGCATACATAGGCTAGGAATTCCGACCTATGCATGCTCTAAAAATTAAGCCAGTATTATCTATTGAGTCTTGCCGTATTGTAGCAATCCCTGCAATAGACTGGTCTGCCTTCGCGAGGCTCAAATGGTACTTCTGTATCTTTGCCACACTGGCTACATACTACCGGGAACATTTGGCGTCGAGATCTTGAGCTATAGCCACCATTCCCGTAGCGTTCTGACTTCCTGGATGCGCGGCATGAGGGACAGCGCTTGGGCTCGTTGGTATAGCCTCTAGATTCGAAAACCTCTTGCTCGTCAGCGCTGAAAGTGAATTCAACTCCACAATCAGAGCACTCGAGGGTCTTGTCTTGAAAAGCCATCGGATGACCTCCTCTCTTTAAAGTATTTGGTTTGAGTCGGCCACCCACCACTTGAGTAAATCTAAAGTAATTTAACTGAGTATGTAATAACCTAAACTTAAACCACTGGATATTATACCATAAACCAATCGTGTTTGCAAAAGCGTAATTCTGCGATTAGAAAATAGCTATCCCATCTGTAGGTAAATGATCTTAAATATGACGTTGATAGCTAAATGGCAATGTAAATTCCATCCAAAAAGTTGTATATTAGTAGCTAAACGGCAATGTAAACGACCCAAATGGGAAGTGAGCAATGAAAAGAGTAGCAATTACAGCCTTTATCATTTTAAGCACCTTAGTTTTTTGCTTGTTACGTTAACTAGTTGTGCGCCAACAGTGGTGCAGGGGCCAGCGGGACCGCAGGGGCCAGAGGGACTACAGGGACTGGTGGGGCCGCAAGGACCGGTGAGGCCGCATATAGTTATCGGAAGCAAAACGGGTGTAGGTGATGCTGAGTATGTCACTGTCTGGAGGGCTGAAATAGGGGAGAGTGTGACCATATTGGGTTCCGGATTTACCCCTGATGCTATCGTCACTATTACCAGCTGCGAAGAAAACAGATACTGGGGCGAGAAGGAAGTAAATACCTGTGGTGCCTTCCGTCTTAAAACAGACATACCACCTAGAGTCAAAGCAGATGAGACGATTACAGTGAAAGCTTGGATTGACCTTGATGGTGACGGTGTGCTTGAGGAGGATAATGGTGAACTACAGGCTACCTATCCATTACGGGTTTATAGGGATTAGACATAAAACAATTGCGGTTATAGCTAGTGGCTGGTATAATATAACCAGCAGGCAAGTTTCGGATGTTACTAAAGAAGGGTAGTAACGGGGATGGTTAAGACCTCTCCTCAGATAGGGTGAGAGGTTTTTATCTAATAGCTCTGAGGAGGCTTCCGACAACGGTTTCTAATAAAGGACAGAAAATAACTGAAGACGAGAAGCTGGAGACGATGCGGCATTCTGCCGCTCATATCATGGCTGAGGCGGTTCAATCTATCTTTCCTGATACTAAGTTTGGTATTGGGCCAGCTATTGAAAATGGTTTTTACTACGACTTTGATTTGCCTCGCCCATTGACTCCTGATGATTTGCCTCTTATTGAGGCTAAGATGAATGAGATAATCGCCTCCAATGCCCTTTTTGTTAGACAGGAAGCGACTAAGCAGAAGGCTCGTGGGCTGTTTGCTGACCAGCCCTATAAATTGGAGCTAATTGATGAGATTCCTGATGAGAAGGTCAGTTTGTATCGGCAGGGTTCGTTTCTTGATTTGTGTCGTGGGCCTCATGTGAGTTCTAGCGGGGAGATAAAGGCCTTTAAGCTGATTAATATTGCTGGCGCCTACTGGCGGGGCGATGAGCACCAACCTATGCTACAGCGGATATATGGTGTTGCTTTTGCTACCAAAGGGGCCTTGGATGAGCATCTCAAAAAACTTGAGGAAGCAATCAAGCGTGACCACAGGAAACTAGGCATAGAGCTTGACTTGTTTAGTATCCATGAGGAGGCTGGTTCTGGGCTGGTTCATTGGCACCCCAAGGGGGCAGTGATACGCCGTGTTATCGAGGACTTTTGGAAGGATGAGCATATTAAGCATGGCTATGATATTGTATATACCCCCCATATTGCCAAACTGGACCTGTGGAAAACCAGCGGCCACTGGGAATTTTACCGCGATAGCATGTATAGCCCCATGGAGGTAGAGGAGCAGGAATATGTTATTAAACCGATGAATTGTCTGGGGCACATCTTAATTTATAAAACCAGGCTGCGCAGTTACCGTGAGCTGCCACTGCGCTATGCTGAGCTGGGCACAGTTTATCGCTATGAACGCTCCGGGGTATTGCTTGGTCTCTCCCGGGTCAGGGGCTTTACTCAGGATGATGCCCACATTTTCTGCCGGTTTGACCAACTAGAGGATGAGGTGGTAGGAGTGTTAGATCTGGCTCGCTTTATGATAGACACCTTTGGTTTTATCAATTACAAGGTGTTGCTTTCCACCCGCCCGGAGAAATATGCTGGCACTATAGAGGCTTGGGAGCAAGCTACTGATACCTTGAGTCAGGCTCTGACTCGATTAAAGATTGCCCATGATATAGACCGGGGAGAAGGTGTGTTTTATGGCCCCAAGATAGATATTAAGTTCGAGGATGCCCTGGGCAGAGGGTGGCAGGGCCCCACTATTCAGGTTGATTTCAACCTGCCTCAACGCTTCAATGTTGCCTACATTGGAGAGGATGGCAAAGAGCACCTGGTAGCTATGGTACACCGTACTGTACTGGGTAGTATGGAGCGCTTTCTTGCCTCGCTTATTGAGCATTATGGAGGTGCCTTCCCGGTATGGCTAGCGCCATTTCAAGTAATGATAATTCCAGTAGCGGACCGCCATCTGGACTATGCCCACAAGCTGGAGGCTGGACTTAGAGACGAGGAGATACGGGCAGAAGTTGATGATCGGTCAGAAAGGGTAAACCTCAAAATTCGGCAGGCGCAATTGGATAAGATACCATATATGCTGATAATAGGTGACAAAGAGGTAGCTGCCTCTACTGTTTCCGTGCGTTTACGCAGTGGTGAACAAGCAACTGCTCAATCCTTTGATAGCTTCAAGGAAAGTGTCAAGCTAGCTGTAGCCAATAAGGTGAAGGATTTAAGGTTATAATTTGATTACTCTAGGCAAGGTATGTTATAGTTTCTTGCCTGCAAGAAGCTGGTTTGAAGGAGGTAGATAGAGACATAATTAAGAAGCTACGTGTTAATGAGGCGATTAGAGCCAGAGAGGTTCGCCTCGTGGGGGTGAAGGGAGAGCAGCTAGGGGTTATGCCTTTGGTGCAGGCGCGGGAGGTAGCAAGGAAGCAAGCCCTCGACCTTGTTGAGGTAGCAGCGACCGCAGTACCCCCCGTATGTCGTTTGCTTGATTACGGGAAGTATAAGTATGAACAGGCTAAGAAGGAGCGCGAGGCTAGGAAGAGCCAGAAGGTCTTGCTCTTGAAGGAGGTCCGACTACGCCCCAAGATTGGCGACCATGATTTTGAGGCTAAAGCGAGGTCAGCGAAGAAATTGCTGGGGGGTGGGAACAAGGTCAAGGTAAGCGTATTTTTTAGAGGGCGTGAAATTACACACCCTGATATCGGCTTGAGGTTGCTAAACAGGATGAAGGAATCGCTAAAAGAGGAGGCTTCCCTGGAGAGGCAGCCATCCATGGATGGCAAAAGAATGATCATGATCTTGGCACCGTTGGCCTCTCGGAAAACTAAATAAGGGAAGGGTAAAGGAAGCTTAGGATGCCAAAAATGAAAACCCATAAGGGCGCGAAGAGCCGCTTCCATATTACTGGCAGCGGCAAAATTATGCGGACTAAGGGCGGGAAAAGCCATTTGCGCCGTCGTAAAGCAAAACGGACTAAGCGTCTTTATGATGAAACAATACCAGTAAGTCCTTGTGATAGGGCTCGGATAAAAAGACTGTTACCTTATGGAATTAAGTAGGAGGATATTTTGCCTAGAGTAAAGAGAGGTGTAGTTGTTCGCCGGCGACATAAGAAGGTGCTGGCTCTGACCAAAGGGCATAGGGCAACTAAGCACTCCCTCTATCGTCGAGCTCATGAGTCTATGATTAAGTCGTTGAGCTATGCTTATTTCCATCGTCGAGAGCGAAAAGGTGATATGAGGCGTCTCTGGATTTCACGGGTTAATGCTGCTAGTCGAGCCCAGGGCCTCACCTATAGTCAATTCATGGATGGTTTGAAAAAGTCAGGGGTTGAAGTCAACCGTAAGCTGTTAGCCGATATGGCAGTTAGGGAGCCTGAATCTTTTGCCCATCTGGTGACCTTAGCTAAAGGGAAAGTTCAAGGCTAATAAAGGCAAAAGATGCTGCAGCAACTTGAAGAACTAAAAAGAAATGCCCTTCAAGAGCTAGAAAGCATTAACACTGCCAAAGAGCTGGAACCCTGGCGTGTTCGTTATTTAGGCAAGAAGAGCGATCTAACCAAGGTTCTGCGTACTTTGGCCGCATTGCCTCTTGAGGAGAGGAAGGCTATTGGCGCCTGTGCCAATGAGGTTAGAGTTAGTCTAGAGGGTAGTTTGAGACAAAAGGAGCAAGCCCTGCGGGAAGTGGAGCTTGCTCTGTCGGCTCAAGAAGAGCATGTCGATGTTACCCTCCCCGGTCGTTCTTTGCTCAGGGGTCATTTACATCCTATTACTCAAACACTTCATGAGATATGTGACATCTTTGCCTCTATGGGCTTTCAAGTCGTGGAGGGTCCAGAGGTAGACTGGGACTATTATAACTTTGAGGCATTGAATATTCCTAAGGAACACCCCGCCCGTGATACTATGTCCACATCCTGGGTTGATTTTGAGACAGATAGCGGCGAGAGACCTATGCTACTACGGACTCATACTACCTCGGTAAGCTCCAGGGTTATCGAGACCATGCGTCCTCCAATAAGAGTGGTTGAACCAGGAAAGGTCTATCGCTATGAGGCTAGCGATGCTACCCATACCCCTATGTTCTATCAAATTGATGGCCTGGTTGTAGATAAGGGTATTACTATGAGCGACTTAAAGGGAACGCTTTATGAATTTGCTCGCCGTTTCTTTGGAGAGGATAGGAAGGTACGCTTTCGCTGTGACTATTTCCCCTTTGTCGAGCCTGGTGCTGAGATGGCTATAGAGTGCTTGGTCTGCGGTGGCGAGGGCTGCCGCTTATGCGGCAATACCGGCTGGATTGAAATATTAGGTGCCGGAATGACTCATCCCGAGGTGCTTCAGCGTGGTGGTCTTGACCCCGAGGTTTATACCAGTTTTGCCTTCGGTATGGGCATTGACCGCCTGCCTATGCTTCGCTATCGAATTGAAGATACCAGGCTGTTTTATAGTAGCGACCTTAGATTTTTGAGGCAGTTTTGATAGATGAAGGTTCCTCTTAGCTGGCTGCAGGAATATGTGGATATCACCTTGTCCCCCGCTGACTTAGCCAGCCGACTGAACATGGCTGGCACCGAGGTCAAGGGGATGCGGGTTATTGGCGAGGGTTGGGAAAACATCGTCGTTGGTCAGATAGTGGCTATCAACCCCCACCCCAATGCCGACCGCCTTCGCTTAACTACCGTAGATTTAGGCACAGAGCAGCAGACTGTTGTCTGCGGAGCACCAAATCTCAAGCTTGGTGACAAGGTAGCCTTCGCTTTTGTTGGTGCTCAGCTTATAGACGGGCACAGTGGGGAGGTATTCCGCCTTAAATCAGCCAAGATTCGTGGCGTGGTCTCCAGTGGCATGGTTTGCTCGGAAAAGGAACTGGGCATCTCTGAGAGTCATGAAGGGATTATGGTTTTGCCAGCCGAGGCACCTGTTGGCACCCCACTGGCAGAGCATCTCGGTGATGTTATCTTTGATATGGATATAACCCCTAACCGTCCTGATTGCCTCTCTATAATTGGCATTGCTAGAGAGGTTGCTGCTCTAACTGGTCAGGCTTTGCACCTCCCTGAAATTGAGTATAGAGAAGCGGCATCGCCCATAGACCGGCAGGTATCAGTGGAGATTGCTGCTCCTGACCTATGTTCCAGGTATTGCGCTACTCTAATCACCGGGGTAAAGGTGGCTGAGTCTCCCCAATGGCTGCAACAGCGATTGCTGAAATGTGGCATGCGACCGATAAACAATATTGTAGATATTACCAACTACGGTATGCTGGAATATGGGCAGCCCCAGCATGCCTTTGACTATCACCAAATCGAGGGTAAGAAAATTATTGTGCGCCGGGCTAATAGTGGTGAAACTATGGTTACTCTGGATGGGATGGAACGGTGCCTTTCTCAGGATATGCTGGTTATCGCTGACGAGAAAAGGGCGGTGGGCATCGCTGG
>JAZGHN010000016.1:0-4792 GCA_036481135.1 Dehalococcoidales bacterium | reverse complement strand
GTCGTTGGTGCCGATTTAGTCAAGAATGAGATTACCAGCCATGCTGTGGCTACTCTGATGCATATCCCTGAGGTGCAAACTATCATCGAAATCGGGGGGCAGGACAGCAAGATTATCATTATTAGAGACGGGATAGTTACTGACTTCAGTATGAATACGGTATGTGCTGCTGGCACTGGTAGCTTTCTTGACCACCAGGCACAGCGACTCAATATAAGCATTGAGGAGTTCAGCCAGCGAGCACTGGTCAGCAATACACCAGCACGTATTGCCGGACGATGCACCGTCTTTGCTGAATCAGATATGATACACAAGCAACAAATGGGGCATCAAACCGAGGACATTCTCTATGGTCTATGCCAGGCATTAGTGCGCAACTACCTTAATAATGTTGGCTTGGGCAAAGATATTCAACCCCCGATAGTATTTCAGGGTGGGGTTGCTTTTAACCTGGGGATAGTGAGGGCACTTCAAGAAGAGCTTAATACCGAAATCATTGTCCCACCACACCGCGAGGTTATGGGGGCGATAGGCGCCGCAATGCTGGTGCATGAAGAGATGGTAAGTAATAACAATGAAAGCAAGTTTAATGGATTCGGCATAAGTGAAGTAAGCTATCATACCTCTTCATTTGAATGCAAAGCCTGTCCTAACCTGTGTGAGATAGCCCAGCTTTCCCTTAGTGGTGAGGTACTTGCCCGGTGGGGAGGGCGCTGTGACCTGTGGGAGAGAAGTCCAACACAGAAATTTTAGTTGAGGAAGTAGATGCTAATTGCCATTGACGCCGCCGGTGGAGACTATGCTCCCCATGAAATAGTTAAAGGAGCCAAAAAAGCCGCTCAAGAGTATGAAGTGGATATTGCTCTGGTGGGTAGGAAAAGCATACTCCACGTGCTGGCAAGCCGCTATTTAAGAAAAACAGCCATTACTATTATTGATGCCAGCGAGGTTATTGAGCTTCACGAGCCGCCGATGAAGGCAATCCGCAGCAAGCCAGACTCGTCAATAGCAGTCGGAGTTAACCTGGTAAGAGACGGCATCGCCTCAGCCTTTGTCTCCGCAGGCAACACCGGGGCAGTAATATGCACTGCCCTTCTTAACCTGAAAAAGATAGAAGGCATCGAGCGTCCTGGCCTGGGTAGTTTCCTTAACATCACCCCGGCGGCACCCGTTCTTCTTATTGATGCCGGCGCCAATGTCGATTGCCGACCAAGCCATCTGGTTCAATTCGCCCAGTTGGGCAGTATCTACGTTAAACATATCCTTGGTATTGACTGCCCCCGTGTCGGCTTACTCAACAATGGCGAAGAGGAAACCAAGGGAAACCGCTTGACTCAAGAAAGCTACAAGCTCCTTAAAGAGACCGATTTAAACTTTATCGGCAACATAGAAGGTCAAGATATATCAAAAAGAATAGTAGATGTTATCGTTACCGATGGCTTCACGGGAAATATAGTCCTCAAGGCTATTGAAGGGCTGGATGACACCTTCCAGAATTCGCTGAGGCAAATAGGGCATGTTTTTGCCAGTGCCTATCACCTTCCAGCACGAGCTTTGCATCGTGATATGAGGATGGATCCCTGGGCTAAAAGAACAGACTACCGGGAATATGGCGGGGCCTGTCTTCTGGGGGTAAATGGGAATATCATCATAGCTCACGGCCGCAGTCAATCCAGGGCTATTAAAAATGCCATTGGTTTAGCCAAGCAGACCGTAGAACGAGGCATCTCACCAATAATTAGGGAGGAAAGCCATGAATAAACCAATTGCCGTAGATGACAGCAGTTTCGACCAAACTGTACTGCAAGCCAAAACACCGGTACTGGTTGACTTTTGGGCAACCTGGTGTGCCCCCTGCCGTATGGTTGCCCCTATTATCGATGAACTGGCTGAGGAGTATAGCGGTAGGATAAGCTTTGCCAAAGTAGATGTTGACCAGAACTCAAAAATTGCTACCAGATACAGCATAATGAGCATCCCTACCCTGCTTATCTTCAAGAAAGGAGCGCCCGTCTCTCACCTAGTTGGCTACAAACCTAAAGAGGAGCTAAAACGAACTCTGGATGACGCCCTTGATTGAGTCCAGTATTCAAATTACCATTGTAGATGATAGTAAGGTAGAGAAGTGCGATGCTCACTGCGGGGTAGACTGGTCTTCAGCGGAAGTAATTGCCCTAGCCAGCCAACGAATTAAAGACAGGTTTGGCGACCGAATAGAGCTACAATACCTTGACCTGTCTAAACCGATAACCAATCACTATGCCTCAGCACTGAAGCAACGAGTTAAGAATAACAAATTACCCGTGCCGTTACTGATTATCAATGGTGAGCCCAGAATTTTGGGACAATTTGATATTCGCCTATTACTGGATGCTATCGACGCCGAGATAGAAATCAAACCATGACTAAAGAATATGAAGTCGTTATTATTGGTGGTGGCCCCGCTGGACTTACCGCCGGGCTTTACACTTCAAGAGCCAGCCTCAATAGCCTGCTTATAGAGAGGGGATTGGTCGGCGGTCAGATAGTGAATGCCCAGTGGGTAGAAAACTACCCCGGTTTTCCTGAAGGTATTAGTGGTTTTGAACTGGGTCAACTAATGCACCAGCAGGCAACAAAGTATGGACTAAAAACTGTTACCGCCGAGGCTACTGGCATTGAGCTTCAACAGGAACAAAAAGTGGTAAAGACCACTAAAGGTAATTTTATCGCCAGAGCGGTAATTATAGCCAGTGGCTCGGAACGATATAAATTGGGCATACCTGGAGAAGAGGAGTTTAGGGGAAAGGGAGTGTCTTACTGCGCTACCTGTGACGCTGCCTTCTTCCGACAGCAGCCAGTAGCCATAGTCGGTGGCGGTGACGCGGCTATTACTGAAGCCCTGCATCTCGCCAAATTCGCCTCCAGGGTGATAGTAATCCACCGCCGCCACCAGCTCCGTGCCAGTCGTATCCTCCAGGAGAGAGCCCTGGCTGAACCAAAAATAGAATTCCTGTGGGATACTGTGGTTGAAGAAATCGGCGGCGAAGACTCAGTTAAAAGGCTCAAGCTCCGTCAGGTGATAACCGGGGGAAAAACTACCCTGGAGATAGCTGGAATCTTTATATCCATCGGACTCAAGCCTAATACCGACTACCTCAAGGGTATTTTACCATTAGACGCCAGTGGTCATATCAGCACTAATGACACAATGGAGACCGAAATAGCTGGCATTTTTGCTGCTGGTGACATCCGCCACCACTCCGCCCGGCAAGCAATAGCTGCTGCCGGAGACGGGGCTACCGCCGCTATCTATGCCGAAAAATTTATTGCTAATCAGAAATAAATCATTCTAAAAAAATTTTAGGGCTTTACCTTTCAAAACCGGTAAATTAGTCTTTTGCTTCATCACTGGGTGAAGTATAATTATAAATAAGGGGGAATTATGAAGGTCATTTTCCTTCAAGATGTACCCAATGTGGCTCGAGCCGGTGAGATAAAAGAGGTAGCCAGTGGCTACGGCAGGAATTTCCTAATCCCTAAAAAGCTAGCCCTGTTAGCTAGTTCGCCAGCACTCAGCACCATAAAGACACAACTTAAAACAGAAGCCAGCAGTGAAGTCCAAACCGAAGACAGACTAGCTGAGCTGGCTCAGGAACTAGAAGGGAAGGAGATTACTCTGAAAGCTCGGGCTGGAGCCAAAGACCACCTGTATGGCTCAATTACCAGTGCTGATATTGCCGCCGAGCTAGAAAGCAGCAGCGGGGTAGTTATTGATAAAAGAAAGATAGAGTTAACCGACCCTATCCGTCAGCTCGGTAGCTACGAGGTAGCCATTAAACTAGCTAAGGATATAATACCCAAAATAAAGGTTACGGTGACGGAAAAGGAGTCAGAATAGAGTGTATGGCGAGAAATTGCCCCCGCACGATGTTGACGCGGAGGAAGCAGTAATTGGCTCATTGCTGATAGATGATACAGCAATTTATAAAATTACTACCTTCCTTCAAGAGCAGGACTTCTACAGTGAACAGAATCGATGGATATACGGGGCATGCCTGTCACTTTACCAGCGCCCCGAACCCGCAGCTATAAACCAAATTACGGTAGCTCAGGAGCTAGACCGACTAGGGAAACTGGAAGCGTGCGGGGGTGCTGCCTACTTAAGTCACCTAGTATCTATAGTCCCTACCTCACTCGATATTGAGCACTATGCTCAAATTGTTTATCGCCTGGCAGTTAGTCGTCGTTTGATAGATGCGGCTCGGCGAATTGAAGCTATCGGCTATGAGGCAGACCCGGATGTCGATGCCAGCCTAAATAAGGCAGAGGATATCCTATTCAGGCTGCGCCACGGACAAAGCCCTAGAGACTTCGTCCATATTCGCCAGGTGCTAGACAAGTATTTTGAAACCCCGGCTCGCCCCGAAGCGGAAGGCTACATTGAGCCAATTCCCAACGTCTTCTCCGGCTTCGCTGGACTGGATGATATTCTGGGCGGATTTCAGCGCTCTGACCTTATTATTGTCGGCGGTAGACCAAGTATGGGCAAAACCAGTCTCGTCCTTAATATCGCCAGAAATGCCGCTGTGGAACAGGGGGCGTGTGTCGCCCTATTCAGCCTTGAGATGGCACGAGATTCAGTGGTGTGGAGACTGCTATCCAGCGAGTCAGGGGTCAACCTGAGCCGCATTCGCCTGGGGCTTCACGCTGAAGAAGAGGAAAAAAGGGTTATGGAAGCCACGGGCAAGCTATCTGAGGCACCGATTTATGTCGATGACACACCTCAACTCCGAGTAGTAGAGATGCGGAG
>JAZGHN010000015.1:0-2060 GCA_036481135.1 Dehalococcoidales bacterium | reverse complement strand
TCCTGCCCGGCACCATGAAGTTTTAAAGTTTTAGCCACCGCGGTGCAGTCAACAAAGGTATCCCAGGCCAATTTATGGATTTTCTCATTGTCTTCACCTTGCTGGTGAGTCATAATCAGTTGCAGGTCATCCCCACACTTGGTTACATGATAGTCAACCACTAACCCATCTTCTTTAGCCTTGGCTATGCACTTAGCCGCCCTAGCGATAACATCGGGATGAGACTCAGAATGCCCCACATAGCCACCAACATCAGCCTTGATTACACTCAGGGTAATACTCATAGTTCTCTCCTTTGCCGAGTTTTAATAATAAAGACGTTTATCAAGAGATGGTTGAAGGAGTAAAGGGGGACGGCTTTAATAAACAAACTTAATAATCAATCCCCCTCCGTGCCATTATCCCTTCATCATGGAGGTGCTTAATCTTCAGCATCTCAGTGACCAGGTCAGCCAGTTTAATTAACTTGGTATCAGCCTGGCGACCGGTAAGGATAAGATCCACATTCTGCGGCCTATCACCAATAAGCTTAATTACCTCATCCAGCTCAACCAGCTTCCAGGCGGCGGCTAAATTCACTTCATCCAGCACCACTAGGTCATAGCTACCACTGAGCATAGCTTCGCGGGCAGCGGCCAAAGCCTGTTTTGCCCGCTCTCTTTCCTCCGGCTTAATATTCTCTGGGTCAACGAATCCTTTTTGTCCGAAGCTAGCCACAGTGACATTAGGCAATTTAACCAAGATATTACATTCACTGCAAGGATAGCCATCATAAGAATAATCACCCTTCATAAAGTAGGCAATATATACCCTCAGCCCGTGACCCAAAGCCCGAAGCACTACCCCCAGTGCTGCTGAAGTCTTGCCCTTCCCATCACCGGTAAAAATCTGAACCAGACCCTGTCTAAGAGGTTCGGATGGGGAACAACTATGTAATAATTCTTCTTCTGTCAACAAAGTCCTCTGTCCAAAATGGGTAGCAGGATAGCTAAAGACAAAGACTACAGTGAGGACAGTTTACCAACCCGACTTAACTATGTCAAGGAACAAGCCCAGGCCGGAGAGCATTGTTATCACGGTTACAACAATGCTATAATACAAGCTAAAACTTGGTTGGTATAGATATGGGGGGTTATAACCAGAGGGGGTAAGGCTAGCATGGAAATAGTCCCCGCCATAGACCTCAGAGACGGTAAGTGCGTTCGCCTTTATCAGGGCAACTACGATGAGGAGACGATATTCTCTGATGACCCGGTAGAGGTTGCCCTGGAGTGGCAATCGCTGGGGGCACCAAGGCTGCATATTGTCGACCTTGATGGGGCGGCTAGGGGTGAACCCTTTAATCTGGATATTATAAAAGAGATAGCCAGTGCCGTATTAATTCCTACCCAGCTAGGTGGTGGCATTCGCCGACTGGAAACGATAGAGCAACTGCTGAAGGATGGTATAGAGCGGATCATCCTGGGCACAGCCGCCGTGGAAGACCCCAAGCTTATTGAAGAGGCGTGCCGTAAGTTCAGCGAGTCTATTATTGTTAGTATTGATGCCAGGGAGGGAAATATTGCTACCCACGGGTGGTGTCAAGAAACGGGGCTAAAGACGGTAGAATTTGCCAAAGCCATGATGCAGCTCGGGGTAAAGCGTTTTATCTACACTGATATTAGTCGTGATGGCACCCTCACCGAGCCAAATTTTACCACTATCGCCGAAATGGTTAATACCACCAGTTTACCTGTTATCGCCGCCGGTGGCATTTCATCACTAAGCCACCTCAAGATGCTTAAATCACTCGGCGTAGAGGCTGCCATAGTCGGTAAAGCACTTTATACCGGAGACATCAACCTGAAACAGGCTATAGCTGCCGTTAGCTAGCAGTCAGGGAGTTTTAGAGGGAGATAGGTTGATAGAGAATCTAAAATTTAACGAAAAGGGGCTTATTCCGGCTATAGTCCAGGATGCTGATACCAGCGAGGTGCTGATGCTGGGCTATATGAATGAGGAAGCCCTGCGCCGAACCTTGTCCGGTGATGAGGTCTGGTTTTACAGCCGTAGCCGACAGG
>JAZGHN010000014.1:0-18519 GCA_036481135.1 Dehalococcoidales bacterium | reverse complement strand
CCACCGGCGAGAATCACCGGGAATTGTGCCGCTGCCTGCCGAGCCAGGCTCCAGTCGAAGGTTGTTCCTGTTCCACCATACCTGCCCTTGACTTGAGTGTCAAGAAGGTAGAGGTGCTTTTGAGCGGAGAGTATTCTTGCCCCGGCGGCTAAATCAGCCGCGATTTGTTCAGGAGATTGACCTTGCCTTATCCGAATCGCCTTGATTAATGGCTTGGTGATGTGGCGACAGTACTCCCAGGACTCATCGCCGCTGAGCTGAACCCAGTCCAGATTGCAGTCATCGGCGATGGCATTTATCTCAGGGGCTGGCATATTGACGAAAACGCCGACCGTGCCGATAGCATGGCTGCGACTCTTGGCGGCGCTGATTATCTCGCTTGCCTGGGCAGGGGTCACCCGCCGCTGGCTGGGAGCAAAGACCAGTCCAATAAAGTCGCCCCCGGCTTCAATCGCCGCCAGGGCGTGAGCCTTCTCTTTAATTCCACAAATCTTGACCTTGGTCATATTATCAGTTCTCTCACTTTGGCCACGATATCACCGGCAGTAACCAGAGCCTCGCCCACCAGCACCGCATTAATTCCCCATCCCTTTAGCTTTTCCACGTCGCTGCGGCTGCTGATGCCGCTTTCACTGACCGCGATTCTTCCCTGGGGAATAAGGGGGAGTAACCGGCGGGTGGTGTTGATGTCAATGGCAAAGGTGGTGAGGTCTCGGTTGTTGATGCCGATGATTTTAGCTTGGCTGTTAACTGCCCTTTCTACCTCGTCTCGGTTGTGGGTTTCAACCAGACAGTTCAGGCCGAGATGGTGGCTCAGAGAAAGGAGCTCCTCCAGCTGTTTCTGGCTGAGGATAGCCGCTATCAGTAGCAGGGCATCGGCACCGTAAGCACGGGATTCATACACCTGATATGGGTCAAAGATGAAGTCCTTCCTCAGCAGGGGAAGATTGGTTTCCTCTCTGATTGCCGTCAGGTGGTTGATGCTGCCTTCGAAGTAGTTGGCTTCAGTTAGTACTGAGATAGCAGCAGCGCCTCCCTGGGCATATTTTTGGGCGATGTCAACCGGGTGGAAATCGGGACAGAGCACTCCTCGTGATGGGGAGGCTCGCTTCACCTCGGCAATCAACCGGGTATGGGCATCCTCAAGGGCGAGAGCAAAATCAAGGGGTGTCTCCCGCCGGGCAATGAGCTCCTTCAAGCGGGATAGTGGCATGCTCTCCTTCCTTTGTTCGACCTCTTCCCTTTTTTGGGCGATAATTTCGTTCAGCATCTCTTTCTGGGATAAGTCTAATCCAGGCTCTGACTGAGCTTGATTAGGGCGTCGAGTTTTTCCAGGGCTCGTCCGCTATCGATGGACTCTTGGGCAATACGGGCACCCTCTTTGAGGTCTGATGCCCGATTGGCGGCGACTATTGCTGCTGCCGCATTCATAACCGCTATATCCCGTCTTGGTCCTCGCTCTCCCTTCAGGACGGAGCGTAGTATCCGGGCATTATCTTCAGGCGTCCCGCCTTTAATCTCTTTAAGCTTTGCCTCCTTAAAGCCAAAATACTGGGGGGAAACCTCGTAGGGGGGCAACACCCCCTCCTCTGTGACCTCCCACACCAGCGACTTGTCGGCGATTGAGATTTCATCCATACCATCAATGCCGTGCACCACCAGGGCGTGTTTGGTGCCGAGGCGCTGGAGGACGGAGGCGATCTTCTCTCCCAGCTCTTTGGTGGCAACACCCATAACCTGAAACTGGGCATGGGCGGGGCTGACCAGAGGGCCGAGGATATTAAACACGGTGCGGATGCCAATGTCACGGCGGGGGCCGGCGGCATACTTCATCGCCGGGTGGAAGAGGGGGGCAAACATAAAGCCGATGCCTATCTTCTCCAGGCACTCGGCTACTGCTTCCGCCTCGAGCTCAATGTCGACCCCTAACGCTTCAAGGACATCGGCGCTGCCACAACGGCTGCTCATGGCCCGATTGCCGTGTTTAGCTACCTTCAGTCCTGCCCCGGCGGCAATAAAGGCGGCGGCGGTAGAGACATTAAAGCTGGAGGACTTATCACCCCCGGTGCCACAGGTATCAACCACCGGCGAGGTTACCTTTACCGGGATTGCCTTAGCCAGCATAACCCTGGCCAATCCCGCGATCTCATCCGCTGTCTCCCCCTTGATTCGTAACGCAGTAATAAAGGCGGCAATCTGGGCTGGGGTGGCCTTGCCGCCCATTATCTCCTCCATTACCCCTGAAGCCTGCTCAGAGGTAAGGGAGCGACCGGAGACTAACGATTCAATGGCTTCTTTAATCATTGGTTTCCTTCTGATTTAGAAAATTCTTGAGTAAGTCCTTACCCACCTCGGTCATGATGGACTCGGGGTGGAACTGAACCCCCTCTACGGGGAGTTGCTTATGGCGCAGTCCCATAATGGTGTCATCTTCTGTCCAGGCACTGACCTCAAGGCAGTCGGGGAGGGTGTCACGTACCACCGCTAGCGAGTGGTAGCGGATGGCGGGGAAGGGGTTGGGCAGTCCGGCGAGGAGCCCCTTGCCATCGTGGTGGATAAGTGATGACTTGCCGTGCTTGATTTCACTGGCGCGGTCTATCTTTGCTCCATAGCTATAGCCGATGCACTGGTGACCGAGGCAGACACCGAGGAGAGGAAGCCGCGGCCCAAAGTGTTGGATAGCATCATTGGAGATGCCAGTGTGCTCTGGAGTGCCCGGACCCGGAGAGATGACGATGCGTTGAGGAGAGAGCCTTTCAATCTCCTCAATGGTTATCTTGTCGTTTCTGAACACGACTATCTCCTCCCCCAGCTCGCTGATGTACTGGAAGAGGTTATAGGTAAAGCTATCATAATTATCTATCAGCAGGAGCATGCTTAGCCTCCGTCTGCTCAATGGCAGCCAGCAGTGCCTGGGCTTTATTCAGGCTCTCCTGATATTCACGCTCTGGGATACTATCGGCGACAATGCCCGCCCCCGCCTGGATATAGGCAACACCCTTGCTGATAACAATGGTGCGGATAGCGATGGCGGTATCCAGATTCCCTGAGAAGCCGAAGTAGCCCACTGCCCCGGCATAAGGTCCCCTCTTATCCGGCTCTAGCTCGGCGATGATTTCCATAGCCCGAATTTTGGGGGCGCCGGAAACGGTACCGGCAGGAAAGCAGGCACGCAGGGCGTCAAACTGGGAGAGCCCTGGTCTCAGTTTCCCCTGAACGTGGGATACCAGGTGCATAACATGGGAGTATCGTTCCACATCCATAAGCTGGGTTACCTCAACCGTGCCCGGCTCACTGACCCGTCCGATATCATTACGGCCCAGGTCAACCAGCATAATGTGCTCTGCCTGCTCCTTCTCATCATTCCTGAGCTCCTCTTCCAGAGCGAGGTCCTGGGCGGTGCTCTCACCCCGAGGGCGGGTGCCGGCAATGGGGTGGTTGGATACCATCCCTTCCTCCACCCGTACTAGAAGCTCGGGGGAGGCTCCTACGATGTGGATGTCGTCTAGGTGAAGGTAGTACATATAGGGGGAGGGGTTGAGGGAGCGTAACGCCCGATAGATGGCGAAGGGACTGGCACTTGTCGGCTTGGCGAGCCGTTGGGATAAGACAGCCTGGATTATATCGCCGCTATAGATGTAATCCTTGGCTTTGGATACTATAGACTCAAACTCCTCCTGAGAAAGGTTTGATGATACCGGAGAGCTTGGGGTGGAAATCACTGGTGGGGTTTGAGGGGGAACCGGTTGTCTCAGCCTGTCCACCAGGCTGTCAATTCTGTGAGTTGCCTGAAGATATGCGGTGTCAACATCGTCATCAAGGTGGGCGTGGGCGACAATCTTAATTTTATGGGTGAGGTGGTCGAAGACCAGCAGGGTATCAGCCAGCATTAGCAAGGATTCAGGAAGACCCAGCGGGTCATACTCAGGGGAGGGTAGTCTCTCAAAGTAGCGGGCAACATCGTAGCCCAGATAGCCAACCATGCCACCGTGGAAGCGGGGCAAGCCGGGAATCGGTGCCAGCCGGAACTTGCTCAGCTCCTTCTCTATTAACAACAGGGGGTCGGTGGGGCTGTCCTCTCTTGCCTTGAGGATAAGAGAAGGTTCGGTACCAATGAAACTATAGCGGGCTAGATGCTCCCCACCCTCAACACTTTCTAAGAGAAAGGAGTGGTTACCACGAGCTATCTTGAGAAAAGCCGATACCGGTGTGTCTAAATCGGCTACAATCTCACGGTAAATTGGTACTAGGTTGCCCTGCTTCTTCAGCCGGCGCACCTCGTCTAGTGGTGGATAGTACATGTCGTTATCCTCTCAGGGAGTATAGCTGATAATACTAAAATTATCAGCTATTGACAAATGATGCGGAAAGGTATGAAATTTGGGTAGGGTAATAACTCTGTAGAGAGGAGGTGGGTTCAATGGCAGCCAAGGCTTTTGTCCTAATCGAAACAGCGGTGGGGAGGACTAAGGAGGTTGTTGTCGCGCTCAATCGGCTGGAGGGAGTGAAGTCGGTTGATACAGTAACCGGGCCCTATGATGTTATCGCCGTAGTAGAAAAGGAAAGCTTGAGCGACGTTGGTGACCTGGTTACTGGTAAAATCCACCCCATCGCTGGCATTTCCCGGACGGTGACTTGCCTGGCGATATGACCTTCCCCATTCAGGGCAGGGCTTCTAGCCTAGTTACCACCTCGTTTATGGTTTGCTCACTGGTGGATGCCCCGGCAGTTATGCCTATGTGGCATTGGCCTTGCAACCAGGAGGGCTGGATATCCTCGGCAGTTTCAAGTAGATATGTTCGGCTAACCTCGGAACACAATTGAGCCAGATAATTAGTGTTAGCACTGGTGTGACTACCGATAACGAGCATCAAATCCACTTTAGCGGCTAGCTCAAGGGCTGCTTTCTGTCGTCTTTTTATCTCAGGGCATATGGTATCAATAACGCGTAGCTCGCAGCCTTTAGCTCGGGCGAAATCGGCGAGTTTCTTTACAAATTCATCAAAATCGGCTGGTATCTGAGTTGTCTGGGATAGAACGCCCAGTCGGCGGGGCAGAGGGTCAAGCCTGGCTATTGCTCTGTCATCTAGCATGGCTGCGCCCTTCCCATCGGCCCAACCAAGGACGCCCTTGACTTCGGGGTGGTCAGCATCGCCGTAGATAATGACAAAGAAGCCAGATTTAACTAATTTTCGTGTTGCAGCCTGGGCTCGATGAACGAAAGGACAGGTAGTATCGATTATATTGATGTGTCGAGCTCGAATCTCCTTCTCTATTTGTGGGCTTATCCCATGAGCGCCAATGGCTACAGTATCGCCTTGCATCTCATCTACGGCTTTGGTTATCCTAACCCCGATTTCAGCCAGTCTTTGCAGCACCTGTTGGTTGTGGACTGCTGCCCCCAGTGTTTCTATGCCTCTGTGCCCGTGGGTAGCCTTTTCTAAGATATCAATGGCTCGCTTAATCCCAAAGCAAAGTCCTATTTCAGCCGCTTTCTCAATCGTTATCGCCATCTACTCTTTGCGTTTAGCATAGTGTCCCTGATATTCAGGGGGTAGCAGTTCAGCTATGCGCTCCATCATGTAATCAGCAAGCCCGATAAGCTCCGCCTTGGTCACTTTATCTTTATCCTTGACCGGGGGCAGGTGGAAGGGGCGGCCAATATTAACTGTTACCCGAGGGCGGTGGATGAGATGCCACAGTAGGCCTTTTGTGTCTACGTGTTCCATGCCGGTGATACCTATGGGGAGGATAGGGACATTGTTGTGTAGGGCTATCAGCACTGAACCAGGAAAGGCACGTTTTAGCTCGGCCTTCCAGTTCCGCATTCCTTCAGGAAACATACCTAGGCCTTGGCCACTCCCCAGAATTTGGTTTGCCTGGCGTATTGCCTTCCTATCCATTATTCCCCCTCTACGCACGGGAAAGGCGCCAAAGCCATGTGCCAGACACCTTATTAATCTAGAGCGGAATAGCTCCACCTTGGCCATATATACTACTCTTCGGTTGAGGCTGGCAGTGAGCAAAAATTGGTCGGCAAAACTGAGATGATTGGATATAATTAGTAAATGGCCCTGCCTGGGAACATTCTCTTGCCCTGTAACTTGGCGGCGAATTAGCAGACTGAACAATATCCTTGATATTACTCGGACGTAGAACGTCCACATTATTCGTTGAGTGATGCTACGGTGAAACTGAAGCTCCATTATACCCTCCAGGCAAAAAGGACTTTTAGATTATACCTTATCATACGGTTATTTCATAGGGGCTAAAATACTGTTCCCGGCAGGTAACTAAGAGAGGGGCAATCCCCTCTTCCTTGCTATCTCTCTGAGAGCCGATGAGTAAACTCCAAGGGTTCGAGAATCAAACAGGACAAATACCACTTCTCTGATGGAGATGGTGCTCTGGCTGAGAAAGGTGATAACAGCGTCGAGGGCTATCTCTGAAGCCTGGCTGACCGGATAGCCATAGGCTCCGGTGCTTATTGAGGGAAAGGAAACGCTATTGATGTTTTTCTCCGCTGCTATGTTCAAGCTCTGTTGATAGGCACTGGCGAGCAATTCGGGTTCTCCTTTGTTGCCTCCATGCCAGATAGGGCCAACGGTATGGATGACGTATTTCGCCTTAAGATTGCCCCCGGTGGTTATCACTGCCTTACCGGTGGACAATCGTCCCTGTCTGGCTACAATTTGCTTACACTCCTCTAAGATGGTGAGACCTCCTGCCCGGTGAATAGCTCCATCTACGCCACCGCCACCCATAAGGCTGGAGTTAGCAGCATTAACTATGGCGTCGGTGGCCTGCCGGGTGATATCTCCCTGAATTATGCGTAACTTCGCCTGATTAACGGTAACTTCTGTAGCCTGGTTCTCCATAACTCAGCCCCCGTCATTTTTTACCATTCTAGTATCCTTTCCTCAAAAGCGCAAATTAACCATCATCTAGACCTGCAAAAGGGTTGACAAATACTATATATTGTGGTATTTTTACTTTGCTATACTATATAATGTGGAGCTGGCATGAATTGCCCTTATTGTGGTCATATTGATTCCAAGGTAGTAGACTCTCGCGATGTTAATGATGGCATACGCCGTCGGCGTCAGTGCTTATCCTGTGGGGCTCGTGTCACTACCTATGAAAGAATGCAACCAGCCAGCCTTTTCGTGATTAAGAAGGACGGGAGGCGTGAGGAATTTAGTCGAGACAAGCTCCTCGTCGGCATTCGCAAGGCTTGTGAAAAACGCCCCCTACCTACCGGCACTGTGGATAAGATTGTTGATGATATAGAGACTGCGCTTTATCACCTGGGTAGGCAGGAGGTACTCACTGGTGTTATTGGCGATATGGTAATAGAGAGATTAAAGGGCCTGGACTACATTGCTTACATCCGTTTTGCCAGCGTTTACCGGGCGTTTACTGATATCACCGACTTAAAACAGGAAGTAGATACTCTGGTCAGTGCTGAGGCACCCCAACCGGCAGGTCAATTACCCCTGCTCCCCGATACTAAATTAAAGGGACTGGTTAAGAGCGGTAGAAGGAGGCGGAGGTGAATAGAGGCGATAACCGAGACGAGAAAATATCACTCAATCGTACCCATATTGCCCGGGCGGTCTTCGCTGCTGCCGAGTCTATGGGTATATCCGATAGACCGCTCGTTGAGCAGCTCACTGCTCAGGTGATTAGACGCCTGGAAAAATCAAAACCGCTACCTGAAGCAGAACGGCCCCTGCCGGGGATGGAAGAGCTGGTGCCCAGGTCCCGGCGAAGTCAGAAGCAACTGCCCAGTGGGTCTGAAATCCAGGTTATAGTGGAAGAGATTCTGGCGAGCAAAGAAAAAGAATCAGCTAAGGAAGAGGAGGTTAAACCCAAAATGGAGGTTACCAGAGTTAAGTCTAAGGCCGAGCCTGCCGGCGTGGTCAGTCTTACCGAGAATGCTCTTCGAGTTCTGGAGAGAAGATATTTGAAGAAGGATGCGGAGGGAAAGGTTATTGAGAAACCCGAAGAGATGTTCCGGCGGGTGGCACAGGCTATCGCCTCTGCCGAGCTCCTCTATGACCCCGAGGCGGATGTCAAGGCTAGGGAGGAGGAGTTCTACCAGCTGATGACTAGCCTGGAGTTCCTGCCTAACTCCCCCACTCTAATGAATGCCGGGAGGGAGCTAGGGCAACTATCAGCTTGCTTTGTCCTTCCCATTGAGGACTCAATGGAGTCCATATTTAATGGGGTGAAGTATACTGCCCTCATCCACAAAAGCGGCGGGGGGACTGGATTTTCCTTCTCTAGGCTGAGGCCGGAAAAGGATAGGGTTGGCTCCACCGGTGGGGTAGCCAGTGGCCCGGTTTCCTTCATGCGGGCTTTTGATGTTGCCACTGATGTTATCAAGCAGGGGGGAATGCGCCGGGGAGCGAACATGGCTATTCTTCATGTTAGCCACCCCGATATTGTGAAGTTCATTATGGCTAAAGCTGACCCTACTGTTCTTACTAACTTTAATCTCTCGGTAGCGGTAACCACTGAATTTATGGAAGCGGTCAAGGGGGGCACTGACTATGAGCTGGTAAATCCGCACACCAAAGAGGTGGTGGGTAAGCTCAATGCCAGGGAGGTATTTGGCCAGATAGTGGATATGGCCTGGAAGACCGGCGACCCGGGCGTCGTTTTCATTGACCACATAAATCGGGATAACCCCACTCCCCATCTGGGCAGTATTGAGAGTACCAACCCCTGCGGCGAGCAGCCTTTGCTCCCCTACGAGTCATGTAATCTGGGCTCTATCAATCTAGCCAGAATGCTGCGGAGCAAAAATGGCACTGCCGAGATTGATTATCCCAAGCTGGCTGAGACGGTGAAAGTTGCGGTGAGATTTCTGGATAATGTCATTGATGTCAATAAGTTCCCTCTTAAAGAGATAGGGGAGATGACCAAGAAGACCAGGAAGATAGGGCTGGGGGTGATGGGGTTTGCCGACATGCTCATCAGGCTGGGTGTTCCCTATGACTCAGAGGAGGCGCTAAAGTTGGCTGAGGATGTTATGGCCGAAATGCAGCGCTACGCGACTGAGGCTTCTAAGGAGCTGGTGCAGGAAAGAGGGGTATTTCCTGCTTTCGAAGGGAGCAAATATGATGTCCCTGATGGTCCTAGGGTGAGAAATGCCACCAGAACTACCATCGCGCCCACCGGTACTCTGAGCATAATAGCTGGCTGCTCCAGTGGCATTGAGCCCCTCTTTGCCCTGAGCTACACTCGCAATATCCTGGATGGCGCTCAGCTAGTGGAGGTTCACCCTTACTTTGAGGAGGTGGCAAAGAGGGAAGGCTTCTATTCAGAGGAGCTGATGAAGCGGCTGGCGGAGGGGGCTAAACTTCATGATGTGGACGGAATCCCCGATGAAAGCAAACGGTTATTTGTTACCGCCCATGAAATTGAGCCTGAGTGGCATGTCAAGATGCAGGCAGCCTTCCAGAAGTCCACACACAACGCTGTCTCCAAGACAGTCAACTTCCCCCAGGCGGCTACTCAGCAGGATATAACCAAGGTGTACATGATGGCTTATGAGGAGGGACTGAAGGGAATAACCATTTATCGAGATAGAAGCCGTGAGGGGCAGGTGTTAACCACGGGCAAGGCAGAGAAAAAGGTTGAAGGGGCTAAGCTTGTCCCCAGGGAGAGGCCAAAGGCAACCTCAGGGGTAACCGAGCGGGCAACCACCGGCTGCGGCTACATCTACGTAACGGTGAACTCTGATGAGCAGGGAATATGTGAGGTCTTCTCCACCTTGGGTAAGGCTGGAGGCTGTGCCTCGGCCCAGCTTGAAGCCATCTGCCGCCTTATCTCTCTGGCGTTAAGGTCCGGGGTGGATGTCGCCTCAGTAGTGAGGCAGCTCCGTGGTATCCGCTGTCCATCCATCGCCTGGGAAGGGGGCAAGTCTATCCTCTCCTGCGCTGATGCCATTGCCAGCGTGCTGGAGAAGCATACCACCGGTTATGAGGGCAAGCCCAAGCTGGAGGACTTCGGGGCTAAGAACCTGGCGGGGCAGTGCCCCGACTGTGGCAATCTCCTCGTCTATCAGGAGGGTTGCTTCATCTGCCCCACCTGTGGGTATACTAAATGCTAAAGGAAAGAAGGTGATAAGATGCCAAAAAGTCAGTATAAATATGGAAGAGGCAAGGAGGTAAAAGTCGCGCGGTCTTTAAGAGGCAAGGGAGCTAGTGTTAAAGTTAGCAAGGGTAGCAAAGAGGCTAGCTTCTGAAAGTAGGTGAAATATGAGTGAAAAAGCTCCTCAAAAGCAAGTGAAGGTTGCCTTTCCTGAAAACCTTAGGGGTGGTGTATATGCTAATAATATGCTAATTGCTCATACCAAGGAGGAATTTATCCTGGATTTCATGATGATTGCGCCTCCTGTTGCTTCGGTGACGGCACGGGTTGTTATCAGTCCAGGCCATATGAAAAGAATGATTTCTGCGCTTACAGAAAATCTGAAAAAATACGAATCTAAGTTTGGCAAGCTGACTGAAGCCGCCGAGCCTGCCAAACCAGCAATGGGCTTCCATCCTCCATCAGAGTAAGAAAAATAATTCGGAAAGAAGGTGATATATGGGAGATAGCACAGAGAGGGTAATGATGTTTGTTGACGGAAGTAATCTGTATCATTCTCTCAAAAATGTTTTCAGAAGAACCGATATAGACATCGGCAAGCTTGGTAAAAGGCTCCTGGACAAGCGGCGGCTAATAAGAATCTATTACTATAATGCCCGGGTCGGTCTTAAGCAAGAGCCAGTGCGATACCGGGAGCAGCAGACGTTCTTTGCCAGTGTAAGTGCCATACCTTACTGCGAGTTGCGTTTAGGGCGGCTGGTCTATAACAACTGGCCTAATACCCCTCCTTATGAGAAGGGGGTTGATATCCAGTTAGCTACCGATATGATAACTCATAGTTTTAAGAACAATTATGATGTGGCTATTCTTGCTGCCAGCGATACCGATTATGTGGGCGCTCTTCAGGCGGTCAAGGACAACGGCAAGCATGTGGAGGTTGCCCTATTTGGTAAAGAGCGGACTTCCCAGCAGTTAAGGGTAGTAGCCGATAAAGTGGTAATTATGAACGGCCGGTTTCTCAAGGGTTGCTGGAAGTAAAGAGTCAGCGAATAGCTTATGGGTTGGGATGAAATCAAGAAAGCAAAGCGGCGGCTTGCTCGAGAGCAGGGCACTATTATTAAAGACTGGGGAGGTAGAATCCCCGTTGCCCTTATCTATCCCAATTCCTATTATACCGGGATGTCCAATCTGGGCATTCATGCCATCTACAGCCTGTTAAATAGCCAGGGTAAGGTCGTTTGTGAGAGAGCCTTCTGGGAAAAGGATAACAACATTCAGCAGTCGCCCCCTTTATCCCTGGAATCCCAGCGACCGCTTTCGGATTTCGCCGTGGTTGCCTTCTCCATCACCTATGAGGTCGACTACTTCAATGTAGTAAGCATTCTCAAAGCCAGTGGCATACCTCTGTATGCTGCCGACCGCGATGAAGGACATCCGGCGGTTATCGCTGGCGGTTCCTGTATCATGGCTAATCCCCTCCCCCTGTCACCCTTCTTTGATTGCCTGTGTATTGGTGAGGCAGAGCCGTTGCTTCCTGTTATCCTTCCCATACTATCTGAGGGCATCGGGGGCAAGCGCGACGAACTGCTGAAAGCGCTAGCCTCACTACCCGGCATTTATGTGCCACAGTATTATTCTGGAACACCGGTGGTTCGCCAGTGGGCGGCAAATCTGGATGATTTCCCCACCACCACTACCATAGTTACACCGGATACCGAGCTGGGTGGCTTATATCTCATTGAGGTAGAGCGTGGCTGCTACTGGGGCTGTCGCTTCTGTCTGGTGCGTAATGCCTTTCGCCCCATGCGCTATCGGTCTATAGATAGTCTAATAGTCCAGGCTGAGCTGGGGCTTAACTATAGGAGACGCCTGGGGCTAGTCGGGCCTGCCGTTTCAGACCACCCCCAAATAGAGGAGCTGGTGGTTAGGCTACAACAAATGGGGGCTGAGCTCTCTGTCAGCTCGCTACGGACGAGGCCCCTTTCCCGCATAGTATTGAGAGAACTGGCTAAAGGGGGGGCACAGACCATTGCCCTTGCCCCCGAGGCTGGCTCCCAGCGCTTGCGTCAGGTCATTAAAAAGGGCATCTCCGAGGACGATATTTTGCAGGCGGTAGGCAAGGTTGCTGAGCTGAAGATAAGACAACTCAAACTCTACTTCATGATTGGCTTGCCTTCAGAGACCGATGAAGATATTGAGGAAATCGCTGCTCTCACCCTGAAGGGCAAGGGCATCATTGATAGGCAACAAAGCGGCTGTCGTATTATCCTCAGTATTGCCCCCTTTGTCCCCAAGGCGGGAACACCCTTCCAGTGGCTGCCCATGGCATCCCTTCCCACGCTGGAGCACCGTCTGTCTCTGCTCAAAGGCAAATTGATGCCCAAAGGGGTCAAGGTTAAGAGCGAAAGCCCGGCGTGGAGTGAGGTTCAGGGGGTTCTTTCTCGAGGAGATGCCAAATTAGCCGAGGTGCTGGTCGATGTAGAACAGGTATCACTATCCGGCTGGCGCCAGGCAGTGGAAAAGTGTCATTTGGACGTTGACTACTATGCCCACCAGAGGTGGGATACCAGTCAAAAACTGCCGTGGTCAATAATAGATTCAGGGATTAAACCGGAGAAACTCGAGCTTGAGTTAAAGAGAGCGTTGGCTCACAAGCTCTGAGCCCACTTTACTGCGTTGAGGAAGATGTGGAAGCCGTCCCCGTATCTCTTAGCTCCTTCCCTTGTCCACCGGGGGTGCTGGCTGCTGCGGATGTGGCGTTCGGGGTGGGGCATTAAGCCAAAATTTTCTCCAGACTCCCCCGCCATACTGACTCAGTTTGCTCTAGAGAAAGATCTATGCAGTTCAAAATAGTAAATCGTCTACCTCCTACCACCCCTAATCTAGTTACAGGCACACGACTGATATTAGCTATCTTCTCCAACAATTGAACCTTCTCTGACTTTACCGAGACTACAATCCTTGACTGTACTTCACCAAACAGGGTAGCATCTAGCCTACCCTTAAACCGCCACCCCTCCCCCTTGAAACCACGGCCACCTCTTAAACAGCACTCAGCCAAGGTAATCGCCAGGCCACCGTCAGAGCAGTCATGAGCTGAACTAATAATCCCCTGTCTGATAGCCTTCAAGCAACAAGATTGCACCCTCTTTTCCATGTCTAGGTCAATATGAGGTCTGCCCTTAACCAGACCGTGAACCAGCTTAAGGTACTCACTGCCCCCCAACCCCACACCATCAAAGCCGCTACCCAGCAAAAATACCTGGTCACCCTCACCGACAAAACCCATGTCACACCGCTGGCTTATATCCTCATTGAGACCAATCATGCCACATATTGGTGTCGGATAGATAGCCCCTTCCTTGCCCTCGTTGTACAGACTAACATTGCCGCTGATTACCGGTACACCCAGCTTCCGGCAAGCGCTACCTATACCACGAATGCACTCTTTAAGCTGGTAATAAATGTCCTTCCTCTCTGGATTGCCCAAATTAAGGCAATCAGTGACAGCTAGGGGTTTGGCACCGGTGCACACCAAATTTCGTGCTGCCTCAGCCACAGCTATAGCCCCACCGGCATACGGGTCAAGGTGACAATAGCGTCCGTTTCCATCCACAGTAAATGAAAGGGCTTTACTGCTCCCCTTTACCCGCAACACTCCGCCATCACCACCAGGAGGCATAACATCGGTCTGAGTACTAGAATGCTGAAATATCCATTCCCGGCTACAAATATTAGGTGAGGCCAGCAACTGGAGAAAAACCGATTTAGCCTCGCTTGGGGTAAGGTCGGGGATAACTTTTAGTTCCAACGACTGAATCTCTCTCAACCACCTCGGCTTTCTGACCTGGTATTGGTACAATGGCGGGTCAGTAAGCAGCTTTGTTGGAGCTTCAGCTACCACCACATCACCCTCTTTAATTCTAGCCAACCCATCATCAGTAACCTTCCCAATGATATGGCAATTCAGTCCCCAACGACGAAACAGGTCTGATACCTTATCTTCATAGCCTTTCTTAACTACTATCAGCATTCGCTCCTGTGTTTCGGAAAGCATAATCTCATAGGAGGTCATTCCTGCCTCCCGGCGAGGCACCTTAAGCATATCAAGCTCTATACCATTACCAGCTCTAGCTGCTGTTTCTACTGCTGAAGAGGTCAAGCCGGCAGCGCCTAAATCCTGCATGCCTACTAGCCAGTCGGTGTCAGCTAACTCCAAGCAAGCCTCAACAAGTAGCTTCTCCAGTGCTGGATCACTAGCTTGAACAGCGGTGCTCGGCTCAGGCTCAGCCTCAAAGGTTCTTGACGCCAGTCCTGACGCCCCGTGAACTCCGTCTCTACCAGTTTCAGCGCCGACTATCATTATCAGGTTACCCACACCACTGGCTCTAGCCCTGACCAGTTTATTGACTTCCACGATACCTACGCACATAGCATTAACCAACGGATTAGTTGAATAAGAGCTAGAAAAATAGACCTCCCCGGCGACAGTAGGGATACCCAGCTTATTGGTATAGTCAGTAAAGCCAGCCACTGCCTTACTGAACAGATACCGATTGTGGGGGTTATTTAAAGGACCAAAACGCAAAGAATTAATGGCAGCAACAGGACGAGCCCCCATTGTCAGAATATCCCTCGCCACCCCACCAAACCCGCTGGCTGCCCCCTGATAGGGTTCAATAGCCGAGGGGTGATTATGGGACTCAATCTTCATCACCACCGCGAGCCCATCACCAATATCCACCGCGCCAGCATTCTCAGCTCCAATGTCGGTCAGCACCCTCTTATCTATAGCAGGGAACAACTTGAATAGAGGTTTAGAGTGTTTATAGCCACAGTGCTCACTCCACAGAGAGCCAAACATGCCTATTTCCACAATCGTGGGTTCTCGACCTAGCCTACGAACTATCAGTTCATACTCTGCTTCGCTCAAAGCGACTTCATCTAGTATCTGCTTGTCAACTGTCATAAACCACTCCTATCTAGCCATATAAAAATAAATTATTCTCCCCCGGAACTGGAGTATTTAGAATGAAGACGAAGGGTGAGTCATTGACTGAGTAACTCGGTTACCACCGCGTTGATCTCTCGTCCGTCTGCCCTCCCTTTAAGCTGAGCGATAAGCTTGGGCATAACCTTCCCCTTGTCTTTGGGTTCCTGTGCCCCCACCTCTTCAATAACTTTGCGGGCGGCGACTATAATCTCATCCCGGGTCATCTGCTGGGGTAGATACCCCTTGAGCACAGCCAGCTCTGCTTCTTCCTGAGCTACCAGCTCCTGGCGGTTTCCTTCTTTAAAGGCTTCAATACTCTCCTGATGTTGCCTCACCTCCTTGGCAATTATGCCAAGGATATCGCCATCCTCTAAAGTGGCCTGCCGGGCGATTTCAGCGTTTTTAACCGCAGCCAGAACCAATCGGATAACGGAACGTCTTACCTTATCGCCATCCTTCATCGCCTGCTTCAGGTCGTCGGTTAATTTTTGTTTTAAATCTGCTCTCACTTTAGTTATTACCTTCTTAGTGCTCTAGGTGCTCTGGGTACTCTGGCGGCTTTGCGTTTTTTAGCTGCCTTCTTCCGCTTACGCTTAACGCTGGGCTTTTCATAGTATTCATGGCGGCGCATTTCAGCCCGAATACGCTCCTGTTGTACCCTTTTGTTAAACCGTTTAAGCAAACTTTCGAAGCTCTCATTCTCGCGGGCTACTACCTTAGCCACATAGCATCAACCCCCTTCTCCTTTACGAATATGAAAAGAAAGTGTAACAAACAATCACATTTTAGTGGGCATAAGTTGCCCTGTCAAGGAAGGGGAGGCAAATTGTGCCCGCAGGCATTGTATAACCCCTTAGTTTCAGCCGCCAGGGAATAGATTTTGATGAAATTTAAATGTCGTTTTTATGGACAATTAATGTTGGAGGCCTAAGATGGAAAGTGACTATAAACAACATGGTTAAGATTGACATTTGCCATTTGGCGAACTAGAGTTTAGGTAGTTATGGACAAGAGTAAAGAGAGTAATCTAGGCGAAATAATCAAGCAGCAGCGGGTGATGATGTCGCTGACTCTTCAGGAGTTGGCACATAAGGCAGGAGTATCCTCATCACATCTGGGGCGCATTGAGAGAGGCGAGCGTTTTCCATCAGCCCATGTTCTGCGAAAGATTGCCACACCCTTGGGCTTTGAGGAGAACGAGCTATTTGCTTTAGCTGGTTATCTCTCCCCCCATCCTCCTAGCCTGGGTGAGGAGGGCCCACCCTATGGCGGTGGACGATTAGACCCTTATGTCGCCAGGGTGCTATCGCAGGAGCCAATTGATATTCAGCGGGCTGTAGTTGGCATCCTTACCATCTTGAAGAGCATCAGCAAGGGCACTACTAGAGAATAACTGCGGATAACCTGTCTTTTGGGGGGGGGTGATGAGGGGAGGCTGATCTCCTTAAATTACCCCCCTTTTTCTATATGAGGGAACTTCCCTTTTGGCTTCAGGTTGAAAAATTTAGTTAGGTAGGGGCTTGACAAGATAAGTATTAGCTAGTAAAATATAGCCAATACTTGTAAAATCTAGGAAAGGTTATTATGGAAAAGAAAAGCCTAGCCGTGGAGATTCCAGGAAAGTTGAAGGTCGCAGTGGATGCGCTCGCTAAAAGCACTGCTAGAAAGAAAACCATACTTGTGGCAGCAAGTTTGCACCACTTCTTAACTGTTAGTAGCGAGCAGCAAGAGGATATAATTAGTAAATATTTGAGTGCCTATATTGAGTAATGCTGTCTTATATTAGTTAGGTAAATGCTGGTGAAAGGTATTAAAATCCTCCGCAGACTGTCAATAGCCGTTGTCCTCTCATTGGTGACGGTGCTTGTAGTAGCCGCACCGGTGTTAGCCGCACCGGTAATTGAGATCTCCCCCAGCTCTGGCTCACTGGGGACAGAGGTTACGGTATCGGGGACAAACTTTGAATCCTACAGAGGTGACACCATCTACATCTTCTTTGGGAACAGAGAGATGGATGCTTTAGTTGTTCCTGATGATGGGACGTTTACCGCCGACTTTGTTGTTCCTGATGATGCTGAGCCGGGGAGGGTTTATGTTACCGTTGAGGACAGAGTTGGCAATCGATTGGGTGGGAGGGTCTCCTTTATTATCCAGGAACCCGAGATCGAGCTAGACCCTGGAGAGGGCGTTGTGGGCACTATGATAACTGTTACCGGCGTGGGTTTCTATGCCGATGACATGATAACTATCTACTACGAGGGGCGTAGGGTTGATGATGGCAATGAGGAAGCTAGTCCTAGCGGAGAGTTTACTTGTAGCTTTGCCATTCCCGATAGTGCTGCTGGAGAACATAAGGTTTGGGCAAAGGACGCACTGGGCAACTCAGCCAAAGCTTACTTTAGAGTGATTCCCTCCATCGCTATTAGCCCATCATCAGGTGCTATTGGCGATAGTGTAACCGTCAGCGGCGCCGGTTTCGGTGATGAAAGTAATGTCACTGTTTACTTTGATAGAGCTGAAGTAGCGAGGGAGAGGAGTGATAAATATGGTGGTTTTGAGGTTTCCTTTGTTGTGCCAGTTATGGAGCCGGGCAGCTATGAGGTAGAGGTGGAGGAGGATGGCAACATGCGTAGGGCAGAGTTCACCATAGTGGCCGGGGCTACCCTCGACCCATCTGCGGGTAATGTTGACACCGCAGTCACTGTTAGTGGCATCGGATTCATAGCTGACCACGCGGTAACCATTAACTACGGGGATGTTGAGGTAGCTACAGCCCTTACTGATGCTAACGGGGCATTTTCCGCTGTCTTCTATGCTCCTGCCAGCATTGGAGGAAATCATACCGTAGCTGTTAGTGATGGCACCAATATTGTAAAGCGTATCTTCGCTATGGAGTCGGAAGCACCACCAATGCCAGTGCTGCTAGTGCCTGAAGAGGATAGTGAAGCCGAGGCAGAGACATATTTTGACTGGGAGGATGTGGAGGACCCCAGTGGCGTAACCTATACCCTAAACATTGCCACTGATGCAGATTTCACCTCTCTATTGCTGGAGAAGGAGGGTCTGACCAGTTCAGAGTACACCCTTGCCGGAGAGGAGAAGCTGGAGCCAACCAAAAAGGATGCCCCCTACTACTGGAGGGTAAAGGTGATAGATGGTGCCTTCAATGGGAGCGAGTGGACAGACCCGGTCCCATTCTATGTCAGCGCTCGTTTTGCCCTCAGTGGCTGGGCTAAGAACGCGTTAATCGGAGTCGGCGTAGCCGGTGCCGTTTTCCTGGGCTTCTGGCTGGGGAGGAGAGCTGCCCGTGCCCGACAAAATTATCCTTAGCCTTTTATGGTGTTTAAAAATAGGTCGATTTGTTCTATAATACTTTATAATATAACTTTAACCAGAAAAATGGAGGAGGTAGGTTATAAGTGAGG
>JAZGHN010000013.1:0-4205 GCA_036481135.1 Dehalococcoidales bacterium | reverse complement strand
AGTAAAGCTCGTTCCTCTCCAGAACCAGCAAACTCTCTTCCTCCCACTGCCCGAGCTTAAACGGGCCGGTGCCGTTGGGGTGGCGCCACCACTCCCGTCCCGACTGCGCATTGGCTCTATCAACGACAAAGGCGGTGGGATAGCTCAGCTTGGATAGGAAATAAGATTTAGGCTCGTCTATGGTCACCTGAAGGGTATAATCATCAATAACCCTGACCCCCCTGAGCTCCTCGCTTTCACCAGCCGACATCTCACTCACCCCGACAATATCTCCCAGATAGACGGGTGCCGTCTGCGACTCGGTTTCAGGGTCGCAGGCTCTCTCCCAGGAATACTTGACATCTTCAGCCTTAACCTCCCTGCCATCGTGGAACCTTACATCGTCGCGGAGATAGAAGGTATAGGTCGTGCCGTCGTCGCTGACCTCATATCTCTGGGCGATATCAGGCACCGGCTCCAGGTCATCGCCGAGGCGAACCAAGCCACCGAATAGCTGCATTATATATTCGTGGGAGGTCATCTCACTGGAAACCGCCGGGTCAAGGGTATAGGGGGCGGTGCCATACAGATTAAGAACTTCTTCTTCAGCAACAAGGGTGGGCGCCGCTTCCTGCTCAGGCTGGCAGCCAACAACGAGCAGGCTGCACAACAGTACCGCTGAGAGCAGCATATATAGTATTCTTTTCATCATCAATTACAGTGCCCAGTGCTTTTAGTCCCAGTAAACTTCAACGGTTTCAACCACCTCCGTGGGCTCATAAAAAATAGAGCCTATATCTTCTTCCAAAGCCTCAAGGTTCTCACGCCAACTTGTCAACTGGGAATTTGACCACTTTGTGCTGCCATTGTTATATTCATCCACAGCTTCATTGTAGGCCTCTATGCTCGCTTCATAGAATTGGAGCTGTCCTTGATAGTCCACATAATAATCGTAGCTGAAGGGATTGGAATGGGTGCGATAGGTTAGTGAGTCCCAGAACTCACCCGGGTCTCCGGTACAGGTGATATACTCAGACTTCACCGTGTCTAAATGAATTAGCCCATATGTTTGACCTGTCTCGATATATGCTATTTGGTCAGCCTCAGTATCATCTACATAAATTAGCCCTTCATCGGTTGTTTCAAAAGCATTAAGAGCATGCCCCGTCCCATCGGCAAAGCCCAGCTCGACAAAAGCGCACCTCATGCCATATCTCCAGGCACGGTCTCGCAGGGTTATGGCAAACCCGGTGCAATCAAAACTGTTCTCGGCATAGGTTAACGTGTCGGTATCATCCAGCTCGAGGAATTCCTTCAGCTCCGACCAGGTCGGGTCCTCCAGTTCGGATTGTTTCAGCCTCTCCAGCGAGCCCTCATAGCTGGCTTGCAAGCTCGTGTAATCGCCCCGCAAGCTCTCATAGTCAGCTTGCAAGTTCTCATAGTTATCCTGGAGTGCCGCCAGGTTTGCCTGCAGGGCATCAATTTCACCCTGCGCGCTATCCAGTCTGCCCTGCAATACGTTGTATTCCTCCTGGGATACTCCAGAAGCGCAAGAGGGCAGACAAAACAGTAAAACCAATAATACTGATACACCTAAAATCGCTTTCTTTGTCATCCTCACCTCCGTGTTTTCATCTGCCAGCGTCCGCTAATGTTAGCCGCCTCCCCCTTCCTCCAACTGCCGGTACTGTTCGGCAATCCAACCTCGCCACAAGGCATTCAGACCATCCATATCAAAGTCATAAACCCTTTCCAGAGCTCCGTCATAGCCGCTGCCCTGGCTAAAGGTATTCAATAGCTCCAGCATCCTGCCCTGTCCATAATCGGTGATAAGAAAATCGACCAGACTATAGCTTTGAGCATAGGAAAGGACGGACTCCTCAGCATAAGCGGAAAAGGGGCTTGATAGGCTACGCACCGAAATAAGCTCGTTTTCAGCTATGGCCTTATTGAGAATAGCGATAAATACCGGCTCAAGCTCCCCCTCGGTATACATAGCTAAACCCTCATCGAGCCAGGTAGGCAGGTCGCTATAGGGATTAAGTGTCACCTGATGTATGACCAAGTGGGTTAGCTCATGGGCAATTGCCCTCCTCCCCCAGTCAAGCTTATCTGTAGGTATGCCGATAGCGATAATGCCAAATCTGGTAAAGGCTGCCCCTCCCGTCCACTCCTGAGGAAAAATCATCGCCTCCCGCAGGTCCTGAGAGTCAGCGTAGATATACATCTCGACCTGCTTCTCCACCTCGGCGCCGGTGTCCTCAGCCAGCCGAGCCAATGCCTGCTGAGCCGCCCCCATTACCTCCTGGGCAAAGGAGTCGTCTCCCTCATACCAATATATGGTTACTTCACCCTCAGCTAAACTACGCCAGGGGTAGCGGTTATCATTGAAATCGACCTGAACTGGAGCGGTGGCAACCCTGTCGCCTTTGGCATCCTCCACCGTCCACCAATAGGTCACACTGGACCCCGGGGGGAGCCCACCCGTTTTCCTCATATCCCAGGTCCAATCCTCATCAACACTGGTATCAGGGGCAAATTCGATATAGACCTCGCTGGTTACCCGGGCAAAGCTCATCTGGTCAACCTGATAATGGAGTCGAACATCGGTAATATTGACGTCACTCTCCGCCGATAGACTAAAGCTGAGCCTATGGGGGAAGTCTGCCTGAACCGAGCTATCCACTATGGTTAGCTCGCCCTGAGCCTGAACCAGGCCGGGACTCAATAAGGGGAGAAACAGGCAAACAACTAAAGCTAGTATGCTGACCTTCCTAATCATCTCTCCTCACCCATATGAGAGCGAAGATAGGCGGTGATAAAGCCATCCAATTCCCCATCTAATACCGCAGCGGTATCGCCTGTTTCATAATTAGTCCTATGGTCCTTTACCATCTTATAGGGATGGAGGACATAACTTCTGATCTGGTTACCCCAACCAGCAGCGATACGCTTCCCCTTAAGCTTGGCCCTCTGCTCAGTCCTCTTTTCCAGCTCCACCTCCAGAAGACGGGACTGGAGTATTTTTAAGGCAATTTCCTTATTCTGGTGCTGGGAGCGCTCGCTCTGACAGGTAACCACCAATCCCGTGGGCAGATGGGTCAGTCTGACAGCACTGCTTGTTTTCTGCATGTGCTGTCCCCCTGGTCCACTAGACCTAAATACATCAACCTTCAAATCATCGGGGGCTATCTTAACATCAACATCGGTTTCCGCTTCAGGCATCACCTCAACCAAGGCAAAGGAGGTGTGCCGAGCATAATCGGCATCAAAGGGAGAAAGACGAACCAAGCGATGGACCCCGTGCTCCGATTTCAGGTAGCCACAGGCGTAGTCGCCGCTAACCCCAACCACTGCACTCTTTATCCCCGCCTCCTCCCCGGGGGAAACATCTAATATCTCAGCCTTATAGCCACGCCGCTCCGCCCAGCGAAGATACATTCTCAGCAGCATCTCTGTCCAATCCTGAGATTCCGTGCCTCCAGCCCCAGCATGAAGAGCCAGGATAGCACTTCTGGCATCATACTCACTGGTAAAAGCCATCTCCAGCTCCAGCTCATCCAGACGGGAAGCTACCTCATCCAGTTCAGGCTGAATTTCCTCCCAGAGTGAGTCATCCTCTTCCGCCAGGGAGACTAATTCAGCGATGTCAGCCACCTCTTTCTCCAACCCACGCCACTCTTGCACCAGCTTCTTCAGCCCAACCAACTGACGCATAATATTTTGCGCTTTAGCCTGGTCCGACCAAAAATCAGGCTGGGCTGACTGCTTCTCCAAACTGGCAATTTCCTTCTCCTTGGCAGCAATGTCAAAGATACACCAGCGCCATGGAGATTCTAGACTGTAAATCCTTTAGTTTGTCCCTTAACTCTTGCATCTGTCCTCAGCAAAAAGCTTCCCCTGATAGCCCTCCCCGGGCAGTAGATTCCCTCCCGCTGCCAGATGAGCCAGCCGGGTAGGCTCAGGGAGGCGATAACCACGGCAGCACTTCATAACCCAGTAGATAGCGGTTTTAAGGTCAACCTTATGACCTATAGAGACATAAATAGGCTTCACTCCGAGCTTGGTGCGCAGGGCTACCCCTATAATCTCACCCCTATCTACTACCTCAGCATAGCTACCTGGCTCAGCGCCTGGCGTTTTATGTGTACCGCATAACAGAGATTTCGCACAGCCAATAGTGGGCAAATTCAAACAGAGCCCCAGGTGAGAGGCAAGCCCAAATC
>JAZGHN010000012.1:0-2803 GCA_036481135.1 Dehalococcoidales bacterium | reverse complement strand
CCATCAGGTCCTCGGAAGTCCGGGAGACCTGATTCGGTGCTGATCCCAGCGCCTGTGAAGACCACCAGGTATCTTGCCTCAAACATCCAGTGAGCTAGGGTCTTGATTCGCTCGTTTAAGTCCAATGACACCACACCCTTTAGTAAGCCCGAGGTAGCGGTCCCACGGCTAGAAGAAGCCGCGAGGGTCGCTCCATTGCGGGATCCTCTTCACAATAGCTCTATCTCTTTGAGGTCGGGAGCCAAAGTGAGTTTGGGCTCAGTCAGTGCTTGCACCTCTTCTGCAGTCCACCCTGGAGCGGTTTCCTTTAACACCAGCCCTTGCTTGGTTACCTCAACGACTGCTATGTCGGTGACGATTAAGTCCACGCATTCCCTGGCGGTAAGAGGGAAGGTGCATTCCTTCACTATCTTATATTCATTGTTACGCGTGACATGGGTCATGCAGACAATGACCTTTTTGGTACTGGCTGCCAGGTCCATAGCACCGCCAATGCTGGTAAATAAGTGTGGCGCTCGCCAATTGGCCAAGTCTCCTCTCTCCGATACCTGAAGCCCTCCCAGGATAGTGAGGTCAAGCTTCCCACCACGGATCATGTCGAAGGCTTCACCCATATGGAAAAGGCTTAGCCCTGGAAGTGGCATAACAGGCTGGCCACTGGCATTAACCAGTGTCCACCCCATCTCATCCGCTTCCTCCTCGGTGGCTATACGACCATAGCCGATAATCCCGCTCTCCGAGTGGAAGAACACGGTCTTCTCTTCTGGGACGAAGTTACTGGCTAGGGTAGGTATCCCGAAGCCCAAATTCACATAATCCCCGTCCTGAATCTCCTTGGCTGCCCTCAATGCTATAGTCTGTTCATCCAGCCTTTCCTTGCTCTTGACTCTTTCTCTGAGTTCTTTCTCTGCCATCTTAACCCTCCTTCGGTATTGGAACCACACGGTGTACATATATACCGGGAGTGATAATATTCTCCGGGTCAAGCTCTCCTGGCTCAACCACTTCGTCTACCTCAGCAATGGTAATTGAGGCTGCCTTAGCCATTAGGGCACTGACACCTCTACCAACACCTCGGTAGATTAGATTACCGTATCTGTCAGCTTTGTAAGCGCGGATAAGAGCAAAGTCAAGCTCAAGAGGCCTTTCTAGAATATATTCTTCTCCATCGAACACTCTTTTTTCTTTACCTTCCTCTACAACTGTCCCTACTCCGGTACGAACGTATACCCCGCCTACCCCTGCTGCGGCAGCCCATAACCTCACCGCCAACGTGCCATGGGGCAATTCCTCGGCCAGCAGCCTGCCTGCTTCCCATTCCTTTTTTACAGTCTCAACGCCGGGCGCGAACGGGAAGCTGCTGATGAGCTTACGCACCAGTCCTTGCTCCACTAGCACAGCACCATCAATATACCACCGCTGTGAAGCCTTTTCCTCTCCAAGTAATGAACTCAAGAACTCCCTGATCTTCACACCCAGGCCACCGAAGAAAGTAACAATGGTGAGGTTCTTGGCAGATTTCCGAGCCACGGCCTGGATAAGGTTCTGGGGCGTCATCACTATCCCTGCAAAATTGCTGACCCCGATGACAGCCCCATCGGGGATATCGGCAACCGCCTCATCAAAGCTAGCCACCACCTTATTCATAGCCACTTAATACCCCTCCTTTCACGAGAAAGATTTATGTAAGAATCATCATGAGGAAGTCTCCCTCTTTGTCCCCCCACTTCCAGCTTCAATTTGACCAAGGGATTAGAGAACCCACGGTCTTCCTGAACTCAGAGAGTAGGAAGCTGATACATGACCTAAATCAGATGGATTGTTTTTGCCAGCGTTCTGAGGGTCTTATGAAAACTATGTGTGCGGTGACTCCAACTCCCACTAAAATCAAGACGATTCTAACTGGAAGCGTATCGACTGCAAAGGCGGCTGAGCATCCTATCGTTGCCCAAAGGAAGACAATGAAGAACGCTTTCACTTTCAACGACATCCCCTTCCCTTCTCGGTAGTCCTTGATGACTTTCCCAAACAACCTGTTGCCCAAGAGCCAATTGCTGAACCTTTCTGAACTCCTAGCATAGCAAGCAGCAGCCAATAGAAGGAAAGGAGTGGTAGGTAAAATGGGTAGGAATACTCCGAGAACTGCAAGCCCAACAGACAAGGTTCCCGCTAGGATAAGCAGCCTTCTTCCTAGATTGCCCTCCATTGATTTTCCCATTCGGATTCTCATTTTCCGTTGGTCAACTTATACCTTGCCGCTCATTGCATGTCAAGATTACCACATAGCAATCCTGGCAAGGCATAGGGGATTGTAGCGGGGTGTCTGTAACAGTCTATCCTGTTGGCAAGTCAGCTATCCGTTTCCCAGTTGCCTTGATCGTATACCCCAATGAGCGTAAGCCAGAGTAGCAAGACCAACACCATTAAAAGAAGCAAATACCTTAGTCAGTAGAGAGGCAGTACACCCCGATTCAAGAGCAAACTCGGTGACGAGAAGCCCCACAGTTCCAATGATGAGAAGACTAAAGCCAATAATCTTGATAGCTTCTTTCATATCTCATCTGAGCCATGCCACCAACGCCAATGCAATCACTCCTAGCAACAAGATAGCAACCCCAGCTATGACGAGCTTCTTTCGCCTTCTTTCCTCCTCTGGGGTCAGTGGCCTTTGTCCCCTTCTCCCGATAGCTATTCCAATACTAATACCTATAGCAATTCCAGCTCCCATTCCTGCCGCCAATCCTATTGGATAACCTTCCACAAAATACTCCCTGTCTTTGATTTCTGTCGTACAGTATATCAC
>JAZGHN010000011.1:0-8179 GCA_036481135.1 Dehalococcoidales bacterium | reverse complement strand
GAGAATTCTAGATTAACCGCCATGCTATGCCCGGTGTATACCGGCACTCGGGCACAAGTTGCCGAAATAGCTATATCATCGGCATGCATTATTTTCTTTGTTTCTTCCACCATCTTCCACTCTTCTTTGGTATAGCCGTTGTCCAGAAAAACATCTATCTCTGGCAGCACATTAAACGCTATTTGGTGGGGGTAAACATGGGGAATAGTATTCTGCCCATCCAGTACTTGCTTTGCCTGGGTTGTTAGTTCATCTACCGCTGCTGAACCAGTGCCTGACACTGCCTGATAGGTAGTGGCGATAATTCGCTTAATGGGATTAACCTGGTGCAGGGGGTATATGGCTACCACCATCTGAATAGTGGAGCAGTTGGGGTTAGCTATAATCCCCCTGTGCCGACTGATGTCTTCGGGATTGATCTCAGGTACTACCAGGGGAACTGAATTCACCATTCTGAAGGCGGAGCTATTATCGACAACTACGGCTCCTGATTGAGCGGCTATGGGTGAGAAGTAGCGGCTAATTTCAGCGCCAGCTGAGAATAGGGCAATATCTATTCCTTTAAAGGACTCAGGAACAGTCTCTTGTACCTCAATCTCTTTGTTTTTGACTAATAGCTTTCTACCAATTGAGCGGTTTGAGGCCAAGAGCCGAAGTGAGGACGCGGGGAAGTCGCGTTGCTCCAGTACCTTTATGAACTCTCTGCCTACCATCCCAGTGGCGCCGACAATAGCTACTTTATATTTCTTCATTATCCCTTCCTTAGACCGAGTAGGGCATCTAGACCGTAGGTTAGTCCTTTGCGTTTAACTACTTCCTTGATAGCTAGCATAACACCTGGCATGTAACATTCGCGATTAATGGTATCATGTCGTATCCTTAGTGTTTGCCCTGATGCCCCTAGGATCACCTCTTGGTGTGCCATAAGTCCAGGTAAGCGTACACTATGAAGGGTAACACCTTCAACCTGCTCTCCGCGACTATCGAAGCTCTTCTTTTGTTTGGGAAGTTGGAATGGTTTACCTTTGGCTTCTGCCATTGCCTTGGCTGTAGATAGGGCGGTTCCTGAAGGTGCGTCAGCTTTCAGGAGGTGGTGCAATTCTATAATTTCGGCATAGTCAAAGTACTTGGCAGCTACCTTAGCCAGGTGCATCATTACCACTGCTCCCAGAGCAAAGTTGGGAGCTGCCACTGCCCCCACCTGGTGGGCTGTTGATAATTGGTCAATCTCAGCAATGTCATCGGCGGTTAACCCGGTGGTTCCTACCACCACGTTAACACCTCGGCTGGTGGCTATACGCACGGCGGGCATGGTAGCTTGGGCAATAGTGAAATCTACCATCACATCGGGCTGGCAACTGGTGATGATGCAGTCCAAGTCGGAGGAAGAGGGCACTTTCCCTGAGCCATCGGGCAGAGGCATGTGTTCTTGGGCGATCTTCAGGTCTACGGCGCCTGCCACCTCCATCCCAGGCTCCTGGCAGACAGCCTCGGTCACTTGTCGCCCCATCCTGCCTAAAGCACCGTGAACTACTACCCTTATTGGCTTCATATTTAGCCTCTTTTATTGAAGGGATGCTTGCGAGGGCTTCTACCTCGGTCGTAGCGAGTATCGCGCTGTTTTTTAGGGGGGTGGCTCCTATCCATTGTGTCGCTTGCCTTAGCTCCACCCATATGAGAAGGCTTGTCAAATACAGCTCGCCTTGACAGGTTTACTCTGCCCAGTTCGTCGATGCCGATTACTTTAACCGTAATATCATCGCCTACTTTAACCACATCCCCAACACTGGCTACTCTATGGTCAGCCAGTTCACTAATGTGAACCAGGCCCTCTTTACCGGGAAGGATTTCAACCATAGCGCCGAAGTTGAGCAGGCGGGTTACCTTTCCGGTATAGACGTCGCCAACTTCCACATCCTTGGTCAGGTTTTCAATCATTGTGATAGCCTTGCGGGCCGCTTCCTCATCCGGTGCATGGATCATCACTGAGCCATCGCTGTCAATATCAATAGTTGCTTTACTTTCCTCGCTGATTGCCCTGATTGTTTTGCCTCCAGTGCCGATTACAGCGCCAATTTTATCAGGCGCAACCATTATCTTATATACCCGGGGGGCATAGGCGCTGATTTCAGCTCGACTGGAGACGATGGTTTTCTCCATCGCATCCAGGATGAACGTACGGGCATCTCGGGCTTGAACTATTGCTTTTTTCAGAATTTCTGAGTCTATGCCCTTGAGCTTAATATCCATCTGGAGGGCGGTGATACCTTTAGTGGTGCCGGCTATCTTGAAATCCATATCACCGTAGGCATCCTCTCTGCCCTCAATATCAGTTAAAATAACTTGCTTGCCCTTCCCGTCGGTAACCGCGCCCATGGCTATTCCAGCTACCGCTCTCTTTATCGGTATCCCGGCATCCATCAGGGATAGGCTTGCGGCGCAAACACTGGCCATAGAGGTGCTGCCACTCGCGCTGAGGACTTCCGAGACCAGGCGAATAGTGTAAGGGAAGTCCTCTTCTTCAGGCAGTACCGGTATAAGGGCTCGTTCTGCCAGGGCGCCATGTCCAATCTCACGCCGACCGGGGGAACCAACGCGTTTCACTTCGCCGCTGGAGAATGGGGGGGAATTATAGTGATGGATGAACCGCTTGGTCTCCTCTATACCCAAGCCATCCAGTTGTTGCCTCTTTCTGGTGGAACCTAAAGTGGCAATGGCCAGCACCTGTGTTTGCCCTCTGGTGAATAGTGCAGAACCGTGGGTGCGAGGCAGAAGTCCTACCTCGCAGCTTATGGGGCGGACCTCTGTTAAACTGCGACCATTTATGCGCTGTGCTTTCTCAAGGATATTGGTTCTTATTTCCGTTTTAACCTTTGTCTCAAAGGCGGCGATTACATCCTCTTTGGGGAATGATTCTCCCAGCTGCTCCACGCATTCCTTCTTTAGCTCACCGAGCGCATCTTCCCGCTGCGGTTTGTCTGATAGAGTTAGTGCCTGGGCAAGCCTTTCATCAATAATTGGCGAAACCGCTGAAATCACCTCGGGGGCGATTTCACTGCTGGGGGCTTCTGCCTTGGGTTTACCGCAAGCCTGTTGGAGTTGCTCTTGGAGCTTGATGATATCTTGGTTTGCCTCATGCCCAAATCTAATAGCCTCAGTAACGATATCTTCTGAAACCTCTCGGCCTCCTGCCTCTACCATTACTATCGCTTCTTTGGTACTAACCACAACGAGGTCAAGCAGGCTATCTTCAAGCTGGACTAATGTTGGATTTAATATGAACTTGTTATCGATATAGCCAATGTTGACAGCGCCCACTGGACCATCAAATGGCACTTCTGATATTGCCAGAGCAGCAGAGCTGCCAATGACTGCCAGGGTGTTAGGGTCGTTTTCTTGGTCAGCTGAAAGGACGGTGACGATAAGCTGAATGTCTTTGCGCCATGCTTTAGGTAGCAGCGGACGTAACGGTCGGTCGGTAAGGCGGCTGGCTAGGGTTGCCTCTTGACTGGGGCGCCCTTCCCTCCTGATAAAGCCACCAGGAATTTTACCAGCGGCGTACAGTCTTTCTTCGTAGTCGACGGTTAGGGGCAGAAAATCTATCCCTTCTCGTGGTTCATCACTGACGCAGGCTGTGACTAGAACCACAGTGTCTCCGTAGCGGATAGTTACTGCTCCACTTGCTTGTTCGGCGAGTTTTCTTGTCTCTATGGTGAGAACTCTTCCGCCAACCTCACAATCAAAAACCAGAGATTCTAACAATACTTCCCCTCCTGAAGACTTCACTTGCGTAGCCCAAGCTTCGCAATTAGCTTGTTATAACGCTCTATATCTTGTTTACTTAAGTAAGATAGTAGCCTTCTCCTTTGTCCTACCAGTTTAAGTAAGCCACGTTGCGAATGGTAATCGTGCTTGTTGGCTGCCATGTGTCCGGTTAATTGGTTTATCCGCTCGGTAAGCAGCGCGACTTGAACCTCAGCCGAACCTGTATCTCCTTCACGGAGTTTAAATTTACCTATAATGTCTGTCGTTTTCTCCTTGTCCAAATTATAACTCCTCTATCCCTTAGTAGCAAAAAGTTGATTTATCGAAACGGAACGATTATACCACAATTGGGAGCGACTGTAAATTAATATGGGTCAACTCGCCATCCTATTTTATCTTGACTTGATAATCGCTGGCAATTATAGTTAAAAACGTATTTATGCCTTGCTTCTTTGGCTATTCAGTTCTACGTGAATCGTCAGTATTTCTTGGCAGCTGCGTGTTATGAACGTTGGCATATGTAAAATTAGGCTTCGTATCCCTGAGAATCTATCGCTCAAGGGCAAGAGGCAGGTGTTGAAATCCATTATCACCCGGGTGAAAAACCAGTTTAATGTTTCCGTGGCTGAGGTTGGTGACAACGATTTATGGCAATTAGCTACACTGGGAATCTGCTGTGTGAGCAATAATAAGCGGTATACCAATGAGGTCCTGTCTAAGGTAGTGAACTTTATTGCTGGCGGTCGATTTGCGGTGGAAGTGCTCGATTATGAAATTGAGATCCTGCATGTATGATGAGGGTTAAGATGGATACCTCAGCCTTCCTTCATTATCTTACCACTCAGCCCGCTTATAGCGGTCAGATTGCTCATATTGAGCATATCCCAGCCCGTGAAGCAAGCTGTGCCAGGTTGGATAAGCCTCTGGTCGGCGAGCTTCAGAATTGCCTCAATGAGCGCGGGTTATTACCCCTCTATACCCATCAGGCTGAGGCCATAAATTATGCCCGAGAGGGCAGGAATGTGATGGTGTCGACCTCCAGCGCCAGTGGTAAGACCCTGTGCTATAACATCCCCGTGTTGGAGGCAATGTTAACTGAGAGGGGTAGTCGGGCTCTTTATCTGTTTCCGACCAAGGCGCTGGCTCAGGACCAGTTGCGCAATTTAAGGGAGTCGTTTTGCCCTGATTTATTTGACATAGAGGAATGCGCCACCTTTGACGGCGATACCCCTCAGGCGGAGCGGGCTGAGATAAGGGAGCAAACCAGGGTAATACTTACCAATCCTGATATGCTCCACATTGGCATACTGCCCAATCATAAGTCTTGGTCGAGGTTTCTGCGCCACTTGAGGTACGTGGTAGTAGATGAAGCCCACGTCTATCGCGGTGTTTTTGGTTCTCATGTAGCCTGTGTGTTGCGTCGCTTGCGCCGGCTCTGCCAATTTTATGGCTCAACCCCCCAATTCATCTGCTGTTCGGCCACTATTGCTAACCCTGGTGGACATATGGAGAAGCTGGTAGGTCAGCCTTGTGACATAGTTGACAACGATGGTTCCCCTCACGGGGGCAAGGACTTTGTCTTCTGGAATCCTCCCCTGATAGATGAGGCAAGGAGTGTTCGTCGCAGTGCTAATAGTGAAGCTACCGTCTTATTTACCGGGTTGGTGAGCGGGAATATCCGCAGCCTGACCTTTGCCCGTACCCGTCGGCTGACCGAGCTTATTTATATCTACTCCAGGGAGAGGTTAGCCAAAGATACCCCTGTTCTGACAGATAAGATAAAGGCTTATCGCGCTGGCTATCTCCCTGAGGAACGGCGGCAGATAGAGCAAGAGCTCTTCTCCGGTCAACTTCTGGGGGTGGTTGCCACTAACGCCTTGGAATTAGGTATAGATATCGGTGACCTGGAGGCTACGGTGCTCGCTGGCTATCCGGGGAGTATCGCCAGTACCTGGCAGCAGGCAGGCAGGAGTGGGCGAGGCAGAGGCGAGTCTTTAAGTTTTCTCATCGCTCTGGATAACCCTTTGGACCAGTATTTTATGCATCACCCTGATTTCTTTTTCCAAAAAAGCTTTGAGAACGCCTTGGTTAACCCCAGCAATCCCTATATTCTAAAAGCCCATCTTATCTGTGCTGCCTGGGAGTTGCCGCTAAGCAGTGGTGACGAGGAGTTCTTTGGCCCTTCCTTAACCAGTGAAATCGCGGAGATGACGAAACAGGGCATAGTCAGGGAACGCCGTGGCAGGTGGTATCTTTCACCGGCTATTCCCTACCCGGCACAAAGCATCAACATTCGTTCTACCTCTGGGGAGAACTTTGCTGTTATTGATACTTCAACTAACTCCTTGCTGGAGACGGTGGAGGCCAGCGTGGCGTTTTTCCAGATACATCCCGGTGCTATCTATCTTCATCAGGGGGAATCCTATCTGGTCACCGAGCTCGACCTGGATAATCGCACCGCTTATGCCGAGCCGACCACTGTTCCCTATTATACCCAGGCTAAGGAACTCACCGATTTGCGTATTGTCAGGGTAATCCATGATAAGAAGTGTGGGCAGGCAAAAGTGTATCTGGGTGAGGTAGAGGTTACCACTACCGTGGTTGGCTTCAAGAAGAAGGCGCAGTTCACCGAGGAGGTAATCGGGGAGGAGCCCCTTGACCTGCCGCCTCAGCATTTCCCCACTGTGGCTTTATGGTTTGACCTGCCCCCTGAGGCGGTTGCTCAAATAGAGGAGGCTCAACTGGACTCCCATGGCGGATTGCACGCTGCCGAGCATGCCGCTATTGCTATCCTTCCCTTATTTGCCCTCTGTGACCGCAATGATATTGGCGGTGTATCCACTCCCCTCCATCCTGATACGGGGAGAGCCCAGATATTTATCTATGATGCTTATCCCGGTGGCATCGGCATTGCTGAGAAGGGCTTTGACTTATTGGAGGAACTGTGGCAGGCTACACTGAAGGTAATCAAGGAGTGCCCATGCCAGGAGGGCTGTCCCAGCTGTGTCCAATCGCCCAAGTGTGGCAATAATAATAGACCTCTGGATAAGAGGGCAGCCCAGATTTTATTGGAGAGGTTGTTAGCAAAAAGATGATTACTATAGACATAGACCCGGTAGCCTTCTACCTGGGCTCTATAGAGGTTAGGTGGTATGGCATTATTGTCGCTCTCGCTGTCCTGTCACTCGCTTTGTGGATGTGGCGGCAGATAACGAGAAATAAGGATAGAATTCCCCCCGTTGACCCCACTGTAGCCATTCCCGCCATCGCTTCTGGGTTCGGAATGGCGAAGCTGTTCCATGTCATTGATGGCTGGGACTATTACAGCCAGAACCTGGGAGAGATTTTCGGTGGCGCTGGTCTGAGCGTCTTCGGCGGTATCATAGGTGTCAGCCTGTTCTTCTGGATTTATAGCCGAAAAAGGCATTATCCCTTCTGGTTTATCGCCGACCTGGCGGCCCCTGGCACCTTATTAGCTCAGGCTATAGGCAGGGTGGCATGCACCATAAATGGCTGCTGCCATGGCAAATTCTGTGAGGCGGCACCGTCTTGGCTTCCCTGGACTATCAGGTATTCGACCGATTATCCGCTTCCCCATGGTTACTTCGTTCAACCTGAACTTTTAGGCCAGACGCTTTATCCAACAACAGTTTACGAAATCATATTCAATATGTCCCTCTTCGGTGTACTGCTCAAATTGAGGGGGCGGCTCAAACCTGATGGCGCTCTATTCATGCTCTATCTGGCCGCATACTCGGTGTGGCGGATTGGCAGCGGTTTCCTGCGAGCGGGGACACCCTACCTCTTTGGTTTGACGGCGGCTCAGTATATCTCTATTGCGGTGTTAGCCTTCACCGTCCCTGCGCTGGTGTTGATGATGCGGAGGGCGAAAACACAGAGTGATGCTGAATGAGGGAAGGAATTCTCGCTGGGGGGCTTTTACCATATATGTTAGTTTAACAATTTGGCTTTTTGTAAAATCCTTAGCTCTATAACGCTTCTTTTAGCTAATGCAATAAAACCAATTATCTACTAGTAAATCTAGTTTGAAGGTAGTACTACAAATATGGTAAGCTAGCGGCATAATAGTTTGTGTTTTTAGTGCTGCCTTTCACGACAGATGACTAGATGCAATACATCACTGCTCAGGTATTAAGTCAAGGTCAATGAGAATAATCTTAATAAGGAGGCTGAAATGATTCCATTGTTAGTTCTTGGTATCATAGCCCTTATCGTTGGGTTCTACATTCGGAAAACCAGCCGGGAAATTCCAGGGGATCCCAAAGCGCGCATTAGCAGTATTGTCGGGATTGTTCTGATAATTGCTAGTGTCATCATCGGGTCGTTAACCACTATTCCTGCCGGCCACCGTGGGGTGGTTATTCGGTTTAGCGCCGTCACCGGCACGATTCTA
>JAZGHN010000010.1:0-8178 GCA_036481135.1 Dehalococcoidales bacterium | reverse complement strand
GAAAAGAGCCGTCAGTTCGTCAACAGGTATGTTAAAAAAGCCCTGAATCTGGGCTGCATGCAAATCCACTGTCAGCAGTCGATTAGCCCCAGCCACGGTAAGCAGGTCAGCCACTAACCTGGCCGTTATCGGCACCCGGGGCTGGTCCTTCTTATCAGTGCGGCCATAGCCATAGTAAGGAATCACAGCGGTAATGCACTCGGCTGATGCCCTTTTTAGGGCATCAATCATAATCAACAGCTCCACCAGGCTCTTATTGACCGGGGAGGAAAGGGGCTGGATAACAAAAGCGTCTCGCTGGCGGACATTATCCAGGATACGAACAAAGATGTTCTCATTAGTGAACTCGAAGACTTCACACCTACCCAAAGGTATACCAAGATACTCAGCAACCGCCTGGGCCAGGGTAGGGTGAGCATTACCAGTGAATACCTTTATCTCGTCCATTTGTTTACTCTCCAACTCCATATTATTAAATTTATTATAGCACTATTGCCTATTAACCTCACCCCCAATCCCCCTCTCACATTAGGCATCAATACCTGGCGCAGGGAAGCGCTGGCACATCTGGCTGACCTCCTGGCTTGCCCTGCTCTGAACCTTTTGATCGCCGAGGTTGGTAACCACTTTTACAATTAGTGAAGCAATGTGTTTCATCTCCTCTTTGCCAAAGCCGCGCGTAGTCACTGCCGATGTGCCCACTCTGATGCCGCTGGTTATTCGTAGCGGGCGAGGGTCAAAGGGGGTAGGATTCCGATTGACCACAATGCCTGCCTTGACCAAAGCTTCCTCAGCCTCCTTGCCGGTAACCCCTGTCTCTGTGAGGTCAACCAAGACCATGTGGTTATCGGTGCCACCTGATACCAGACGCAGCCCCAGTCTTTGGAACTCGGAGGCGAGAACGAGGGCATTATCCAATACAGCCCGCTGATATTCCACAAAGCTGGGTTGCATAGCTTCATAAAAAGCCGCCGCTTTAGCAGCGATGATGTGCATTAGGGGGCCACCCTGCATTCCAGGGAAGACAGCAGCATCTATTGATGACGCCAGGTAGCCCTTAGACAAAATCAAACCACCCCGTGGACCACGCAGTGTCTTATGTGTGGTTGAGGTTACCACATCGGCATAAGGCACAGGGGTAGGGTGTAAACCAGCAGCTACCATACCAGCTATATGAGCCATGTCAACCATAAGCTTCGCCTCTACCAGGTCAGCAATATGCCGAAAACGCTCGAAATCAAGAATCCGGGGATAAGAACTTGCTCCAGCCACAATCAACTTAGGCTTGTGCTTCAGGACAAGCCTCTCTAGCTCCTGATAGTCAATTCTTTCTGTCTCTTGATTAACCCCGTAAGGTATGAAGTTATACAACTTACCCGAGAAGCTGACCTTATCACCATGAGTAAGATGACCACCGTGAGCCACACTCATACCCATGGCAGTATCGCCACAGTCGAGCAAGGCATAGTACGCTGCCATATTTGCCTGAGCCCCGCTGTGCGGCTGGACATTAGCATGCTCAGCGTGGAACAGCTCCTTAGCCCGCCGGACAGCCAAACATTCTAATGCATCCACATTTTCACAGCTACCATAGTAGCGCTGTTGAGGATAACCCTCAGCATATTTGTTGGTTAAAAACGAGCCCCCAGCCTCAAGCACAGCCCGGCTAACATAGTTTTCAGAAGCGATAAGGTCTATTGTTTCCCTCTGGCGCCTTCCCTCCATATCAAGAATTTGGCCGATTTCCGGATCAGTTTGGCTCAAAAAACTCATTTTCCCTCCTCTGTCGAAGTCTACAACGGCATACCTACGCTGTCAATTGTCCCGATTGACCTTGATATATCAACCATGCTATCATGAGCTAAGGTGGATGTCAGCGCTGAGTGAGCTTTACAAAGAGATTGCACTTTGCCGGGAGTGTGAAATAGCTAAGTACCGAACCAAAGTAGTACCCGGTGAGGGGCCAGGCGATGCTGAAATAATGTTTATTGGGGAGGCACCAGGCTGGCATGAAGACCAGCAGGGTCGTCCCTTTGTTGGACCAGCAGGGTTATATCTCGATGAATTGCTGGCTTCCATTAACCTGAAACGTGAGCAAGTTTATATCGCCAATATAATTAAGTGCCGCCCGCAGGGAAACCGCGACCCCCTACCCGCAGAAATACTCAATTGCCGTAAGTGGCTAGACCGCCAGATTGAGTTAATTTGCCCCAAGCTGATTGTAACCCTGGGACGGTATTCTATGGCAATGTTTTTCCCCGGTAAGAGCATAAGCAAAATTCATGGCATAGCTCAGAGGCAAGACAATGTTATCTATTATGCCATGTATCATCCGGCAGCAGCCCTCCACCAGCAGAGCTTACGCCAAACAATAGAGGCTGATATGCTTAAGATTCCATCACTCCTAGTCCAAACGGAAGCTGTGCCTGAAGCCAAACAAGAGGCTAGGCAATTAACTATGTTTGAGGATTAAATCTATGGCTAAGCCAAGACTCAAGATAATCCCCCTCGGTGGATTAAGTGAAATCGGCAAGAATATGATGGTGATGGAATATCAAAATGACATCATCCTCATTGATGCCGGGCTTATGTTCCCCGATGAAGAGATGCTGGGTGTCGACCTGGTACTCCCCGACACCAGCTACCTGAGGGAGAAACGAGAGAAGATAAGGGGGATAATCATCACCCATGGTCATGAGGACCATATTGGTGCTCTGCCCTATCTGCTATCCGAGGTTAATGTGCCCATCTATTCCACCAAGCTCACCCAGGGTCTTATCTCCGTCAAGCTCAAACAGCGAAGGGCACACGTAAAAGCCAAGCTTAACGTGATAGCGCCCGGCAGCGAGATTACACTGGGAAGATTTAAAATCGAACCCTTCCATGTCTGCCACAGCATACCCGACGCAATAGGCTTAATCATCCGTACTCCGGTGGGCACCATAATCCATAGCGGAGATTTTAAGCTGGACTACACCCCGGTTGATGGCAAACCAACCGATTTATCTCGACTGGCTCAGCTAGGAGTTCAGGGAACTTTGCTTCTCCTCGCTGACTCGACCTATGCGGAGCTACCCGGCTACACCCCATCAGAAAGAGTGGTTGGCGAAACCCTGGACCGAGTCATATCTCAGGCACCAGGAAGGGTGATTATCGCTACCTTTTCCTCGCTGGTATCCCGCATTCAGCAGGTTATCGACTCAGCCGCCAAGCACCAGCGACGTGTCTTCGTTGTGGGACGCAGCATGACCGATACGGTGCGCATGGCACTAGAGCTGGGCTATCTTAATGCTCCCGACGGGATACTGGCTCGGCTTGATGAACTTAAAGGCATGCCCCGTAATAAAATAGTCTTTGTCGCCACCGGAAGCCAGGGAGAGCCCACCTCAGCTCTGGTCCGTATGGCTAATCGAGACCATCGCCAGGTTCACATCGTTCCCGGAGACACTGTAATTCTTTCAGCCACCCCCATCCCGGGCAACGAAGCCGTGGTCAACAGAACCGTGGACAACCTGTTCAAGCAGGGAGCTCAAGTATTCTATGATAAGGTGGCACAGGTTCATGTCCACGGGCATGCCAGCCAAGAAGAGTTAAAACTGCTGCTAAACCTGGTCAAGCCCAAGTTCTTTATGCCCATCCACGGCGAATATCGCCACCTCACCCTTCACGCTAAACTGGCTGAGTTGGTGGGCATCCCCAAAGACAACATCTTCGTCCTGGAGGATGGCGAAGTCCTTGAACTTAGTCCATGGGCAGGCAAGGTAACGGGCAAGGTTACTTCGGGCAATGTCTATGTTGACGGTCTCGGCGGAAGTGGTATTGACCACGTTGTTCTCCGTGATAGAAGAATGCTGTCACGGGATGGAATAGTAATGGTGATTATCGCTATTAACCGGCACACCGGTAAATTAATAGGACGTCCCGACATTATATCGCGAGGCTTTGTTGATACCAGAGAAGATAGAGAGATGATAGAGAAGAGCCGTGACCTGATAGCCCGAGCCCTAGACCATGGTCGTGACCGACCTGCTGATTGGGGCTTCATAAACACCAAGGTTAAAGATATACTGAATAAGTTCTATTATGAGCAGATTAAACGCCGCCCCATGATTCTCCCCTTTATGGTAAAGGTATAATTATACGCATCTTATACACTGAAAGGTGATATGGCTAAGAGGAGAGTTAATAATCCGAGCAGACACAGAGAGAAGTCTAAGGGAAGGCAGTCAGAGAAAGGTCTGTTCCACTTTCCCATGCTGCGACTGGCAAGTCGAATTATACTGGTAGCCATCACCGTGGGGATATTAACCTGGCAGTGGCAAAATATGACTGTATGGGCCACCACTGCTAAAAATGAAACGGTCAGGCTGTTTGGCTTGGGGCTACCCCTGATTATCATAGCCATCGGAATCCTGAGTGGAATAACCTGGTGGCAGAGACATCGCCCACTCGTTAACCGCCTCCGCTACTGGTCGGCCGGTATTGCCTTCACCGTGGCTATCTGGGGAATACTGGGCTTTTCCAATGTGGGAGGTAGCATCGGGCTGTCAATCACCGGGCAGGACATAACTGGCTACCCGGTTTTCCTCAGCGCTTTTCGTCTAGCGGGATTATTCTTTTTAGGCACTATTCTGGCAGCTCCCCAAGCTTGCCTGCGTGCTGGAAAAGGGGCTGCTTCCTGGCTACATAAGCAGCTACAAAAGAGACCTGCCCCTATCCTCACTACTCCTCCACCAGAGCTGACACCCCCTCCAGTTACTATAGCCCCACCTCCCCCAAAGATAGAAGAGGAAAGGCAACCGGTACCTCCCCCACCAACAATCACTCCACCAGCACCCGCTCCACCCGCCCCCGCCCAACCCCAACTAGAACTTAAGCAGGTGGCTGAGGACGTCTGGAAGAAATACGGTGAAGCGCCAGACCTGGCAACCGCTGATGGCTGGATGTTACCGCCTATTGATATTCTGGATAGAGCGCCTGAGGTTGAGTTTAGTCAGGCCGATAATACGCAAAGGGCCAGAATCATAGAAGAGTCTCTGGCCAGCTATGGTGTTGAGACTAAGGTGGTTCAGATAAACGCTGGACCAACTGTCACCCAGTTCGGTGTGGAACCGGGGTGGGATAGAAAGATGAAGGAGATAAAGGAAAGAGATAGAGAGGGCAATATTACAGTAAGGCTGGAGGAGGTATCCAAGACAAGGGTTAAGGTGGAGAGGATTACCTCGCTGGCTAATGACCTGGCTCTGGCTCTAGCAGCACCCAGCATAAGGATTGAAGCTCCGGTGCCAGGCAAATCTATAGTGGGCATCGAGGTGCCTAATACAAGTTCAACCTTGGTTACTTTACGGGGGGTAATAGAGACCAGCGCCTTCCAGAAAGCAGAAAGCAAGTCTAATCTGGCGCTAGCCTTAGGTAAAGGTGCCGGTGGTGAGGCGATAGCCGCTAACCTGTCCCGAATGCCTCATCTGCTCATTGCCGGGGCTACCGGCAGTGGCAAGACTGTTTGCTTAAACTCCATTATCTGCTGTCTGCTTCTGCACAACCCACCCACTACTGCCCAGTTTATTATGATTGACCCCAAGCGGGTGGAGCTGACCCCGTTTAACAACATACCTCACCTGGCGACACCGGTTATCGTTGATACCAACAAAGCCCTGTCCACACTGCGCTGGCTTAACCAGCAAATGAATAAACGGTACCAAACACTGGCTAGCACCGGAGTCCGCAATATTGAGGGTTACAATAAAAATAAGCAGGGAGACGAGAAGCTTCCCTATCTAATACTGATTATCGACGAGCTGGCTGACCTGATGATGACAGGCTTTGACGAGGTGGAGCATATTCTCTGCCGATTAGCTCAGCTTGCCCGAGCCACCGGCATCCATCTGGTGGTGGCTACCCAGCGCCCATCAGTAGACGTGGTCACCGGCTTAATCAAGGCTAACTTCCCCACCCGCATTAGCTTTGCTGTTACCTCCCAAGTAGATTCGCGCACCATCCTTGACATAGGTGGCGCCGAGAAGCTGCTGGGTAGAGGGGATATGTTGTTCATGCCCACCGAGGCAGGTAAACCCAAGCGCCTCCAGGGGTGCTACGTCTCTGATGCCGAGACGGAGAGGCTGGTCTCTTTCTGGGAGAGCCAGCGGAGGAAAAAGGCAGTCCCCTTAAGGATTGAGGAGCTTGTCTCACCGACGGCGGCAGTGTCCGAGGAAGAGTACCCCAGGGACCCGCTCCTGGAGACAGCCAAGCAACTGGCAGAAGAACACAAGCACATCTCTACCTCCTTCCTGCAACGGAAGCTACGCATCGGCTACCCCAGAGCCGCACGCATTATGGAGCAACTGGAAGAGGAAGGGTTTAAGAGGGAAGAGTAGTAAATATACCTGCTCTGGACAAATAGAGGATAGGTTTTAACGCATTCAATCCTGCTTGCCGCGTTTCAGCCGCTTGAGGATAGCATCCATATATACCCTCGCCAGATTTTTCCCGTGCTTGGGCATTCGCTCCCGCTTCTTCTTGAGCTTCTTTTCCCGGCGCTCTTGCCTAGTATCTACCTGATTATTGTCCACTTTTTATCTCTACGTAATCGAACTCTTTCCTCAACTCGATGATGCGGTCGCGCAGTAGAGCCGCCCTCTCAAACTCCAGGTTTCTGGCAGCGGTCTTCATCTGCAACTCCAGCTCTTTAATTAACCGGGCTACATCCTCTTTGGCAACGGGAGCAGCAGCATAAGGGGTGCGAGTCTCGGCTACCGCCCGCACCCGCGCGGTGATGTCCTTGATTGCCTTCTTTATCCCCTGCGGGGTGATGTTATGCTCCCGGTTATAGGCTTCCTGAATCCGGCGCCGACGCTGTGTTTCCTCTATAGCCCGCTGCATGGAATTGGTGGTTACATCAGCATACATAATCACATGCCCATCTATATGGCGAGAGGCACGCCCCATAGTCTGAATCAGGGCTCCCTCCGACCTCAGGAAGCCTTCCTTATCGGCATCCAGAATAGCCACCAGGCTCACCTCGGGCAGGTCAAGCCCCTCCCGAAGCAGGTTTATCCCCACCACCACATCATAAACCCCGAGGCGGAGGTCGCGCAGTATCTCCACCCTCTCCAGGGTATCAATCTCAGAATGAAGGTAATGGGTCTTTACCCCCAGCTCGATTAGATACTCAGCCAGTTCTTCCGCCATTCTCTTAGTCAGGGTGGTTACCAGACAGCGCTCCCCCTTCTTAACCCGCCTCTCTATCTGGTCAAGGAGGTCGTCAATCTGCCCCTTGGTCGGCTTGACCTCAACCGTGGGCTCAAGAAGTCCGGTAGGTCTGACCAATTGCTCCGCCACCTGCTGGCTATGCTCATACTCATAGGGTCCGGGGGTGGCTGAGGTATAGATAACCTGGTTAATCCGCTTTTCGAACTCGGGGAAGTTTAAGGGGCGATTGTCCAAAGCCGAGGGGAGGCGGAAACCGTATTCCACCAGGGTCTCCTTGCGGGAGCGGTCGCCGTGATACATGCCCCGAATCTGGGGGAGGGTCATATGCGATTCGTCAATAAAGAGGAGGAAGTCGTCGGGGAAATAGTTCATTAATGTCCAAGGCGGACTCCCCGGCGCCCGCCCCGACAGGTGGCGAGAGTAGTTCTCCACCCCGGCGCAGTAGCCCGCCTCCTTAAGCATCTCTAAATCATAGTTGGTGCGCGCTTCCAGCCTTGACGCCTCCAGTATCTTCCCCTGACCCTTCAGCTCAGCCAGTCTCTCCCCCAGCTCCTCCTTGATGGTTTCAATCGCCCTCATCAGCTTATCGTGCGAGGTAACAAAGTGCTTGGCGGGATAGATATCCACTGAATCCAGCTCCCTGAGCACCTCGCCGGTCAGCGGGTCTATCTCCACAATGCGCTCAGCATCGTCGCCGAAGAACTCCACCCGCAGCGCCAGCTCCTCGTAGGAGGGCTGAATCTCCAGGGTATCGCCCCTGATGCGGAACTTGCCCCGGGTGAAGTCAATATCGTTGCGCTCGTATTGCATATCCACCAGTTGATGGAGAAGCCACTCCCGACGGTAGCTCTCTCCGCACTTCAGGCTCACGACAAAGCCCCGATACTCCTCAGGCTCACCTAGACTATAGATACAGGATACCGAAGCCACAATAACGACATCACGGCGCTCAAAGAGGGCGCGGGTGGC
>JAZGHN010000009.1:0-3603 GCA_036481135.1 Dehalococcoidales bacterium | reverse complement strand
AAGTCAAAGTTCTTGTTGACGGCTCATTGACAATAACTTTGTACTCTTGCCCGTCAGAAGGGCGCCAGTGGTCAGAGGCACAAATTAGTGACCAAACTGTAGTACAGGAGACGGGTCACAAATATGTGTCCCCGCAAAGTGAGCCCCCACCACCTCCTGGTACCCCTGGACAGGAAGTGTGGACTTTCAAGGCACTAAAGAAAGGCATGAGCACCATATCTATGGAATATACCCACCCTTGGGAGGGTGGAGAGGCAGAGCCGATGCTCACCTTTGCCTTGACCGTGGTGGTTAAGTGAGTACCAGTTAAGGTCTTACCTGCCCGCTGCCGAAGATAATCCACTTATAACTGGTCAGCTCCTTTACCCCCAGCGGACCACGGGCATGTAGCTTCTGGGTGCTAATGCCAACCTCAGCCCCCAGGCCGAATTGACCACCATCAGTGAAGCGGGTGCTGGCATTAACATAGACACAGGCAGCATCCACCTCATTGAGGAAACGCATTGCCGCCTGATACTCCTCGGTAACAATAGCCTCAGAATGCCCTGAACTATAGCGCTCAATATACTCCAGCGCCTCATCCAGGGAGTTGACCACCTTTATCGCCGCCACCAGCGCAAGAAACTCCTTGCCCCAATCCTCGTCCGTAGCCGTGACCAGTTTCAGGGAGGGACACGACTTGAGGATAGACAAAGCCTTCTCATCACAGTGCATCTCCACCCCAGCCTTGGCCCACTCCGCCGCCACCAGAGGCAAGTAGCGCTGGGCAATATCCTGATGAACCAGCAACGTATCCAAAGCATTGCAAACAGTGGGACGCTGCACCTTGGCATTAAAGGCTATCGCCACTGCCTTGTCCACATCAGCACTCTTATCCACATAGGTATGGCAGACACCAATCCCACCGCTAACTACAGGCATGGTAGCATTCTCAGTAACAAACTTTATCAGTCCAGCCCCGCCCCGGGGGATAATCAAGTCAATAGCACCACCCATCTTGAGAAGGTGGTCGACCAGGGCTCGGTCAGGGTTGTCAATAAACTGCACCGCCCCCTCAGGAACCCCGGCCCTGGTTGCCGCCTGCTGAACCACCCCGGCCAGGGCGCTATTGGAGTGAATTGCCTCCTTGCCACCCCTGAGGATGAGGGCATTACCCGATTTCAGGCAAAGGGCGGAGATATCTATGGTAACATTGGGTCGGCTCTCGTAAATGGCACCGATTACCCCCAGAGGAACTCGTTTCCTACCGAGCTGCAAGCCATTGGGCAAGGTACGCATATCAAAAACCTCACCCACCGGGTCAGGAAGGGCAGCCACTGCCAGCACATCCTGAGCAATGCCCTCCAGGCGACTGGAGTCCAGCATCAATCGGTCAAGCATAGCCGCACCCATGCCAGATGCCTCGCCCTCTTTGTAGTCAATCTGATTAGTCGCCAGGATTTCATCCTTTCTGGCTAACAGGTCATTAGAAATATTATGTAAAGCTTTATTCTTAACCTCGGCGGAAAGGTAGGCCATACGGCGAGAGGCCGCCTTGACCGTCCTAACCTTCTTTTCTAGCTCCTCTATAGCTGATTTCATATTTCGACTCCTTTTTATATGGTAACCCCATCCCCTATATCCCCTTTTATATGGTAACCCCATCTATTTTCCCCTTGTCAAGGGGAAGGGGAAGTATTTTTGAGAGGGGCTTCACCCCTCTAACTCTCCCTTAATACCACCAAGCTGTTTGAGCGCCTTTATTTAAGCCGTCCCCGCCCCCTGAACTGGTAGCGGTAGAGTGGAGGAACCCCAGTCACTGCCCGGTTAACCCTCTTTCTCAGAGAGCATTTACCCCTCCGCCCATCCTCTAACTCAATCACATAGGAGGCACTCTCATCAGGGCGCTTATATTCGGTAAGCACCAGTTCCCCCCACCAGCCCATTTCTGATTTATCGTAGAAACGGTAATCAACATTGGCAACAAACTCCTCGCTGCTAGACTTATAAAGTTTGCCTATGGCCATTTCAAACCTCCTCTAAAGAACCACTAAGTTATTACGGTGGACTACCTCGGAGCCATAGTCGTGACCGAGAAGACTGACGATTTCCCCGGAGTGTGCTCCTTTAATAAATTCGATATCAGCCGAGCTATAGTTGGTTATGCCATAGCCAAGCCGAGACCCTTCAGGATTACAGATATTGACGATATCACCACGCTGAAACTGACCCTCAACCTGTTCGACGCCGACAGCCAGCAGGCTGCGCTTCTGTCTCTTTAACGCCAGGGCTGCCCCCTCATCTACTATTATCTTACCCCTGGCGGAAAGGCCGCTGAGCATCCAGCGCTTACGACTCTCAAGCTTACTGGTAGTGGGCGAGAAACGAGTGCCCACCACCTCACCGGCAGCCACCCGCAAGATAATATCAGCCTCCCTGCCATCAGCGATGACCACCGTTGCCCCAGAGGCAGTAGCCAGCTTGGCTGCCTCTATCTTGGTAATCATGCCACCAGTGCCCAGCCTGCTGGGGGTATCAGCCGCTATGCGCTCAATCTCAGAATCTATCCTGTCCACCTGGGGAATAAGATGAGCATCAGGATGACGGGAGGGGTCAGCAGTATATAGTCCAGCGATATCGCTGAGAATCAATAGTAGGTCAGCGTCAACCAGATTAGCCACCATAGCTGATAGATTATCATTATCACCAAATTGAGCCTCATCAAGCTCGTCCACCGCCACCACATCGTTTTCATTGACAATGCACAGTGTTCTTAGCTCAAGCAGAGCGAGAAGGGTATTGCGGGCATTGAGATAACCAGCACGGTCAGCAAGGTCAGCCCTGGTAAGCAACGCCTGAGCCACAGTAATATCATGCTGGCCGAACAGTTGCTCATAGGAATACATCAGGCGACTTTGCCCCACTGAAGCCAGCACCTGCTTAAAGGGGATGCCCTTGACCTTCTGGGATAGCCCCAGCTTATATCTGCCTGAGGCTATTGCCCCCGAAGAAACGACGATGAGCTTCAGCCCCTGCTTGTGAAGCTGTGCCACCTGAGCCACCAAGCTGGACATTACCTCCTCACTCAGACGGTCAGTTCCGCCAGTGAGAAGGGTGGTGCCAAACTTAGCTACTATGCGATGATAGGATGAAGTCTCGACATTAGTCATTTGATAAAACCCAGCAGAATTTGTTCCATTATAGCAAGCCAAGTCTAACTGGACAAGAAGGCCTATAGCTTCCCTAGTATCCTGCCCTGTGTTAAAATTTATTCGGAGGGTTAGTCGTTTTCGGCTAGCCCTAGAGGTGTTTGGGGAAGAAAATGTATTTAATGAATCAACTGCTAAATCTAATTGAGGAGATGCCCGCCTATCGCCGACTTTCGGCCAAGCTACAGCAACCAGATGGCGATATCAGGGCAGCGGTGCTTGATGCCGCCAAGCCCTACCTCATTGCCGCTATATACTACAGCCTGAGAAGACCGCTACTGGTGGTCACGGCACAACCGGAAAACAGCAAAAAGCTTCATGAGCAACTTTCGACCTGGTGCCACTCCCATCAGATAAAGCTTTTCCCCGAGCCCGATACCCTGCCCTACCAGAGGGTGTCATCGGATACCTCTAC
>JAZGHN010000008.1:0-11553 GCA_036481135.1 Dehalococcoidales bacterium | reverse complement strand
TCTTTGATGTCTGAGATTTTACGCATCAAATAAGGACTAGCCTGAAGCTCACTGGCTATTTTCTCACAGGCGTGACTAACAGTTGCTGGATTTCTGTCCCCCAGTTCCTTGCCAATTAGAGCCAGTGAGCGACTGGTTTCCTGCTGAATAAGATACATTGCTATCTGCCGAGCCAGAGCAGTTTCTTTGTCCCTTTTCCGGCCGGTCAAGTCTGTGGAGGCGAGCTGGAAACTGTCGGCTACTGCTTCGATTACTCGAGCCGGGGTGATAGCAGTACCCTGGCCGGGTTTAGTGGCTATATTCTCCAGAGCTTGGGCGGCTACCTCCGGGGTGACTAGAGCTCTAAGCAGCTTGGCGTAAGCGATAACCCGGTTTAGGCTACCTTCCAGCTCCCTGACGTTTTGCTTAATTCGCTGAGCAATAAAGTCCAGTACATCTGAAGCGATATCCTGCCCCCTCTGCTTGGCCTTAGCCTGTAGAATAGCGAGGCGTGTTTCAAAGTCGGGTGGTTGGATATCAACGGTTAATCCCCACTGGAAGCGAGAACACAATCTCTCCTCTAATAGAGGCATAGCTTTGGGAGAGCTGTCACTGGTGACAGCTATCTGTCGGTTATTGTTATGTAGCTCGTTAAAGGTGTGGAAGAAGCACTCTTCTGTCTGCTCCTTGCCGGTGATGAAGTGGATATCATCAATCAACAGCATATCAACTTTTCGATATTTATTGCGGAACTCTTCGGTTTTTCTCTGTTGAATAGACTGGATAAACTCGTTGGTAAACTGCTCCCCACTGACATAAAGCGCCTTAAAATGGTTGGTTAGAGCCATATGACCAATGGCGTGTAATAGATGGGTCTTACCCAACCCTGGCCCCCCATAGATAAATAGCGGATTATAGGTCTGTCCTGGTTTTTCAGCCACTGCCAGGGCGGCAGCATAGGCTAAGCGATTACAGTTGCCGGTAACGAAGGAATCAAAGGTATATTTGGAGTTGAATTTTGGTGGGGCTTTTTCTCGGACGCCGTAGCCGCCTGACGAAATTTGCTCTGTGGTATCTACTTGGAAGAGCACTTTGAGGTCACGGCCGGTAACGCCAATAAGTGTTTTCTCAATCAAAGAGCGCTGCTTCTTATCCAGATATTCAGCGACGAAGGTATTAGGCACACCGACAACAAACTGATTATCTTGGTAGCTTAAACCTACAGTTTTTTCTAGCCAAGTCCGGTAGTTTGATTTACTGACCTGGATTTGCAGTTCACCCAGGGTAGCTTCCCAGACTTGTTGTGCCGGCTCAGCTTCCATAAAACTCCTCTCGTTTAATGCTCAAAAGCTAGAGTCCTGTGCCATCGTGTCATAGAAATGGGGATGGCGACGGACTTAACGAAGCTAGGGGGAGAGAGCTAACAATTAACCCTTCAGTAATAGTATAACAGGCGCTTTTTGTGGGGTGGCAACATTTCTGACGTTGATTGGTGGGCGTTTTTCAGTCCTGTTTTCCCTTCCAAGGTCTGTCAGACTTGCTCGTTTAGCCGATATTTCCCCGATAGATATAAAATGGCCAAGTTGTTAGAAAATTTTTTTGATGTTAAGATTTAGCAGGAGGAGACATAATTTGCGGGTTATTTTTATGGGCAGCCCTGAGTTTGCCGTTCCCCCCTTGGGGCACCTTATTCTGAGTCAATACCATATTGTCGCTGTTTATACTCAGCCTGATAAACCAGCGGGGAGGGGACGTTCCCTGGTTCCCACCCCGGTAAAAAGGGCAGCCATAACCTGGAAGCTACCAGTGATGCAACCGGCTAGCTTGAAGGGGGCGGAAGTTGTGGCGCAGCTAGCTGACTTTCACCCCGATGTTATAGTGGTGGCTGCCTTTGGTCAGATTCTACCTCAGTCGGTTTTAGACCTACCTCGCTACGGGTGTATTAATATTCATCCCTCCCTGTTGCCCAGATTTAGGGGAGCCTCGCCGGTAGCCTCGGCTATTTTAGCTGGCGATGAGTTTACCGGGGTTAGCCTTATGCTACTGGATAAGGGTGTAGATACTGGCCCCATATTAGGCAGGGCGCAGATTTCTATTTCAGCAAGGGATACTACAGGCTCACTTACCGCTAAGCTGTCCTTGCTCGCAGCTCGGTTGCTTCTGGAGGTTCTATCCTGCTGGGCGGGGGGTGAACTCACCCCGCAGCCTCAGAATGAGGATGAAGTCGTCTACTCTGCTCCCATCTCTAAGGAGGAGGGTGAAATTGATTGGCATCTGCCGGCAGCGGATATATGGCGGCGGGTGCGTGCTTTCCAGCCCTGGCCAGGGTGTTACACCAGGTGGCGGGGAAAGCAATTTAAGATTATTGAGGCGGTGCCTCTGCCCGGGGAAGGGACCTTTGAGGTAGGGCAGGTGGTAGCCACGGAGGGGGCGAAGGCTGGCTTTGGCGTTGGGACTGGGGAGGGGATTTTAGGGGTATCAAAGGTTCAGCTGGAGGGGAGGCGAGCTATGTCGGCTGCCGAGTTTTTACGGGGTCAGAGGGAATTTATCGGGGCGATACTACCCCTTAGTTAAAGTGTGGTCTCCTTGACCGCTGCCAGAATTATATTGCCTAACTTCAGGCTACCCTGTATAATCTGGTAACAAGTTGAGGAGGCTGCTTTGTCTTTACCCCGGAACTTAAGCCAGTTTGCTACTTTGATAGATATTATCGCTGGGTTACGTTCGCCCGACGGTTGTCCCTGGGACAGAAAGCAAACCCATGCCTCAATGCGTGAGAACCTGTTGGAGGAGTGCTACGAGGTATTGGAGGCTCTGGATAAGGGGGATTCAGCTAAGCTCTGTGAGGAGTTGGGCGACCTGCTGATGCAGGTTGTTATGCATGCTCAGATTGCCGCTGAATCCGGGGAATTTGAGCTGGGGGATGTGATAAAGAGCATCAGCGCCAAGCTGATTCGCCGCCACCCCCATGTCTTTGGCTCACTGAAGGTGAAGAATGCCGATGAGGTGCTGCTTAACTGGGAAGCTCTCAAGAAGAAGGAGAGGGAGGCAGATGCCTCTATGCTGGACAATGTACCCAAGCATATGCCGGCGTTAGCCTATAGTCAGGAGCTTCAAAGGCGGGTGGCTCGGGTGGGCTTTGACTGGGAGGATTTGGACGGTGTAATTGATAAGCTGGCGGAAGAGGTCGGCGAATTTAGGCGGTCGGAGAGCGAGGAGGAGAAGGAGGCGGAGTTTGGCGACCTGCTGTTTACCCTGGCTAATATTGCCCGCCGGCTGGGGATTAACCTGGAGGCAGCGCTGAGGCAGGCAAACAGGCGTTTTTATCAGCGTTTCAGCTATATGGAAAAGGTCTGCCGGGAGCGCGGGGTGAACTTTGCCGAGCTATCCTTTGAAGAGCAGAATGCCCTATGGGAGGAGGCGAAGAAGAAAGCGGAGGAGTAATGGTCGGGGTGAGAGGACTTGAACCTCCGACCTCAGCGTCCCGAACGCTGCGCGCTACCAAACTGCGCTACACCCCGCAACTATCTATTATAGGCGGATTTAGTTTTTGGGGCAACATTGATGAAATACTGTGTTTTGATAATGGATGGGGCTGCCGGTCGGCCACTTCCCCAGCGGGAGGGCAAGACCTCCCTGGAGCTGGCCCATACCCCCCACCTGGATGCTTTGGCCCAGGAAGGGTTGGTGGGGCTGGCGCGTACCGTGCCGGTGGGGATGGACCCCGATAGCGCCTGTGCCTGTATGTCGGTCCTCGGTTATGACCCCAAGGTCTACTACAAGGGCAGGGCTGCCATTGAGGCTAAGAGCATGGGTATCCCTGTTGAGGAGGGGGAGGTTGTCTTTCGCTGCAATCTGGCGGCTATTCGTGATGGCAAGATGTGGAACTATAGCTCCGGTTACATCGGCACCGAGGAGGCGCGACAGCTTATTTCAGCTCTGGATGAAGCGCTGGGCAGTGACGAAATACACTTTTATCCCGGCGTCGGCTACCGACACATATGCAAAATTAAGGGGCGAGAGGATACCCTCTTGGCTAGTTGCACCCCTCCCCACGATATCCCGGATAAGCCCATTGCTGAGTATCTTCCCCGTGGTCAGGGAAGCGACCTATTACGGGAGCTGATGAAACGCTCGGAAGCGGTGCTCCGAGACCATCTGGTAAATATAGAGAGGAGGTCTCGCAGCGATATTCCAGCTACCACCATCTGGCTGTTCTGGGGTAGTGGCCAGGTGCCTGATATGCCGCCATTCAAGCAGGTGTATGGTCTCAGCGGTGCTATGACCTCCGGGGTTGACCTTCTTTTGGGTTTAGCTCGAATGATTGGCATGGACGCCCTGGAAATCCCTGGGGTAACCGATGGATTGGATAATGACTACGCTGGCCAAGCGGACGGTGCTCTAAGCGCCCTTTCAGACCATGATTTGGCGGTGGTTCACATTGAGGCGCCCGATGAGGTGGCTCATGATGGCTCCATTGATGATAAGGTGGAGGCTATTCAGAGTATAGATAAGGAGGTTATCGGGCGGCTCCGCTCCTGGCGGGGGGATGAGTTGCGGCTATTGGTCATGCCCGACCACTCCACCCCCATTGAGGTGCGGACCCATACCGCTGACCCGGTGCCCTTTATGTTATGGGGACCGGGGTTCGCCTCTAACGGGGCGAAAAGATTTACTGAATCTGAGGCAGAAAAAACTGACTTTTTCCTCGAGCAAGGGTATAATATGATGAGCATGCTGGTAGGAGCATAGCAGACTATTTGAGGTTTAAAGACAGTGGCTCTGATTGTGCAAAAATACGGCGGTACATCGGTGGCTGATGCCGGCAAGATTAGGAGCGTAGCCAAGCGCATAGCCGCCGTCAGGGATAAGGGTGACCAGATAGTGGTGGTGGTCTCGGCGATGGGGGATACCACCGACCAACTCATTGAGCTGGCTTTGCAGATTACCGACCAGCCTGATGTGCGGGAGTTTGACGCCCTGCTCTCTACCGGCGAGCTTATCTCCAACACATTGCTGGCTATGGCGCTTCATAGCATGGGCTATAAGGCAATCAGCCTTAGCGGCGCTCAGGCTGGGATAAGAACCGATACCGCCCATAGCCGAGCGCGCATCATGAAGGTTGAAGCCAAAAGGGTGGCGGAGGAGCTGAAGCGGGGAAATATAGTTATCGTGGCCGGCTTCCAGGGTATCTCTGAGGGGGAGGATATAACCACGCTGGGGCGGGGTGGCTCTGATATCACAGCGGTGGCTCTGGCTGCCAGCCTTGAGGCTGAAGCGTGCCAGATATATACCGATGTCGAGGGGGTCTATACTGCTGACCCGAGGCTTGTCTCTGAGGCTCGCCTCCTAGCTGAGATTGGCTATGAGGAAATGCTGGAACTGGCAACATATGGGGCTAAGGTGGTGCACCCTCGGGCGGTTGAGCTGGGTGAGCTGCACAATATTCCTATTCTGGTAGCCTCTAGCTTTGCCCAGAACCCGGGTACATTAATTCATGGAGGAGTGTCAATGGAAGTCCGAAATAAGGTGAGTGGTATAGCTCATGACCTTAATGTGGCTAAGGTGACGGTGGTTGGTGTTCCTGACCAGCCAGGTATCGCCGCCTCCATCTTCGAGCCCTTAGCCCAGGCTGGCATCAGCGTCGATACCATTGTTCAGAACGCCAGTATCGATAATATTACCGATTTGACCTTTACCGTGGCTAAAAGTGATCTGGCTGGGGCGATGAGGTTGGCGGAGCCTATAGCTAAGTCAATTGGCGCTAAAGAGTGCGTTAGCGATTCCAAGTTAGGCTCGGTCAGCATCATCGGTACCGGGATGCAGAATACCCCCGGCTATGCTGCCAAAATGTTTAAGGTACTGAGTGAGAAGAAGGTAAATATCCAGCTTATTACTACTTCGGAGATAAGGATAACCTGCATTATTGATGAGGCTCAGGTCGAGGATGCCGTTCGTGCCTTACACCGGGCATTTGAGATGGATGCTGGCGAATAACCTGCTTTTTAACCTATTAAACGGGCAAGTTACGCTATAGGGGGTAGAGGATGACGTATCAGGAAGAGGAACAGGTGGGCCAGAGGTGGCGGCGTAGCAAACAGGCAGTAGCCTTAGCTATGGAGGGTCGGTGGAGGGAGGCGGTAACGGCTAATCAAGACCTGATAGAAAGCTTCCCCAACGATGTCAATGCCTATAACCGCTTGGGGAGAGCCTATATGGAGCTGGGAGAGTATTCCAAGGCAGGGGAAGCCTACCGCCGTGCTATAGAACTCGACCCCTATAATGCGATTGCTAAGAAGAATCTGGCTCGTTTATCCCGTTTAGGGGAGGTTGCGGGTGGTTTACAGGGCGATGCTGACAAGGTCGAGCCGCAACACTTTGTTGAAGAAACGGGCAAGGCTGGGGTAGTTAATCTTTACCGTTTGGCTCCTCCGGAGGTACTCGCCAAAATGGTGGCTGGTGATAGGGTTCATTTGAAAATAGACGGCTCTAGTTTAGTAGTGGAAAATGCTCGTGGTGAGTACCTGGGGCGAGTCGAGCCTGGTCATGAGCAACGACTTATCAAGTTAATGGAGGGTGGTAATAAGTATTCCTCCGCCATTGTCAGCTCAACGGAAGGGTTGGTAACCCTCATTATCAGGGAGGTATATCAGGACCCTGCTCAGGCAGGACGCCCTTCCTTCCCAGCCAAGGAGTTTAAGAGCCCCCGACCTTATATTACCGACAAAGTTAGGCGCGAGATGGAGGAGTATGATGAGGGAGGGGTGGAGGAGCCTGGCTATACTATAGTAGGTGGAGGGGAGCTAGAATTATCGCCCGAGGATATCTCTAAACTGGATACTAAGGCTGATGATGAAGAAGCTGAGAATGAAGAAGAATGAGAGGTTGAGACGACTATGGTTTTAGGGAAGGTTAAACCGGTCAACATTGAAGATGAGGTAAAGAGTTCTTATCTTGACTATGCTATGAGCGTCATCGTTTCCCGTGCCTTGCCTGATGTGCGGGACGGGTTAAAGCCGGTGCAGCGGCGTATTCTTTATGTTATGCATGGTCTGGGACTAGCTCACACTACCTCCTATAAAAAGAGTGCCCGTGTTGTCGGTGAGGTATTGGGCAAATACCATCCCCATGGCGATGCCTCTGTTTACGATACCATGGTGCGCCTGGCGCAGGATTTCTCCATGCGATATCTTCTTGTTGATGGACAGGGCAATTTCGGCAGTGTGGATAATGACCCCCCGGCAGCGATGCGTTATACCGAGGTGCGGTTGGCTTCCATTTCCGAGCAGATGTTGGTTGACATTGAGAAGAATACCGTCGACTTTATGCCCAACTTTGATGCTAGCCTTGAGGAGCCCGTGGTTTTACCCACTCGGTTACCCAATTTACTGGTTAATGGCAGCGCCGGGATTGCGGTGGGGATGGCTACCACCATCCCTCCCCATAATCTAGGCGAGGTCTGTGATGCTATCTCTTACCTCATTGATAACCCTAGAGCCATGGTTAATGAGCTTACCCAATTTGTTAAGGGACCCGATTTCCCTACCGCTGGCATTATCATTGGGCAGGAAGGGATCAAGAGTGCCTATGCTACCGGGCATGGCAGGGTGGTAATTCGGGCTAAGGCGCATATTGTAGGTCCTGCCGAGGGCGGACATCGTCAAGTATTGGTTACCGAGCTTCCCTACCAGACGAGTAAGGCTGCCTTGGTGGAAAGGATAGCCGAGCTGGTCAAGGATAAGAAAATTAGGGGCATAAGTGAACTCCGGGACGAATCAGACCGTCAGGGTATGCGCATTGTTATTGAGCTCAGGAGGGATGCCCAACCCCAGCAGGTGCTTAATAGCCTCTATAAATATACCGCAATGCAGTCGGCTTTCTTCATTAACATGCTGGCTCTGGTTGATGGTCAGCCCAGGGTAATCAGCCTTAAAGAGGCGCTTCAGCATTATTTAGATTTTCGTCGTGTTGTTGTCACTCGCCGCTCTCGGTTTGAGCTAAAAGTGGCTAAAACCAGAGCTCATATTTTAGAGGGATTTAAAATCGCCCTGGACCAGATTGATAAGGTGGTGGCTACTATCCGTAAATCGGAAACGGCTGAGGCAGCCCGTCGCAACCTTATGAGTGGCTTTGGTTTAACTCAGGCTCAGGCGCAGGCTATTCTTGACATGCAGTTACGTCGGCTGGCTAATCTGGAGCGGCGTAAGATACTTGATGAGTATGCCGAGCTGGTAAAAAATATCGCCTATTTGGAGGACCTTCTGGCCAACCCCAGGAGAATACTTCTCTTGATAAGGGACGAGGTGAATGAATTAAAGGCTAAGTATGCTGACCCCCGGCGGACTGAGATAAGAGAGCAGGGGGTGATAGAATTTAACGAAGAGGACCTTATCCCTCACCAAAGGGTGGTGATAACGCTCAGCACCAGAGGATTCATCAAGAGGCTGCCATCTCGGACCTATGAGCCTCAGCATCGCGGGGGCAAGGGTGTCATCGGCATGATAACCAGGGAGGAGGATGCCATAAGGCTGCTGGCGGTGGCGGATACCCATGATGACCTCCTGTTCTTCACCAACAGGGGCAAGGTGTTTCGGATTAAGAGCTATGAAATCCCAGGTGATAGCTCCCGAAGGGCTAAGGGGACGGCGGTGGTTAATCTCTTCCCCGTCGGTGAGGATGAGCGGGTTACCGCTATGGTAGTGGTGAGTGATTTTAAGCCGGATGCCTACCTGGTGATGGCTACTGCTCAGGGTGAGGTGAAAAAGACGGCTATGAAGAGTTTCGCCTCGGTGCGGAGTAGTGGGCTTATCGCTATGGATTTGACTGAGGGCGATGAGCTGGTGGAAGCCCGTATCGCTGCTGACCGCGATGACATTGTATTAGTAACTCAGCAAGGGCAGTCAATCAGATTCGCCGTATCCGAGCTGAGAGCTAGCTCCAGAACTAGTGGCGGAGTACGCGGCATCCGTTTGACGCGTGATGACCAGGTAATCAGTATGGATATTGTCTATCCTAAAGCCTTTCTGTTGGCGGTTACTGCAGGGGGCTACGGTAAACTTACCCCCATTGATGAGTACCCACGACAGCATCGTGCTGGCGGTGGAGTAAGGACTTTTAAGACGACAGATAAGACGGGTGGGGTAGCTGCTGCCGGGCTTGTTTCCCGTGCCCAACAGCTAATGATTATATCGGCTGATGGCAATGTCATCCGCACTCCGCTGAAAGAGAAACGCCAGGAGCACCGCATTTCTGTTCAGAAAAGGAGCACCCAAGGGGTGAGGTTAATGAAGCTTGGTCAGGGTGATAAGGTAGTGGCTATCACCTGTCTTGATTGAACCGAGAAATACGTAATATGAGGTTAAATGATGGGTATACCTAGTTTTTCTTTGGCAGGTAAGGTAGCTATTGTTACCGGGGCTAAGCGAGGGATAGGTAAGGCTATTGCTTTGGCTTTTGCTGAGGCTGGGGCTGATGTGGCTGTTTGTAGCCGAGTAATCGAAGATGGCCAGCTTCAGGCTGTGGCTGAAGAAATTCAAAGGCTTGGTCGATGTTCCTTGGCTATCCAGGCTGATATTTCAAAGAAGGCAGATGTAGATAACCTGGTGCAGAAGGTTATGGATCAATTTGCTGCCATTGATATTCTGGTCAATAATGCCGGCATATTACTCAAGAAATCGTTACTTAACACGTCTGAGGACGATTGGGATGAGATTATTAATGTTGATCTCAAGGGCTGTTACCTTTGCTCTCAGGCAGTAGGCAAGAGTATGGTTGAGCGAAGAAGGGGCAATATTATCAATATATCCTCGACGCATGGATTAAAAGCGGCCATAAATAGGGGTGCTTATTGTGTCGCCAAGGCAGGAGTGCTTATGCTTACCCGAGTAGCAGCTCTGGAGCTAGCTAGCTACAATATCAGGGTTAATGCTATTACTCCTACAATAGTTAAAACTGAGATGACCAGAGCATCGTGGAGTGTTCCTGAGACTTTAGAGTACTATAGGTCGACGATACCGCTGGGGCGATTGGCCGAGCCCGGTGATATTGTCGGGGCAGCCCTGTTTTTAGCTTCTGACGCTTCCAGTTTCATCACCGGACATACTATCGTTGTCGACGGTGGCAGGCAAGACTAGTCTTTTAACTCCCCTGGTGCTTTTGCCGGCACTCTGGGTGCCAGCGCTGGAGCCCGCAGACACTGCAATCCTGATAACGGCAGTCAGGGGTTGCGCCGCTCTTTTTCGCCCGCTGGTATTCCTGTTTTAGGAAAGCTGGGGTTATGCCCGTATCTATGTGAGCCCAGGGGAGCGGTTCATCCAAAGGACGCTCCCGATGAGCATAGAAACTAGGCTCAATCCCTGCTTCCATAAAGGCTTTGAGCCAGTTCTCATAGTTGAACTGCTCGCTCCAGCCGTCGAATATCGAGCCCAGCTGCCAGGCGCGATGGATAACCTTGCCCAGTCGTCTATCTCCTCGTGACAATACCGCCTCCAGCAGGCTCACTTTAGGGTCGTGCCACCACAGCCTGACCCCCCTCCGACGCAGTCCCTGCTTGAGCAGTTCGTACCCGGCGGTTAGCTGCTGTTCGCTTTGCTGAGCCGTCCACTGAAAGGGTGTGTGCGGCTTGGGCACGAAGGTGGACAGGCTGATTCTCAGCTGGGGCCTTCTCCCTTTAGCCTTCCTCCCCAGGGAATCGATTTTATCTACCAGCTGGATGATGCCCTCAATGTCATCGGTGGTTTCTGTGGGCAGGCCGAGCATAAAATATAGCTTGAGGCTGGTCCAACCTCGGTCAAAGGCGGTGGCGATTGTCTCCAGAGTCTCCTTCTCCGGGATATCCTTATTGATGGTTCGTCGTAATCTGTCGCTTCCCGCCTCGGGAGCGAAGGTGAGTCCCGTCTTCCTCCCTGAGGGCAGGGAATCCAGCAGTTTCACCGAGAAGCTGTCAATACACAGACTGGGTAGCGAAAGACTGAGGTTATGGCTCTGGTAACGTTGAAACAGGTCGGTTATCAGCCTATCGATGTCGGTGTAGTCACTGGTGCTCAGTGAGACCAGGGATATCTCATTGTAGCCGCAGTTGGCGATAATCTCCCCCACCGCCTGGATTATCTCCTCCGGGGGGCGCTCGCGCACCGGGCGATATATATTCCCTGCCTGACAGAAGCGGCAGCCATGGCTGCAGCCCCGTTGAATTTCTATCCCTCCGCGGTCGTGAATCACCCCGATGTAGGGGACCACCGGCTTGGTTGCCGGGGGAGGGAGCTTGTCTACTATCCGTCGCTGGATGGTGGGGCTGGCTTCGGCTACAGTAGGAGTGATGCTTTTGAACATACCATCAGCCTGATATTCTACCTGATACAGGCTGGGCACATAGATGCCGGGGATAGCGGCTGCCTGGCGAAGTAGTTCCCCTTTGGCAGCCCCCTGCCGTTTCCAGTCACGGAAGATATCAATCAGCTCCAGCAGTACCTCTTCGCCATCCCCTACTACAAAGAGGTCAATGAAATCAGCCATAGGCTCCGGGTTAAGGGCGCCGCTGCCGCCGGCGATTATTACGGGGTGGGAATCATCCCT
>JAZGHN010000007.1:0-2099 GCA_036481135.1 Dehalococcoidales bacterium | reverse complement strand
TTGAACCATATCTGAGTTCGGTTTGTCAATGCCCAGAGGCATACCCGGCGCTGCCAGGAGCAGGTGATGTTTTAGCTCCCTCACTTTGATGATGTTAGAAGAGGTGGTGGCATCCAGCACCAGGTTGGTCTCATCTAGAATCTCACCCACGCTATCTGCTCCTCTTATGTCTGCCCTCCCTACTAAAAAATCAGACTGCCGCCCCTGGTCTCTGTCGTGGACGATGAGCCGGGCACCGTGTGAGTGAAGCCAGCCCACCGCCGCCTGCCCCACCGGCCCCAACCCCAGGACAGCCACTGAGCGTGAAGCGACACCCCCGGCAGCGGCGGCCAAAGCAGCAGCATAAATCTCCCCCGTAGCCAGTGTGTTATCTACCACTCGGCGGGAATTCAAGTTCAGTGCCAGAAAGACGGCATCATCGGCAAGGAATATAATTTCGGAACCGCCAGCCACAGCCTCGCCCATACCAGCCACATCCTGCCCTCTGGTAACCCGGCAAGGCAATCCCAGAAAACAGCCTATGTCGGCTACCTTTTCTGAAAAACCGGAAATGATGCCCTGGCCGGTAGTGATAGGAATAACCGCTACCCAGGATAGGGCTGCCACCCGGAACCGGTACTGCTCCAGCGTCATGTCTGCGGTCTTAAGAGCCAGTTCAAGCAGTCCCATACCGGTTACAGCCTGCAGCCTCTTCTCGTATGCTTTCAAATCGATGGGTCCCTGCTCCAGGTCGTCTGCGGTCAATCGCGTCATGATTTCCTCCGAGTCGCGGCACTTGGTAGGTAGGGTCTATAACATCTTTCAGGTTCAACACCGATGCCATACGCTCCAGGCACCTTTGCCGCTTTTCAGCAACTGCGGTCCAGTCAACGCCAGTAAAGATGAGGGTGCTCTTGAATGCCGTCTTGCCTTCCTGATAGTCAGTCAAGGCTACACTGGCTCCGAAAAATCCACCGTTTGGCCACACTCGGAGTCCGCTCCAGGGTAGTAGCTGCGTCTCACCAATAGCCTCCAGACAGGAGTCACTTACCGACCAGTGTTCCAGCCAAGCGCATCCGGGTCTGGCTGCCACCGGCTGGAGGGGCTGACCACATCCATGAACCTTCACCCATTCCTCCAGCAGGTTGATACCGGAGGCATGATAAACAGCCATGGGCGTCTGACTGGGAAAACGAGCATCAATCTCCAGAACAACAAGCTCCCCCCTTTTGGGGTTGGCTATGACCTCAATATCCATAAACCCGTTCAGCTTCAGGTGGCGGGCAATGTCCAGGCAGATGGTTTCAAACCTCTGATTAAGACTGGGGGATAATCTCGATGGAGCATAAACCCGCTTACAATCCAGCTTAGCATCAAATTCCAATTCGGTGACCATATACCCGACGCCTGCCCCCTGCCGGGCAATTACCTCCAAAGAAAGGGAAGGACCGCTATGATAGGCTTCCACCACCATCTCTCCATAACGGGCAGTTAGTTCCGGCAAAACAGCGTCCAAGGCGGTCCGACTCGGCACTACCTGAAGACCATGACTCCCACTGGCTGTGGATGGCTTGACTATAACCGGAAAGCGGCAATGAGGCCACTTTTTAGGGACAGGTATCCCGTGGTTAGCCAAAAAGCTGTTACTGCGTATTTTGGACGATGATACGGCATAGGCTGCATTATCATGTAAAAATGTCACCCCCGTTGCCTTGCAGGTCTCGGCTAAAAAATCCAGGGTGCCCTTCTCTTCAGTTGTCGGTATAATCGCATCCATACCCGACAGCAGGCGGCGAAATCGGTCGGGCTCTTCCTGGATATCAAAAACGTGGGCCTGATGAGCCAGTGCCAGAGCTGGCGCCTCTGGATTACGGTCGATAACCGTAACCTGATAGCCAGCTTCCCGTGCCAGGTAGGCAGCCTCAATCCCTTGTAGAAGGCCGCCGACAAGCCCAAGGCGAAAGGAATAAGCATGCGGTTCAGGGTTCATAGCCACCAATCTCATATAGCGAGGTGAGCTTCGCTCAGGGGGTCACTAAGCTCACCTCAAGTATGGGAAATTATAAGCCCTGTCTAAATTCTTTGTCAACAGCGCTTACTCTACGCTCCTAAAACCTGAT
>JAZGHN010000006.1:0-11385 GCA_036481135.1 Dehalococcoidales bacterium | reverse complement strand
TTTTTGAGTTTAAAGGCTATCAACAGCCGGTTCTGGTCTCCAGTGTTGATGGCGTCGGCACCAAGCTGAAGCTCGCCTCGGTTTTAGCCAAACACGATACTATCGGCATGGATATCGTTAATCACTGCGTCGATGACATACTTACCTGCGGCGCTGAGCCGCTCTTTTTTCTGGACTACATTGCTATGGGCAAGCTGGTGCCAAAGCAGGTGGGGGCTATTGCCCAGGGTTTAGCTCGTGCTTGTGGTGAGGTTGGCTGTGCTCTTATCGGTGGCGAAACGGCAGAGATGCCTGGACTATATACCGGGGAGGATTATGACCTGGTGGGTTTTATCATTGGTGTGGTGGAGAAGGAGAAGATTATCGCGGGGAGGACGATTGCCGCTGGCGATACCATTATTGGCTTGCCATCAAGTGGATTACATACCAATGGTTATTCTCTGGTAAGGAAGATTTTTGGCGAGACCAAATCGGCGCTAGGTGCTCGTTACCCTGAGCTGGGTCGGACTCTGGGCGAAGAGCTCCTGGAGCCCCATCGCTGCTACTACCATCAGTTGAAGCCGTTGCTGCCGCTGATTAAAGGGATGGCACATATCACCGGCGGGGGGTTGGTTGGTAATGTGCCCCGGGTATTGCCTCAGGGTTTGATGGCACAATTCCACGCTCAGGCGTGGACCGTTCCCCCTATTTTCCAGCTTATCCAGCAGCGGGGCAATGTCGCTCGAGATGAGATGTATCGGGTGTTTAATATGGGCATCGGAATGGTGCTCATTTGCTTACCTGACGCTGTTCGCCAGCTCGGAAAACAATTGCCCGAGGCTAAGGTTATTGGTGAGGTGAGAGAGCAGGCAGGGAAGGCAAGGGTAATTATTAAGTAGAGGTCATTTATGTAGGGGTGGTTTGAAGGGGCGAAGCCTCTTCAAGAACACTCCCCCCTCTCCTTTGAAGGAGAGGGGGGATACAGGGGGTGAGGTTGAAAATGAGGAAACGGAGGTATCTATGCGAGCTATTATCAGCGTCTCTGACAAAACGGGGGTAACCGACTTTGCCCAGGGATTAAGCCAATTGGGGTTTGAGATATTCAGTACCGGCGGCACCAAGAAAGCGCTGGCAGAAGCTGAGGTGCCGGTAAAGGGTGTCTCTGAGATTACTGGTTTCCCCGAGATACTTAATGGCAGGGTAAAAACCCTGCACCCGGCTGTGCATGGTGGCTTGCTGGCTAAGCGCGACCTGCCGGCTCATATGGCGGAGTTGGCTGAAAATAAGATTGAGGTTATCGACTTGGTGGCGGTTAATCTTTATCCCTTCGTCCAGACTGTAGCTAAAGCGGGGGTTACCCTTGATGATGCGCTGGAGAACATCGATATCGGAGGGCCAACCATGATTCGGGCGGCAGCCAAGAATTTTCCCAGTGTTGTTGTGGTGGTAGACCCAGCCGACTACCAGCTAGTTCTGGAGAAATTGAAGGGGGGAGGCCTAGACCTGGCCGAGCGAAAAAGGCTGGCGCAGAAGGCGTTTCAGCACGTAGCTGTTTATGATACCGCTATCTCACAGTACCTGAGGCAGGATATGGAGGGCTTTCCTGATGAGATGACTATCGCCCTGAAGAAGCGCTTCGGACTTCGCTATGGCGAGAACCCTCACCAGCAAGCTGCCTTCTATGCTGAGCGGGTGGTGGGAGCAAGGCAAGATACTGGTCTCACCTGGGCAAAGCAGCTGGGGGGCAAGGAGCTTTCCTTTAATAATATTCTGGATGCTGATGCTGCCTGGGGTGCGGCAACTGATTTTTCCGCACCTACTGTGGCTGTCATCAAGCATACCAACCCTTGTGGGCTGGCGAGTCACCATGATATTGTTGAAGCCTACCGGCGAGCTCTGAGTGGTGACCCGGTGGCTGCCTTCGGGGGCATTGTCGCTTCCAACAGGAAGGTCACCCTGGCTATGGCTGAGGAGATGAAATCGATGTTCTATGAGATAGTTATTGCCCCCGAATATGAGGCAAAGGCGCTGGAGTTATTAAAGGAGAAGAAGGATTTACGCATTTTGGTTGCCGAGCTACCGCCGGATTATGGCAAAGCCAGCGCCGGCTATCTTGACTTGCGTCGGGTGAAAGGGGGATTATTAGTCCAGGCCTCTGATTCCTTGCCTGAGGATAGTGTAACTTTGAAAACGGTGACCAAACGTGAGCCGACCCAAGCTGAAATAGCAGACCTGCTCTTTGCCTGGCGTGTCGTTAAGCATGTGAAGTCCAATGCTATTGTATTGGTGGAGGACAAGACACTTTTAGGAATGGGGGCGGGGCAGCCCAGCCGAATTGTCAGTGCTCGGGTTGCCAAGGAGAAGGCTGGAGAGAAAACAAAGGGTAGTGTTCTGGCTTCAGATGCTATGTTCCCCTTCCCTGATGTGGTAGAGGCGGCAGCTGCTGGTGGGGTAACGGCTATTATTCAGCCCGGCGGCTCGCTAAAAGACGAAGACTCTATCAAGGCGGCTGATAAGCACAATATAGCTATGGTTTTTACCGGGGTGAGGCATTTTAGGCATTAATGGCTAAGCCGGGAGGAGGGCTATGGCTAAAGCAGTTTTAGTAGTAGACATGGTTAGGGGTTTCCTGGAGGAGGGTTACCCTCTGTATTGCGGGGCTCGAGTCCGTCGCATCATCCCCAATATTAAAGCTCTTCTGGAGCAGGAGATTGGCCAAGGGTCTAAGGTATTCTTCCTTTGTGACCGTCATACCCCTGATGACCCGGAGTTCAAGACGTTTCCTCCCCATTGCCTTGAGGGCACTGCCGAGGCGGAGGTCATTCCAGAGTTGGCCCAGTACCAGGGTGAGGTAATACCTAAAGGGCATTACAGCGCCTTTTTTGATTCCCTCCTTGACCAGAAGCTGAGCCGGCTTAAGCCGGAGAGGCTGATTGTTTGTGGGGTGTGTACCGATATTTGTGTGTTGCATACCGTGGCTGATGCCAGGAACCGTGGTTATGAGGTGGAGGTGCCTGTGGATTGCGTAGCTGCCTTTAGTGACCGGGCGCACCACTTTGCCCTGGAGCATATGGAGAAGGCTCTGGGGGCGAAGCTGACCACCTTTAGGGTCAGCCGGGTTAAACCACCGAAATTTGAACCGTCTGAGGCTGTCCTCTCCGGGGAGACGGCTGATATCTACTTTGCCCGCACTTTAGATATATTGCGGCGCGAGGGGCTAAACCCGGTAGCTACTATGGAGGTATTCTGTAGCCGAGCCGGGTTGCTCTGTGGGATGGAGGAGGTCAAGGCACTCCTTTCCCATGTTCTGCCTGAGGGTAATCGTGAGGTATGGGCACTGGCTGAGGGTGAGACCATGGCACGAAAGGAGGTGGTATTGCGCATAACCGCCCCTTATCGGAGCTACGGACTGTATGAAACAGCCATAGATGGTATTCTGGGTCAGTCCAGTGGCTGGGCTACAGCGGCTAGGGAGTGTGTTGAAGCGGCCCAGGGAATACCTGTCATCAGCTTTGGTGCCCGTCATATTCACCCCTCAATAGCTGGGGTAATGGACTATGCTGCTATTATCGGCGGTTGCGTTGGTTGTTCCAGCATAATTGGTGCTGAATTAGCTGGCGTTGACCCAATGGGAACTATGCCCCATGCCCTGATTATAATTATGGGTGATACGGTTAAAGCTACCATAGCTTTTGATAAACATATGCTGGCTGATGTGCCCAGGGTATCTCTGGTTGATACCTTTAAGGATGAGCCCGAAGAGAGCCTGCGGGTGGCTGAGGCACTGGGGGAGAAGCTGGATAGTGTCCGACTTGATACCCCCGGCGAGCGGGGTAGGGTTACTTCCTCTCTGGTCAAAGAGGTGAGAGCCAGGCTGGATTTGGCTGGCTTCAACAAGGTAAAGATTTTTGTTAGCGGCGGTATTGACCCTGAGCGCATAACCTACTTTATCGAGAGTGGGGCTCCAGTTGATGGATTTGGCGTCGGTAGCTATATCACCGGGACTAAGCCGATAGACTTTACCGCTGACCTCCACGAGGTAGAGGGTAAGCCGGTAGCCAAGCGGGGCAGAATCCCCGGCATTACCCCCAATCCCAGGTTGAAGAGGGTAATGTAAGAATTTTTCCCCCTTCCCTCCTTAGATTTCATCAAAAGACTTGATAGGTAACAAAATTTAGTGTATACTGAATTATCAGTATAATCCAAGTATACTGACATTATTTGTGGAGAGAGGTAAGGCCATGGCTGAGAAGAGTAAACAGGAAAGCATGGGGCGTTGCAACGTTAATGCCATCATCACCATTGATAGTAGAGGGCAGATAGTCCTTCCCAAGGAGGTGAGAGAGAAAGCTGGAGTGAGAGCTGGTGACAAATTCACGGTGATAAGTTGTGAATCAGAGGGCAAGGTGTGCTGTATCACACTGGTCAAGGCTGATGACTTTGCCGAGATGGTAAAGGGCATGCTTGGTCCAATGATGAAAGGGATCACGCAGTAATCAAAAGGGGTGTTGGAATGAAAGAATCGGAAATAAAGAAAAAGGTAAGAGAAGGCTATGCCGAGATAGCCAAAAAAGAGCGTTCTTGCTGTGCTCCGACCAGCTCCTGTGGCAGCGCTGACCTGGCGCAGACTGTCAGCAAGAATATAGGCTACACCGATGAGGAGCTCGGCTCTGTCCCCGAGGGGGCTAATCTTGGTCTTGGCTGTGGCAATCCTGTTGCCCTGGCATCTCTGGCGGAAGGAGAAACTGTCCTTGACCTCGGCTCAGGTGCTGGCTTTGATTGTTTCCTGGCAGCGAACAGGGTGGGTAAGACGGGGAGAGTCATCGGGGTTGATATGACTCCAGAGATGATTGAGAAAGCCAGAGCCAATGCTCAGAAGAGCGACTACCAGAATGTGGAATTCAGGCTGGGAGAGATTGAGAATATACCAGCCGCCGATAATTCCGTTGATGTGGTCATTTCCAACTGTGTTATTAACCTCTCACCCGACAAGGGGAGGGTTTTTCAGGAGATGTTTCGGGTGCTAAAACCCGGCGGCAGGCTGATGGTATCGGACATTGTCCTGCTGAAAGAGCTTCCCGATTTCATAAAAGACTCCATCGCCGCCTATGTCGGCTGCATTTCCGGTGCCCTGATGAAAGACGATTACATTGAAGCGATAGGGAAGGCTGGTTTTCAAAAGGTCAAGATAATTGATGAAGCACCCTTCCCCATTGATTGCATAGCCAACGACCCCACAGCAAAAGCGATTATCAAAGAGATGAACATCCCGCCGGATGAGATAAAAGATATCACCAACTCGGTTCTCAGTATAAAGGTCCAGGGGATAAAGCCAGAGTAAACTCAGCATGGCAGAGTATACCGTCGGTTTCTTCCTGTCTTTTTTCGCCAACCCTAGCGCCTTGGGTATTGGTTTAGCTATAGCCTTTGGTGCTATCTGGCTCGCTCCCTACCGACCACCGCTCCGAAGCCGACCTAGGCTCTGGACGGTTTTTGTTGCCAGTGCTTTCTTGGCATTGGCGGCTGCTTCTTTTATCCAGATTCCTCTTCAATTGCTAGCCGGGCAAGCCCTGGGCAATTTCTGGAGCCAGGAAGTTCTCATGAGCCGGATTCTGCTTTTTGGGATACCGCAAATACTCCTCAGTGGACTGGTTCAGGAGGGGGCAAAATTAGTCCCCATAGTCTTCTACTGGCGGCGTGAGGGCAAAAAGCTTGACCCTAAGCTGGGGCTGGCTATCGGGGCTGTGGCTGGGGCAGGGTTTGGTATGTTTGAGGCGCAGTGGGCCCATAATATCATCTTTGCCTCTGGCTGGGGCTGGGAAGCGGTACAAAGTGGTGGTTTTATGGCACTGGCTGGATTTTGGGAGAGGTTTTTTGTTGTCGCCGCCCACACTGCATTCTCGGCACTGGCTGGTTACGGACTGGCCAAGGGGAAGGGATGGCAGTTCTATCTTATTGTCTCAAGCCTACATGCCCTGCTGAACTATAGTGCTGCTCTTTTGCAAGCGGGGACTCTCACCGTGATTCAACTGGAAATCTATGTTGCTGTTGTTGCCATGGCGGTTACAGGTTGGGCTCTCTGGCTTCGTCGGAGAGAGACAGCGACTTCGATTGAATCAGAAGATTAGCCCCGCTCAAATTTCAGGCGCAGAATCTGCTTCGTGTCTTCGGTAACCTTTACCCTGTCGTCTATTCGCCAGCCGACCACCCACAGGATGTGCTGGGGGGAGCAGACCAGGGGGATTCGCCCTCGCCAGGCTTTGGGGATTTTAGCATCAATCATAAACTCTCCCAGCTTCTTGGGCTGGCTCATCCCCAGGGGCTGAAGCCGGTCACCACGCTTACGACTCCGTACCGATAGTTTATTGCCGGTCTTATCTATGTCAAAGTAGGCGGTGAAATCGTTATTTATTAACCCTATCCCCTTTATCTCCTTCCCCTTGATAAGGGGAAGGAGAATTTTAGTTTCCGAAGGGGCGTTAGTCCCTTCGGGCTTCCCTTTCACTATGGAGGGGTCTATGATTATTGTCTCTATCTTCCAGCCGGGGAGCTGTGTTGTGCCGGGTAACTTCAGGGGAAACTCATCCTCCAGCGGGGGGAAGGGGGATAGGGCTTCTCGGCCTTGACTTATCAGATATCGGTCGTATTCTACGGAAAAGGTTAAGTCTCCGGGCAGGCTGACCCTTTTCCCAGCTGGCTTGGTCAGGGCGTTCATTATTCCTTCAATATGGCGCATCTCAATATCCTTGAGATTACCCAATAACTCCTCTATGGACATGCGCAATAGATGTCGCTGGAGAGCGGGAGGCAGGTTTAGAAGCCTTTCCTTATCTAAAGCGATTGTGCTTCCCTGTTTTTGGGCAATTTCAGCCCATGATTGGAGGCACTGTTTATCGATAAAAGCAAGGTCATCACCAGCGATGCGGGCGGTTCTGAGTAAGGCTTCGGTTACCTGTGGGTTATAGCTCTTAAGCAGGGGCAGGAGCTGATAACGGATTCTATTTCTCAGTGGCGATAACGACAGGTTGGAGGTATCAATCCTGGGCATAAGCTTGTGGTTTTGGCAGTAGGTGGCTGTTTCCTCCCGGCTTACCTCCAGTAATGGTCTTATTACAGCAAGGCTCTCTCCGGCTAATTGCCACTCGGAGTGAGGCTGTAGTCCCCGAAGCCCTCTGATTCCTGTCCCCCGGACGAGATGCATCAGTATCGTCTCGATATGGTCATTCATAGTATGCCCCACTGCCGTCCTGTCGGCTCCGATAGTCTTGGCTACCTGAACCAAGAAAGTGTATCGCACCTCACGCGCTGCCTCTTCTAGTGAGATGCGCTTATTTTTTTGATAGGCCTTTACCTCGCGCTCTTCTATGGTGGCTGGGATACCGAGGCGCTGGGCTAGCTCGGAGACATACCGGGCATCAGCCTCAGACTCAGCCCCTCGCAGTTTATGGTCGAGATGAGCCACGTGTAGGGTTATCCCCAGCTCCTCCCTGAGTTTGACTAGGACATGGAGCAGGCACACTGAATCTGGGCCACCGGATACTGCTACCAGAAGGGAGGACGGGCTTGATACTAACTGCTCTTCCTGGATGAAGCGCAGCACCCGTTGCTCCAGCGTCTCTTGATACCTCTCGTTGTTCACCATTTTATGCTGTTAACTCGTTTCTAAGATGAGTTTGGTGCGATGTATCGAATGGGGATGGTGAGCAAAACCCAGGGCTAGGGCAACCTGCTCTGGTCTTCCTGAACCGCTGGTATCACAACGCAACCTCATCCCTATAGTACAGTGGGAACGGTGGCAGCCAATAAGCCATAGGTCATCAATTAGAGTCCTCAGGTCATAGCTTCGGGGACCGGTATCTCTTTGGTGTTGCCATGGCAGGTGCTTTGTTGCCAGCAGCTTGGTGATAGCTGATTCTATCTCCTCGGGCTTCTTTTCCGTCTCCACCTCAACCTTGTATTCGGCATAGCGAACCTGCGATTGCAACGAGGGCTGATTTGGAGCTATTTGGTGCGCTTGCAGTATTTCAATGCCCGGCGGCAATTGCTGACTCATCGCTCCAATGAAGAAGTGTGGTGAGACCAATTTGGTGGTAGAGATATCCATCAGCTCAGCTTCGCTGGTTACCTTCAAGGGTAGAGGCGCCGCTAGTGATATTCGAGGGTGGGGGCTAAATCCTTCCGAATAGGCTAGAGGTATCAAGGCGCGGTGAAATGCTCTTTGCCATAGGCGTATCAAATCAAGGTGGGATATGAATTTAATCTCTTCTCCTCGTTTGAACTTAACCCGCAGGCGGTACATCCTGTTTCTTCTTTTCCTTGGTCAGTAGAATTTCTTCTATTTTTAGCCCTCGCATCTTGGTTATCACTATCTTTAAGCCTTTATATCTTAGCTGTTCGCCTCGTCTGGGTATATGTCCCAACAGTTCAAGGACGAAGCCAGCCACAGTTTCGTAGTCGCCCTCAGGCAACTCCAGCTCCATCTCTTCGTTAGCCTCTTCAATGCGCATGCTGCCATCAATCTGGAAGGTGTACTCATTGATTGCTTCATATTCCTTCTCTACTTCAGCTAGCTCATCACCCACTTCGCCCACAATCTCCTCAACCAGTCGGCTGAGACTGACAATGCCAGCAGTGCCACCGTATTCATCTACCACCACTGCCATTCGGTAGTTTTTATCCCGCATCTCGGCAAAGAGTTCGTTAATATGCTTGGTCTCCGGGGTAAAGTAGGCTGGGCGGGCGAGGTCATCAATGGTACTCTGGTTATCGATAGTACCCTTAGCCAGGCCCATAAGCACATCCTTTATGGAGAGGATGCCGACCACGTTATCCATATTCTCCTGATACATCGGGAAGCGGGAGATGGGGGACTCGGTATAGAGAGTGAGGAAATCTGCTACTGTTGAGCCTTGCTCTATGGATACCACCTCAGGGCGGGGTACCATAACCTCACGAACTGGTCGGTCACCAAATTCAAAAACCTTGTGCAACATCTCAGCCTCATCCTCCTCTACTGTCCCCTCCTTATGCCCCACTGATATCATGGTGCGGATCTCTTCCTCACTGACCAGAGATCGAGACAGCGGTTCTCCTCCAGCCAGCTTGCTGAATCTGGAGGTAACCGTGCTTAGTGCTAGCACAGTGGGGGTAAATACCTTAGATGCTACCTCTATAGGTCGCGCCAGTTTTAACGATAGCCGCTCAGCATTGTGGGCAGCGATGATTTTGGGAGTGGCTTCACACAATACCAGTAGCAGGATGGCTACCCCGATAGTGGCAATGAGGATACCCCACTCCTTCCATACAGAGACAGCCAAAGCAGTACCCAAGGCGGCGGCAGCAGTGTTGACTAGATTGTTGCCCGTCAGGATGGTGGATAGCAATCTCTCCGGTCGTTTCATCATGTTGGCGACCCGTTCTGCCCCGGGTACCTTGGTGTTCACCATGTGCTCCACCCTTACCCTCTGCAAGGAAGTGAATGCTGTTTCCGAGCTGGAAAAGAAGGCCGAGAGGAGCAGACAAACAATAAAAAGTGCTAGATATAGCGTTTCAGTGCCATCCATATATCATCACCCCACTGTTAACTATAGATTCAGAACCCCCTCATTAGTTTCTCTTAAATCATCATAGCATTGGCTATTAGAGGTGTCAAAAGATTGGGGTACTCTCTATGTTGTTTTGCCCTCCACTGACTATGCTATAATCCTGTATATGAAAGTCTTGGGTATTGAGACCTCTTGTGATGAAACTGCCGCCGCAGTGGTAGAGGACGGGGTCAGCATTCTGTCCAATCAGATTGCCTCGCAGGTAGAAATCCATGCCCGCTATGGGGGGATTGTCCCTGAAGTAGCCTCTAGGCAGCACATTCTCGCCATTATCCCCATTGTGGAGCAGGCGATGGCTGAGGCCGAGGTCGACTGGGATGATTTGGATGGCATTGCTGTCACTATTGGTCCCGGTCTGGCTGGCTCGCTGCTGGTAGGGGTGAATGTGGCTAAGGCGATTGCTTTAGCTCGTGGCTTACCTATTACCGGGGTTAACCACCTGGAGGGCCATATCTATGCTAACTGGTTGAATAACCGCCATAGCGATGTTGTGCCTCTCTTTCCTCTAGTATGCCTTATTGTTTCTGGAGGGCATAGCGATTTAGTATTAATGAGAGGGCATGGGGATTATGTGGTAGTGGGGCGGACACGGGATGACGCTTCTGGCGAAGCCTTTGATAAAGCGGCGAGGATACTGGACTTGGGCTACCCCGGCGGTCCTGCCATCGAGCAGGCAGCTAAAAAGGGGGCAGCTTCTGTTGAGCTACCCCGTGCCTGGCTGAAGGGTACTCATGACTTCAGCTTCAGCGGTGTCAAGACGGCCCTGTTGCGATTGGTGGAGGGGGGTAGAATTTCATCCCAGGCTGATGCTGCCGCCAGCTTTCAGGAGGCGGTGGTTGAGGTCTTGGTCACCAAAACGGTGGCGGTGGCTAGGGAACACGGGGTAAAGCAGATTTTACTGGCCGGTGGGGTAGCATCGAATGGACTGTTGCGAAACTGGCTGGCGCAGAGTTCACCTCTTCCGGTGCTGATTCCTGAGCCTATACTATGTACCGACAACGCAGCTATGATTGCTGCCTGTGGCTGCTATCGCTTCCAAGCTGGTAAGGTGGATGGATTAGACCTGGATGTGGTCCCCGGTCTCAAGATGACTTAAGGGACAGCAGCCGCACCTGCCTTGAGCGCATAAAGTGTGGTAAATGTGAATCAGTCCTTGTTGCCGCTGGACTGACCGCGCTATACAAGATATCAGCATTATACACGCTTCCGTGTATTTTGTCAAGCCTTTTTTGGTGTTTTCTTGAAGGGGGTAGCCGTATATTCAAATTGGGCTTGTTCAGCAATAATGGAGAGAAGGGTAGCCGAGGCGCCACGGGGTTTATACATCCCTGTTTCCCACTCACTTATCGTTTGTTGGCGGGTGCCTAGTTTGGTTGCTAGCTCACACTGGGTCAGGTCTAGATGGTGTCTTAAGGCTTGGATGCGCTTGTTGTCCCACTCTCGTCTGCTCGCTTTACCCGGCTTGTTCACGGCTACATTCTACACTAAATCGTGTAGGATGTCAAAATGAGATTGTTTTAGAGGTCAAAAATAGGGAAATATAGGGTAAAAAGGGCATTTTATAGAGAATAATAGGCTAATTTAGCCATCGTAATCCCTCTCAGTTACTGGCATCGGCTGTAAATAGCCATTTATTGAGTTGCGAGCTGTGGCTATCTGAGTTATTATATAACGGTTAGCAGTCTCGGGAGGAGAGTGCTAATTAATATTGACAAGGAGGATTGGAATGGCGATTAAGCTTCAGCCATTGGCTGACCGGGTGGTGGTTAGACCCATCGAGAGGGAGGATGTGACCAAGGGG
>JAZGHN010000005.1:0-6577 GCA_036481135.1 Dehalococcoidales bacterium | reverse complement strand
GGGACTATCAATATATTTAGGCCTGCCCTCGTCCGCAGGGATTAGCGATAGTCTGCAATCCTGCTTCTAAACAATGAGCTAAAATGCTAGAATAGTAGGGGTTTCGTGTCTGGTGGGGAAACAAATGTAGGCGAGCCTACATATCAGCTACTAGTGACTACCACTTGGCAGTATTTATTCTTTAAGAGGAGTCTGATGAACCATATCATCAAAGTGGAAAACCTGGTCAAAAAATTTGGTAGATTTGTCGCAGTGGATAACATTAGTTTTACTGTGGCGCCAGGGGAAATCTTCGGCTTCTTGGGTCCCAATGGGGCGGGGAAGACTACTATCATGAATATCCTGTGTACTCTAGCTAAACCAACATCAGGGCGAGCTACTGTTGATGGCTTCGATGTAGTGCGCCAGCAGAGCCAGGTACGACAGTCAATCGGGCTAGTCTTTCAAGACCGTAGTCTCGATGAGCGGCTCAGCGCACTACAGAACATGCGTTTTCATGTCATGGTGTATCATGTGCCTGCCTCAGTTCGTGAGCAGCGGATCGAGCAGGTTCTCAAGATGATGGAACTCTGGGACAAGCGCCGGGACGAGGTGCGTACCTATTCTGGAGGCATGAAACGCCGCCTGGAGCTAGCAAGAGGGCTACTGCACTACCCCAAGGTGCTGTTCCTTGATGAGCCCACATTGGGGCTAGACCCACAAACACGCACTCGCATATGGGAATACATGCTTGAGCTGCAGCAGTGTGAGGGGATTACTATTTTCCTGACTACTCACTATATGGATGAGGCTGATAAAGCAGACCGTATTGCTGTCATTAACTATGGCAAGCTCATCGCTATGGATACCCCGGAACAGCTCAAGAAGATGGTGGGTAAGGACATTATCTCGGTGAAAACTGGCGATGATGATAGAGCTGCTGAAGAGATTAGGCTTCGCTATCAAATCGAGGCTAGACATGATAGTGATGGGCTTACCCTTGAGATAGCCAATGGAGAGGAATTTCTACCTGCCTTCATCAGGGAATTCGGCACCAAAATACTGAGTGTCAGCCTGCGCCGCCCGAGCTTAGACGATGTCTTTCTTAAGCTCACCGGGCGGGAAATACGGGAGGGAAAAGCTAGCGGACACCGCATGCGACACTAGGAGAGGGAAATGAACAATCTGCGTGGAGTGTACACTATATGGTATCGTGATCTAATTCGGTTCTGGCATGATAAGATACGCATGGTTGGTTCTTTGGCTATGCCCTTCCTGTTTCTGTTTGTCTTTGCCCGTGGTCTTAGCGCCAGCATGATGCCCGTTGGTAGTGGAACCGATTTTACTCAGTTCATGTTTCCTGGCGTTATTGGGATGGCAGTACTTATTGGCTCATTTATGGGTGGGGTATCTGTAGTCTGGGACCGGGAGTTTGGCTTCCTGAAGGAGGTATTGGTGGCGCCAATCAGCCGTGCCTCAGTAGCCGTGGGGAAAACACTGGGGGCAGCCACCATAGCCCTGCTTCAGGGGAGCCTTATCCTCTCCTTCGCTCCTCTAGTTGGTGTTTCTCTCTCCGTACAAACGGTGCTGATGGTGTTACCGTTAATGTTCCTGCTTGCTGCTTCCATGGGCTCATTCGGCGTCCTAATGGCTACACGCATCAGAACCATAGAAGCATTTTATGCCGTGACGCAGATGCTGATGTTTCCTATGGTGTTCCTGTCTGGGGCATTCTTTCCACTGCGGGGACTTCCTGGCTGGATGAACGTCTTAATGAAGATTAATCCAGCTACCTATGGCATTACCCCAATCCGCCAGGTAATACTAGGAGCATCACCGGAATCGCCTTTTGGCATCACCCTGTTTGGACATACCATGTCGCTGTGGAATAATGTTGCCGTGCTGGCAGTATTTGGGGTAATTGCGACCCTTCTGGCGATATGGTCTTTCACCAATCAGGAACAGTTTTCCATGGCATTTTAAGCAGGGGCTGGCATAAGCGATATAAGTGAAACTTTGTGGAGCGGGTGATGGGATTCGAACCCACGGCTCCTTGCTTGGGAAGCAAGCACTCTTCCGCTGAGTTACACCCGCTTAACCAGCCTATATTATGCCCTGAAGTTATTTTTGTGTCAAGATAGGCTTAATGGTAGGATAACACAGGAATGAGAGAAGACAGTTTATCGCCGGCTTCTATTACCAATAATCTAGAGACTCGTTTCATTGGGCAGAGGGTTATCTATCATCCCAGACTAGCTTCGACCATGGAGGTGGCGAAGCGAGAGGCTCGACTGGGGGCAGCAGAGGGAACGGTAGTCATTGCCGGCGAGCAAACCGGGGGAAGGGGACGGATGAGGCGTGTCTGGCTATCACCTGAGGGAAGCCTTGCCCTGTCTATCATTTTCTACCCTAGCCTGGTTTATTTGCCTTCCCTTATCATGCTGGCTTCGCTGGCTGTGGTTCGTAGTATTGAGACAGTTACCGACTTGAGGTCGCAGGTTAAATGGCCTAACGATGTATTGGTTAATGGCAAAAAGGTATGCGGGATTCTGATTGAAAGTGATGTGCGGCGAGAAAAAGTAGCCTACGCTATTATGGGTATTGGGGCAAACGTTAACCTCAGGATTTCCGATTTTCCTGACATCTCATCATCCGCTACCAGTCTCTCAGACGAACTGGCAAAAGATATATCGCTGTTAAGCCTGACCCGATGCTTATTAATTGAAGTTGAGAGGTTATATCTGGCTTTACAGGCTGGGAGGTCTATATACGAAGAATGGCGAGATAGCCTGGTGACTCTGGGCAGAAAGGTCCGGGTAAACTCAGGGAACATCACCTATAAAGGCGTCGCTGAGTCGGTAGCCAGAGATGGCAGTCTCCTGTTGCGTCACTCAGATGGGAGCCTAACCAAAGTTATAGCCGGTGATGTCACCCTGCATGACTAAGATAAAGCGCTCTCCAGAGCCTGTACTCGATGCAGGCTCTGGATTTGCTTGTGCCGACCCTTCCTTTTTTCGGTTACTTGCCAGTCTTTTCTTCTAGGCGCCTATCACCACCTGAGCGGGTAAAGGCTTCGAAAATGTTTATGGGCAGGGGGAAGATTATAGTACTATTTCTCTCTGAAGCTATCTCAGTGAGTGTGGATAGATAGCGAAGTTGCAAGGTGGTTGGCTCTCTACCGATAATCTCCCCAGCTTTAGCCAGCTTCTCTGATGCCTGGAGCTCACCCTCAGCGTGGATGATTTTAGCTCGTCTCTCCCTCTCTGCCTCAGCCTGAGCCGCCATCATACGCTTCATCTGTTCAGCAAGCTCAACCTCCTTAATCTCTACAGTGGCAACCTTCACTCCCCAGGGGTCAGTGTGCTCATCAATTATCTTCTGAAGCATCTGATTAAGCTTTTCCCTTTGGGTCAATAGCTCATCCAGTTCAGACTGCCCCAAGACATTCCGCAACGTCGTCTGAGATATCTGAGAGGTGGCTCTGATGTGGTCTAAGACCTTGACTACTGCGCTCTCAGGGTTAACCACTCTGAAATATACCACGGCATTTACCCTGACGGTAACATTATCCTTGGTAATTACCTCCTGATGGGGAACATCCATGGTTATCACTCGGAGGTCTACCTTTACCATCCTGTCGACGAAGGGGATGATAATAAATAAACCGGGACCTTTGGCGCCAATTAATCGTCCAAAGCGGAAAACAACCCCGCGCTCGTATTCCCTGAGAATTTTAATTGCTGCCGGAAGAATTATAGCGCAGGCTATAACAATAGGGATAATGATAACAGCTAGCTGCATTTAGTTACCTCCTTTACTGTTTTTTAGTTACATATAGTTTCAAGCTGTCAAACTTGGTTATAGTTACCTCCTCCCCGGGTTCGGCCCGGCCCTCGTCTAATACTGCTGTCCAAAGTTCGCCCTCATGGAGGACTGTTCCTTTAGGTTCAAGGGCTGCCTTAACTACAGCCTTCTTCCCTACTAGCTCCTCCCTACCTGTTGTTGGTTGTCGGCGGTGGGCGCGAAGGGTATGATAGATTATAAAGGCAAGGGCGCTACCAACGCCAACGGCGATTCCAATAATCACTGGCAAATCTGGTTGAAACAATGTTGGCCTCCCACTAAATAGAATTAAATTACCAAATACAAATGCTATTATGCCCCCAGTGGCAAGCAAACCAAAACCGGGGGTATATACCTCAGCGATAAGCAGCCCGGCGGCTAGCCCGATAAGGGCAATACCGGCATAGTTTATGGGCAAGAAGCCCAATGAGTAGGCAGCTAAAAATGCGGAGATGCCACCGAATACACCTGGGAAAATAAGCCCAGGGTTAAATATCTCCACCGTTATGCCGAGCATAGCCAGACTTAGCAGAATAACGGCAATATTCGGGTTGCTGATAGTATAGATGAAGCTCTCTGATGCGCTCATCTTGATGTGGTTAATTGTGACTCCCTGGGTGCGTAGGGTGACCACGCTACCGTCAAGCATAGCTACCTGCCAACCATCCAATTGGGAGACTAGGCTGTCAAGGTCAGGAGCGATGGTATCGATGACGTTAAGCTCCAGAGCCTCTTGTTCGGTGGCTGAAACACTCTCTCTAACCGCCTTTTCTGCCCATTCCATATTGCGCCCATGGGCTTCAGCAATGCTTCTGATATAAGCAGCGGCATCATTGACCACCTTTTCCGCCATCTCTTCTGACATTTGAGCCTCGCCCTCAGTGCCTATGGCTACCGGATGGGCAGCACCAATAGCGGTATTTGGCGCCATTGCCGCTACATGAGCAGCCATGGTAATAAATACCCCGGCGGAAGCAGCTCGTGCCCCAGAGGGAGAGACATACACCACTACCGGAACTTCAGCGTTGACGATGTCCTTAACAATGTCACGCATAGCGGTATCCAAACCACCGGGTGTATCCATCTGAATAATGCAAGCTACGGCATTATCTTCCTCAGCCTGGTCGATCCCACGCTCGATATAATTGGCAAGGACAGGGTTAATGGTTCCCTCGGCATGAAGCACATCAATCCTTGGCTCAGCCGCCTGGGCCTTAACAGCTGTGAAGGCAACAATTAACAAGCCTACTAGTAATATAAGGCGAATGATTTTTGGCATAATCAATCCTCTATAAGCTCTGCAACGAATAAATTATATATTGTTTAGGAATTAATTACAAATTGAGTCAGGCTCAGGGGGAAGTCGATAATCTCAGTTGAATAGCTAGGCAAATTGGTGTAGAATTTTCGAACTGTTAATAAAAACATCCTTAGCATTTCAAAACGGTCTTAAGAAAGGCACAGCATGGGACTTCAACGGTGTAAGGGGACTCGAGATTTATCCCCTGAGGAGATGAGAAGGTTCCGCTTTATTGAGGGAGCATTTAGGGACTGCTGCCTTAAATGGGGCTATGGGGAGATTAAGACACCAACCCTTGAGTATCTGCACCTATTCACCTCAACCGGCACACTTACTCCCAGTATGCTAGGTAAAGTATATTCCTTCCTTGACTGGGATGGCTGGAGTGGGGAGAGGGTGGTATTGAGACCCGACGGCACTATCCCCGTGGCCAGGCTTTATATCGATAGCATGGAAGGCAAGGGATTGGCTAAGCTCTTCTATGTAACTAATCTCTTTATCTTTGAGGAGACGGGGAAGGAGACCAGGGAGAGGTGGCAGGGTGGGGTTGAGCTTATAGGGGCAGGCTCTCCCCTCGCCGATGTAGAATTGGTATTACTGGCTTTAGAGGTTTTGAAAAGGGTGGGGGTGGAAGATGTGGTGTTGAAGCTATCCCATATGGGCTTAATCAGGGGTTTACTCCTCAAGCTGGGGCTAAGTCCTGAAGAACAAGCTAAGATATTTGACCAAATTTTGGACGGGGGTGTAGGGGTTCTGGCCGGAATAAAATCGGGGAAACCCGAGCTTGACAAGGCTTTGTCTTTGTTGCTGGACTTGAAAGGGAAATCATCCGGATTTCTAAAGAACTTCAAGCTGCTATTCACCCAGAGCATGCCTGAGCTTAAACCTTCCCTTGACAATTTCATAAGCATTGCCGACCTTCTTGAGTCTTTAGGGCATAATTACCAGATTGACCTGGCTTCAGGGAGGGGCTTTGAATACTATACCGGGGTGATTTTCCAGCTGTCTAAGGCTAAGAGGATAATAGGCGGTGGAGGTAGATACGATGCTCTTATTCCTTTGATGGGTGGCAAGAATATCCCTGCCTCAGGTTTTGCCCTCTACTTCGACCACTTGATGAACTTGGTAAAACCAGCAACTTTGGCTAAGCCTCTGGCTCAAGGAGTCCTGATCGACGCTGAACCAAAAGCGATAAAACAAGGCTTTGATATGGTCAGTCGCCTCCACGAAGCCGGCTATGTAGCTGAATTTAAGCTGGAGGCTAAGGAGCCAGCCGAGTTTGAGTGGAGGCTTAACATTCGTAGCAAAGCACCCTTGTTTGTTTTGACTGACCAAACCAAGCAGAGAAGGTTTGAGGCGCAAACTGCTGATGAGGTTCTGGCGCTATTGAGGAAGGGGAATGTCAATAAAGATAGCGTTGCCTAAGGGGCGCCTTTTAGGCGAGACAGCTGACTT
>JAZGHN010000004.1:0-9762 GCA_036481135.1 Dehalococcoidales bacterium | reverse complement strand
TAGGAACCAGTAATGGCAGCGGTTCTGGTGCCGCCATCAGCTTGAATCACATCACAATCTACAATCAGGGTTCTTTCTCCCAGTGCGGCCAGTTCGGTTATCGCTCGTAGCGAGCGCCCGATGAGGCGCTGTATTTCCTGGTTTCTGCCAGCGACCTTACCTGCTGAATCGCGTGGGGTGCGGCTGACAGTGGAGCGGGGTAGCATGGCATATTCGGCGGTAACCCAGCCACTACCCCCACCTTTAAGGAAGTTTGGCACCCTGTCATTGGAACTGACCGAACACAGCACTTGGGTCTTCCCCAGTTCTATCAGTGCCGAGCCCTCAGCAAAGCTCTGGAAGCCGGGGGTTATTTTTATCGGTCGCAGCTCGTCCCAGGCACGTCCGTCAGCCCTTTTCATTGAATCTCCCCTGTCATTTTTAGTTTGTCAAGTATAGCATTGGTAGGTAAATATTGGCAATTATGTAAGTTATCTTTTGTCAGCCTTCTGGGCTTATCAGGTATTCTCTTAGCCAGTCTAAGGCGGCATTGGCAGCCTCTAGTTTGTTTTGCTTTCGGTTCCCCTGGAGGTTGTGTTTCTGACTGAAGGTTCCGGCTTTATGGGATAGTCCGAGGTAAAATAGCCCCACCGGTTTTCCCGGCGTGGCACCGCTGGGGCCGGCAATGCCAGTGTCAGCCAAACATATGTCGGCGGCTAATACTTTTCTGCCACCCTGTGCCATCTCCTCAGCCACCTGAGAGCTAACCACACCATATCTGTCGATGGTCTCTTTCTTCACCCCCACCACTTTGCTCTTGACCTCATTGCTATAGGCAGTAATCGACCCCTTATAGTAGTCTGAGCTACCGGGGACGCTGGTTATCAGGTGGGATATTAGTCCTCCAGTGGCTGATTCAACTGCTCCCAGGGTCAGCCCTTTCTGGCGAAGTAAATTCCCTATCTCTTGCTCTCGGCTGGCCATCGCTTCAGACGAATCCTTTTTATTTTAGGGTGAGGGTATGGATTATCTGCCAACTACGTGTTATTATTCCCTATAGTGAGATTATATAGGAACTACGGGGTGAAATAAAGCTAGGGCATGTCCTGAACTGCTTAGCCAATAAGTAAGAAGGAGGTCTCTACTAATGCTAACAGCAGCTTTGGTCTTTGGCATCCTTGGTGGGATATCTGCGGTGTTTGGTGGTATTCTCCTAGGAGGGGTAGCAATCCCCGAACTGTCTTCAGATCTTACCTGGACATTCTGGTTTGCGGCGAGCATAATTTTACTTTTATCCTCTATCGCCTGTGGCGTTATTGGTCGCCGTGGCGGGGGGGAGGACTAACCAGGCTCATCAGATTCGTTGATTAGCCAAGGTTTCACTATACTATGAGGCTAATGAAGTGGACGGGTTTTAGATAGCTTCTTGGCTTCCCCATCTATGAACCCGTCTCAGAGGGGATTTCTCATGTTCTTTGCTTCTTTTACCTGCCCGGTATCCTTTCTGGTATTCTTTTCCCATTTGTTGTTTCTTTCCTTTAATCACAAAGAGAAGGCTATCACCTTAAGCGCCTCTCAGGGTAGCTCGTAGTGCTTCTTCTGATTCCGGGGTGGTAGTAGCTATTACCCGGTCTCCATCACGAAGAATAGTATCAGATGTGGGTATACGGGGCTTACGTTCCTTAGAGATGATTAGTGCCAGCCTGCTTCCCTCTGGTAACGAGAGCTCCTTTAGTGGTTTGCCTATTGTAGTTGAGTCAGGGGGGATTTTTACTTCTACAATTTCCAGCCCCGTCTCTCTAATGGTTAATAGATGGGTTAAGGGTTGTACTAGCACCTCCTCTTCTATGTGTTCGAGGATAACATTAGTGCTGCTTACGGTAACATCAATACCTAGTTTCTTAAAGACGGTTTCATTTTGAGGGTTTCTAATGCGGGCTATAGTGCGGGCAACATTAAATTTGTGCTTGGCTACCTGACAGGCAACTAAATTGTCTTCATCATCACCGGTCACGGCAATGAGCATGCCAGCCCGGCTGGTGCCTATTTCTGCTAAAGTGGCTACTTCGCAACCATCACCATGAACACAAATGCCGCCCAGTTCATCGTTTATGATTTGGCAGAAGGCGGTATTCTTTTCCACAATAGTTACTTCGTGGCCTTCGTTTAACAGGGCTTTAGTTAGATAATAACCTACCCTACCACCACCAATGACTATGATGTACATCTTTCCTTTATCAGCTTTCTACCTTTTCCTTCAGCATCTGGGCAAATATTGTGGTTGAGCTGAGGGTCTCTAGTCCCAAGGTGCTATACAATTCCTCCCGCAGAGGGTCGTAAATGCGGCAGACCACCTTAGGTACATTGAAAATATGCTTGGCAACCTGGGCTGCCATAACATTGCGATTATCCCCCTGGGTTACGGCGACGAAGACATCGACTTCCTCTATCCCTGCCTGTTTAAGTACCTCTTGATCAAGGCCATTGCCTACTAGAGCAGTGCCTTTGAAGGTGGGCGGTAGCCAGCGGAAACTGTAGGCATCGGTATCTAGGATGGTAACTGAATGTCCATCAGCATCTAATAGCCCAGCCAGTCGACCTCCGACTCGGCTGCAACCCATAATAACTATTTTCATAGGCTATCCTCAGTTAAGGTGAGGTATTGATGATATAGTATAACACGACAGGTAGCATTTTTTAACACATAAGGCACCACTTCACCCAGGCTAAACTCGCCAAAGCGTCTCTTGTAGACAACACCCATTATGATCAGGTCAACCTTTCGTTCTATTGCTTCATCAATAATGGCTGGTCCTGCTTCACGGGCTTGAAGCACATCAGTATCTATCCGGCAGTGCTGTTCTTTAGCGACATGCTCAATATGGCCTAGAATGTCTTCGGCTTTCTGAATTTCGGGTTCAATTACGGCATCTAGCGGTAGCTCGCGTGCCATAGTGATGATATAAACGGCGTAGACTTCGCTCTTATCTTGTTTAGCCAGCCGGCAGGCGAGCTTAATCGCCTCCTCAGCGGCTTTGGTACCGGTTACCGGTACTAAGATTCGGTAAAACTGCGTTGCTTTTTGCTTTTGGTTGTTATTGAGCACGGGCTAATTATAACTCTTCTTGTCAACAAGTCAACAACATTTTTGGTGTATTATTTTACCGCTTCCGATTCATTAGCGCCACTTCCAAAACGAGGGGCTAAACAGCACCAATATGGTTAATAGCTCGAGGCGGCCAGCCAGCATACATCCTATAAGAATAACCTTACCACCGGCCGGAATTAAGGCATAATTCGCTCCCGGTCCTACCAGAGCCAGGCCAGGGCCGACATTCCCTACGGTGGCAAACACGGAAGATAAGGCGGTAAGATGGTCTAGCCCCAAGGCACTCATTGCCAGGAAACCAGCAATAAGGACGACAAAATATAAAATAGCGGTACCAATAATACCGGAGGCGATTTTTTCTGATAATGCGTTGCCTCCTACTTTTATTGGGATGACTGCTTTAGGGTTAAAGGCAAGCATCATGCGGCGGTGGATATACTTCATCAACACCAAAAGGCGGGTAACCTTTAATGCTCCCCCTGTTGAACCTGCTGAAGCCCCGATTATCATCAGGACCAGTAAAGCTGATTTGGCGAATGTTGGCCAGAGGTTAAAATCGGCGGTGCTGAAGCCAGTGGTGGTCATAATGGATACAGCTTGAAAGCCGCTGTATCTGAAGGCCTCTCCAATAGATAATCCCATACTCCTCATCAGGTTCACCGCGATGAGAATAGAAGAGGCGGTGAGAATGCCGATGTAGAGGCGGAATTCAGGGTTGCCGAACAGGCGCCCAGGTTGGCGCTTGCGGAAAAGAAAGTAATATAGCCCAAAGTTTATGCCAGCAAGCACCATGAAGGCGATAACGATGCCCTCAATGATTACACTGTTATAGGCACCGATGCTCAAAGTTGTGGCGGTGAAGCCTCCAGTAGGCATGGTGCCTAGGGTAACTATTAGGGCATCAAACGGAGGCATTCCTCCTACCTGCCAGAGCAAGACAAATTCTAGCCCTGAGAAGCCAAGATACATCGTCCATAAAGCCTTTACCGTATCTCGGATACGGGCTGTTAGCCTCTCGGCTTGGGGTCCTGGCATCTCAGCTTCGACCAGATAGGCTGCTCCCATGCCCAATATAGGGAATAAAGCTACAAACAGTGTTATTATCCCCATTCCCCCGAGCCACTGGGTGAGATTGCGCCACAGAAGGATGCCGTGGGGCTGGCTTTCGATAGAGGTGAGCACTGTGGCTCCAGTAGTGGTGTAGCCTGACATGGCCTCGAAATAGGCGTCAAGATAGCTGTGGAAGGTCCCGGCTAGTTCATAGGGTATGGCGCCAAAGGCTGAGGCTAATACCCATGCTCCAGCCACTAGCATTATTGCTTCCCGTCGACTCATCCTCCCCTCGCCGCCCGGGGTTAAACGCCAAAGGAGCAAACCTGAACCTACGCTAATGCCTGCGGAGATGGCAAAGGCTGAGAAATCAGGCTCGTTATAGTAAAGGCTTAAGCCTAAGGGGAAGAGCATAGAAAGTCCTAGGCCTGTTATTAACAGTCCTAGGTAGTGGAGAACAACTTTTATTCTCATTATCTACTTTTCACATGAAAAGCTTTTCCACCGAGGGGGTAATGGCGAGGGGGGATATTATAATAACATGGTCACCCGGTTGTACCACGCTATCATCCGGTGGAATAATGACGGTACTGTTATGAATAATAGCCCCTGCTATCGCCTCCTTCGGTAAGCCCGCCCCCACAGACTTTTGTTTGGCTATCGGTGCTGTCGGGCTGGTGACAAATTCGATAGCTTGTATCTGTTCACCCCCGAGCAAAGCTACAGAAATTGCCCCGCCATGAAGGACAAAGTGGGCGATTTTACGAGCTGTTAGCAATGGGGCTGAGGCGGCTACGTCAACCCCGACTGCCTCGGCCAGAGGGATATTTGCCGGCTTAGTAACCAGCACTAAATTTCGGGGCACCCCCAGATTCTTAGCTAATAATCCGGCGAGGATATTGAGTTCGTCACTTTCGGTGCTAGCGACAAAGGCATCGGCTAGGGGAACTCCCTGCTCAATAAGGAAATCACGGTCAGTGCCATCACCATGCACCACTACCGTTCCTTCCAGTCTGGCGGCTATCTCCTGGGCATGAGTTGCATTCCTCTCGATAATTTTAATGGAAATCCCGCGTCCTTTTAATTCCTCGGCGATGAGGCAGCCGACGCGCCCTCCTCCAAGGATAACCACGCTCTTAGCCGGGCGTTGTGGATGAGCAAACATCTCCCCTAATTCATCCATAAACTCTCGGGAGGCAACTAGGTAAATGTGGTCACCTTGCTTTATTACTTCATCAGCACTGGGTATAATGATTCCCTCGGCACGGAGAATGGCGGCAACGACACACGGTTTAGGGAAAGCAATGTCGCTTATCGGTTTATCTACTATTGCCCCCTTTTCTGCCCGGAACTCTCTTATCTGAACAAGACCGTTGGCGAAGTTCTCCACCGGGGTGGGGTAAAAACTAAACAGTATGTTTGTTATTTCCTTGGCGGCTTCGGTCGCCGGATTGACGAAGAGGTCTACCCCCAAGGTTTTGGGTCTAATCACCTTCCGGGGAGTGGTGGGAGACTTAGCAGCGCCAATAAAGTATCCTGAATATTGAGGGTTACGGACTCTGGCTACCGTCATCTTTGCCCCTAGCTCCTTAGCGATAAAGCAGATAACCATATTGGTTTCATCGCTGTTGGTGGCAGCAATGATTAAATCGGCACGATGAGCCTCTACCTCTTTCAGAACCTTGGGCGTTACCGCATTCCCGAGAACAGTGGTGACATCAAGTTGGCTGCGGACGGCCTCTATTGCCTCCTCAGATTGTTCCACTACCGCTACCTCATGCTTCTCCTCGGCTAGCAAGGAGGCTATGTGGAAACCTATTACTCCGGCACCTGCTATGATGATATACATTTATCTCATCCCCGGCTATTTACTAGCTGTGCCCTTGAACCACTTTGAAACACTTTGGGAGATGGTGTGAAGTATTCCTCGGGGCCTTCTTTGCCTCCGTAGCACCCTGTCACCTGGCCTGCTCGTAGGTACTTCCTCAATAAGCTCTGTTTTTCCTCGGCGCTTCCTAAACATGATAATGGTATCGATGTAGAAGGCGGTCAAGTTTATTTATTACCACAGCGTGGGATTTTACTCATCTGCCCACCAGTTGTCAACTACCTATATTCTGATGCCTATAGAGTAATCCTCCTTGGATTTACCCGGCATTTTTCTGCAGCGATAATTGCCGTAATATCTGATACCGCTAGGTCAATTTTATCTTGCTTGTTCACTACTATGTAATCAAATAGAGGTAGCTGTTTTATTTCTTCCTCAACAGTTTTTATGCGTAAGGCTAAGTCAGAGGGTGATTCAGTGTGGCGCTGTTTGAGCCTGGTGGCGAGTTCTTCCCTTGATGGGGGCATCAGGAAGATGAATACCGCTTCAGGCATGATTTTTTTAATAGTAGCTGCTCCCTGGGTGTCAACCTTTACTATTGTATCCCGTCCCCTCTCCAGCGCTTGTTTAATCGGCTCCTTAGGCACACCATACCAATTGCCATAGACATTTGCCCATTCTAACAACTCATTATTTTTGAGCATCTCTTGGAACTTTCCTGTGGAGATAAAATGGTAGTCTACGTTATCCTTCTCTTCAGCCCGCTGAACTCGTGTGGTCACAGTGGTAATATATTCGAGGGGATAGCCTGACTCCTTCATCTTGGTTAACAAAGCATCTTTACCTGCCCCCGAGGGCCCGGAGAGGACTATGAGTAATGGCTTTGTCGGCAAGCTGAACGGGGGCTGGCTCTCATAGCTCGCCTTTTTCATCGCTTTGCTCTAGTTCTATCACTGAGTCTCGTTGGCTTGCTTGTAACCGGCCAGCAATAGTTTCTGGGGCAAGGGCAGTCAAAATAATGTGCCTGCTATCGGTGATAATTACGGCCTTCGTCCTTCTGCCATTGGTCATATCAATTAGTAGCCCTTGGCTTTTCCCCTCTTGCATGGCGCGTTTGGTAGGTGCTGAGTTTGGTGAAACTATGGCAATAACTCTATTCATGGCTAGTATATTGCCAAACCCAACATGAACTGGTCTCATAACCATTGTCACCACCTCGAAAATAAGATTCGCTGTTTATTATCTTATACCCCTAACAACAATTACGCAACCACAAAAGGGTTGAATTATTCCCCATTTTATGATAAATTATAGCCTATAATTCTGTGCTTAAAGTTAAGAAACATCTGGGGGGATTGAGGTAAGTGTATGAGATATTATTTAAGCAGGACTTGGTACCTAACATTCACCTTTTAAAGATTGCCGCGTCTAATGTGGCTAAGAAGGCTCAGCCGGGGCAGTTTGTTGTTGTCAGGATTGATGAGAGGGGTGAGCGTGTTCCACTAACGATTGCCGATTGGGATAGGGAAGAGGGCAGCATTATTGTGGTCTTTATGGAGGTGGGAACAACTACCCATCGGCTAGCCTTGCTGGAAGTCGGCGATTCTATTGCAAATTTTATCGGACCCTTGGGTTTACCTAGTGAGATTGAGAAATTTGGCACTGTAGTTTGTGTCGCTGGGGGATTTGCTGTTGCCACCATAGTGCCTATTGCCAAGGCGTTAAAAGTGAAGGGTAACAAGGTCATTTCCATTATGGGAGCACGGAGCAAGGACTTACTCTTTTGGGAGCATGAACTAGGTAGTGTCAGCGACCAATTAATAGTTACTACTGATGATGGCTCCTATGCTCGTAAAGGGGTGGTAACTGAGCCGCTGAAGGAGTTGCTTGAAGGCGATGGGAAGATTGACCGGGTAATTGCTATTGGCCCAAGTATTATGATGAAATTTTGCGCTAAAACCACAGAGCCCTTTGGGGTTAAAACCATTGTCAGCCTGAATCCGATAATGGTTGATGGCACCGGTATGTGTGGTTGTTGTCGGGTATCAGTGGATGGAGTGACTAGGTTTACCTGTGTAGATGGTCCCGAGTTTGATGGCCATCAGGTAGACTGGGACCTGCTCTTTGCCCGTCAGCGTATTTACCTTGATGAAGAAAAGTGTTCCTTTGAGCGTTGGCAGAGTCAGAGCGGCACATCCTCCTAATTAGAATCTCGAAGGTAAGGATATATGGCGAAGCTTAAGCTTAATCTTAATCGGGAACCAATGCCAAAGCAGCCCCCGGAGGTACGGCGTACCAATTTCAATGAGGTCGCTTTGGGTTATACCGCTGAGCAGGCTAAAGTTGAGGCCAGTCGTTGTATCCAGTGTCCCAAGCATGCCTGCATTGATGGCTGCCCGGTAGAGATAGATATTCCTGGCTTCATCAAGGCTGTTGGTGACGGCGATATGCCTGAAGCAGTAAGGATACTTAAAGATAAGAACAGCCTGCCCGGTATCTGTGGGCGAGTCTGCCCTCAGGAGACACAGTGTGAAGAGACCTGCTCTCTGGCTAAAAAAGAAGCTCCTATTGCTATCGGTCGTCTGGAGCGATATGTAGCTGACTGGGAGCTGGCTAATAAGGAGTCACTGGACTCACCAGTCACAAAGCCTGCGCCAACTGGTAAACGGGTGGCTGTGGTCGGCTCAGGACCAGCAGGACTGACCACGGCGGCTGATTTGGCTAAGCTGGGGCATAGTGTTACCCTCTTTGAGGCACTACATGTGGCTGGCGGGGTATTGATGTATGGCATCCCTGAGTTCAGGCTACCCAAGGAGGTTGTGCAGGCCGAGGTTAATTATGTCGCTTCTTTGGGGGTGGAGATTAAACTGGACTCGGTGATAGGCAAGACCATAACTGTAGACGAGTTACCGGATAGCGGTTACCAGGCAGTTTTCCTGGGGCCTGGGGCTGGGGCACCAATGTTTTTGAATATCCCCGGCGAGAACTTTAATGGTATCTATTCGGCAAACGAATTCTTGACTCGGGTCAATTTGATGAAGGCATATAGGTTCCCTGAGTATGATACCCCGGTGAAGGTTGGTCGGAGGGTAGCTGTGGTTGGTGGTGGTAATGTGGCTATGGATGCTGCCAGGTGCGCTCTCAGGCTTGGTGCTGAGGAGGTCTATATTGTCTATCGGCGCTCTGAGGCGGAGATGCCAGCTCGCCGTGAGGAAGTGGAGAATGCCCAGGAGGAGGGCATCCAATTTAAGCTGTTGACCAATCCCAAGCGGTATATCGGCAACGAGCAGAACTGGCTGGTTGGTATGGAGTGCCATAAGATGGAGCTGGGTGAGCCTGATGCCAGCGGACGGCGCCGCCCTATTGTTATTCCCGGCTCTGAGTTCATTATTGAAGTTGACCTGGCTATAGCGGCTCTGGGTACTAGGCCTAATCCCATTATTCCCCAGAGCACCAAGGGTCTGGAGGTTACCAGGTGGGGTACAATCGTTACTGATGAGACTACCGGCAGAACCAGCAAGGGTGGGGTCTGGTGCGGTGGCGATATGGCTACCGGTGCCGCTACCGTTATTAGCGCTATGGGCGCAGCCAGGCGCGCCGCCAACGACATAGATGCCTATCTAAAGGGGTAGTATCGGGTAGATTATTTGTCAGATAATTCTTAGTGGTGCTTTCGCCCCTCCTTCTTTTTCGCCAACATTTCTAGTAGAATAAAACTGGTGATGAAAGAGCAACCCGCCGGCATACTGCTGGTTTTAGCGGCTGCTGCCTTCGGTGTCCACATAGCTAACTTTGC
>JAZGHN010000003.1:0-2428 GCA_036481135.1 Dehalococcoidales bacterium | reverse complement strand
CAAACATCTTCAATGCAATGCGGTCGCCGATGATGGAGGACTGACCGACGGCAATATTGGCAAATGGTCCGGCGTGTATTAATACCGGCTGATACTCCACGGTGCACATCAGGGTTGGGTTGATGGTATTGCGCATCCAGGCAGTCATGGCACCGCCCACTTCCAGGTCACCGGTGGTAACTGGATTGCCCGCCTTATCGTAGGCAACGGTACTTTTGTCCATTCTTTCCCGCAGGTCAGCCAGGTCTTTGACGATGGATAACATAGCCATTAGCTCGGAGCCGACGGCGATGCCGAACTTGGACTGCATGGTGAAGCCATCCATACGTCCACCGAGCCCGATGACGATATTGCGCAGGCTCTGGGCACAGAAGTCCAAAATCCAGCCCATCTCCACCCGGGTGGGGTCAACATCTATGCGGCGCATCTTGGTGAGTCTGGCCAGCTGTTCATCATTGTAGTTGCGCTCGTGCTGCATCCTGGCAGTAAGGGCAACCATCGCCAGGTTGTGGGCGTTCATGATGTCGTTGATGTCGCCGGTAAGACCCATAGAAAATTCAGTCATGGGAATAGCTAGAGCATTGCCCCCGCCGGCAGCGGTTCCCTTGATATTCATGGTGGGACCGCCTGAGGGCTGGCGGATACAGCCGCCCACATTAAGACCTCGCTTGCCCATACCTTCTATAAGACCCATCGAGGTCGTAGTTTTCCCCTCACCCAGCGGGGTGGGGGTTATAGCCGTCACCTCAATGTACTTGCCGTCCGGCTTGTCCTTGAGGCGTTCAATTATCTTCATGAAATCGAGCTTGGCAATCCTCCCGGAGGGAAGCATCTCATCCTTTTGCAAGCCCAGTTTCTCTCGCCACTCCTCCGGCCTTGGCATATTTGCCTCAGCCGCCTCTGCAATCTGCCAATCCTTCATTTTTACGGCATCGTAAGCCATAAAGACCTCCTTAATTTGTTTTAATATTTAGTGTACCCGCTAAACTTTATGAAGCCGTTTCCGTCTCTCTTTGCCCTAATGATACCAAATTTTTCAAAAAGGGCAACTAATTTATTCATCCCTCCTTTCGAGTTTATTGCACCCCGTGCCCGATAGTAGATAATAATGTCTGCTGGATATTTCTAACCTCGGTGATAATCTGCTGGCTAGCGTCAACAGGGGGAAGATTGTCCAGGTCAGCGTCTACCACTGCCTGGTCATAGGGGATAAAGCCGAGAATTTCAAAGCCGGGGAGGCTGGAAATCAGGAATTCCCTCTCTGATTGGCTTCGGAGCTTGTTTCCTACCACGGCGATATTTTGTAAACCTATATCTTGTGCCAGTTTAGCAATTCTATGGGCGGTTTCCACGGCTCGTCTGCTTGGCTCTACGACTACAATCAGCTTATCTACTGCCTTGGCTGTTGCCCGTCCTAGATGTTCTATTCCCGCCTCCATATCCAAAATGACCACTTCATTCCTTGCCAGGAGCAGGTGGCTAACTAGGGCTTGTAACAAAGCGTTTTCCGGGCAATAACAGCCACCACCCCCCTTTTTAATTTGCCCCATCACCATTAGTCTGATTCCCTTGTATTCCTGGGAATACTTTTCGGGCAGGTCATCTACTTTAGGATTTAACTTGAAGTAGGCTGCCGCTTGACCCGGTCGTACCCCTGTTCTTTCTTCAATAAGGCTTTTCATCTCAGATATAGGGATTATCTTCTCAGGATGGGGAAAGCCAAGGGTAGCTGCCAGATTGGCATCAGGGTCAGCATCTATGGCTAGGACAGAATAACCAGACTCAGCGAATATCCTGGAAAGGAGGGATACTAATAATGTCTTGCCTACTCCTCCCTTACCACTAACAGCAACCTTCATCGCACCCTTTCTGGCACAATTAAACCTGAGACTCCTTAAAAGAAGTCTCAGATTCAGCTAAATCTTGTTATCCGTGGTTACCAAGCATCTAATTTAGCCTATACGGAGTAAAAAGTCAAGCAACGGATAAATTCCTCAGGAAGAAGGGGTACGCCACTTGACCATGGGTTTTGCATGTGGTATATTGCGGCGCAGGCGACTAAAAAATGAAAGGTGCGGAGGTTTGTAATGCAGGTAGTAACACCATTTAAAGAAGCAGCGGATATTATAAAAGAGGAAGGTGGCGAAATCCTCAAATTATGTTATCAATGTGGAGTTTGCACCGCTACCTGTCCCTGGAATCTGGTAAGAAGTTTCCTCGTTCGCCGAATAATGCATCAGGCACAGCTGGGCTTAGTTGACCTTGAAGGTGAAGATATGTGGCTGTGTGCTACCTGTAAAGCTTGTGTCAAGCGGTGTCCCCGTGGTGTGGAAATAATAGATGTTATGCGGGCTATGCGTAGAGTTATCACGGAAGTAGGCGTAGCCAAGGCCCCTGACTCGCTCCGGATTGCAGTTAAAAACATTTC
>JAZGHN010000002.1:0-10399 GCA_036481135.1 Dehalococcoidales bacterium | reverse complement strand
GGGGGGCGCTACTTTGGGCCGTTTGCCAGCGCTAAGTCAGTGCGCCAGACACTAAAGGTGATAAAAGGAATATTCCCCTTCCGTTCCTGTGCCAGGACTATCACCGGCAACGACCCCCGCCCCTGCCTCGATTATTACATCAACCGTTGTGTCGGTCCCTGCATCGGTGTCGTGGGCAGGGAGGAATACGCCGAGGTAATAAAGCAGGTAATCCTCTTCCTGGAAGGGAAGCAGGAGGTAATCGTTAAAGAGCTTGAGAGCAAGATGAACCAGGCTGCTGAGGCTCTGGATTTTGAGCAGGCTGCCCTGCTCAGAGACCAAATCCAGGCGATAAACAGGGTTATTGAGGGGCAGAGGATTGCCGCTACAGTAAAAGGTGAGCAGGATGTCATCGCCTTCGCCAGTGATAGAGACCAGGCCTATGTCCAGGTCTTCTTTATTCGTGGTGGCAGGCTGATTGGCAGGGAAAGCTTTGTCTTGGGGGGCACCCGTTCTGAAGAGCCGCGTCAGATTATGACCAGCTTTATCGAGCAGTTTTACAGCTCCAGCCCCTATATACCCCCATTATTACTGCTCCAGCATCCGGTGGAAGACACCGCTGTCATTGAAAACTGGCTTCAGAACAAAAAGGGGAGCAGGGCTCATATTCAGGTGCCCCGTAGGGGTAATAAGAAACAACTGGTCGACATTATTGCCGAGAATGCCCGGCAGGGCTTAGAACAGCTCAAAATTAAACAAATGGCTGCTCCGACCACACTGGCGGCGGCGTTAGCTGAAATCAAACGGGAGCTTCAGCTACCCTGTCTTCCTTCTCGTATGGAGGGCTATGACATTTCCAACATACGGGGGATAGCAGCGGTAGGCAGTATGGTCGTCTTTGAGAAAGGGAGGGCGAAGCCTGCTCACTATCGGCGTTTCAAGATCAGGACGGTGTCGGGGGCTGATGATTATGCCATGCTCCGCGAGGTGCTCAAGCGGCGATTTAAGCGGAGCAGCGGTGCTTCGGCGGCAGATAGCTGGGCAATCCTGCCTGACCTTATCCTCGTTGATGGCGGCAAGGGACAACTCAATGCTGTTTTGTCGGCGATGCGCGAATCCGGGGTGGGCTCTGTGCCCGCCGCCAGCCTAGCCAAGGAAAACGAGGAGATTTTCGTCCCTAAGCAGGCAGAGCCCATTATTCTGCCTCGAAGTTCCCCCGGGCTTCAATTGCTACAGTGTCTCAGGGATGAGGCACATCGCTTCGCTTTAGGCTATCATAAGAAGGTACGTAAAAGGGAAGCTTTCGCTTCAGCTCTTGATATTGTCCCCGGTATCGGACCCGGGCGTAAGCGCGCCCTAATCAAGCAGTTTGGTTCGGTTCAGGGTATCAGGGAGGCTTCTGAGGAGGAGATAGCCGCCACCAAAGGGATGACCAAAAGCCTGGCTAAGAAAGTAAAGGAGTATCTGGGATAGGCAATGCCAGCTAATCTACCACCACACTACTTTGAGGCGGAAAAGAAATTCCGCGAGGCTAAGAACGCCTCAGATAAGGTAGCAGCTCTGGAGGAGATGCTGGCTATTATGCCCAAACACAAGGGGACTGACCACCTCAAGGCTGACCTGAGGAGAAAGATTGCCAAGCTAACCCAGGTATCGGAGAAGAAGGCAGCTACCCAGAGGGCATCGATGCTTATCGATAAGGAGGGAGCAGCCCAGGTGGTAGTAATTGGCCTGCCCAACGGTGGCAAATCTCATCTCGTTTCCACCGTTACCAACGCCTCTCCCACCGTAGCTGAGTATCCCTTTACTACCCACACTGCCACTCCGGGGATGATGGCATTTGAGAATATACAGATACAATTGATTGATACCCCACCCCTGGCTGAACAGTCCGTTGAGTGGTGGCTACCCCATATGATAAGGCGGGCTGACGTGCTGGTAATAGTGGTGGACCTGGGTGATGCTCCCCTGCCCCAGCTAGAGGTTGTCCTCGCCGAACTGGAGAATAGGAAGATAGCAGTTGGGGGGAGTGGGGCTAAAGCACTGATTGTGGGCAATAAGCTAGACCTGGCAAATGCCGGTGAGAACTATATAGCCCTGAAGAATAAATACCGGGGGCAATTGCCCACTATCGCTGTTTCAGCCAAAGAGGGTATCGGCCTGGAGGAGCTGAAGGGTGAGATTTATCGAGTGCTTGATATTATTCGGGTATACACTAAGACTCCGGGGCAAAAGCCAGACCTTACCGACCCTATAATTCTTGAGCGGGGAAGCACCTTAGCCGATGCTGCGGCATCCGTTCACAAGGACTTTGCCGCTAAGCTGAGGTATGCCCGCATCTGGGGTTCGGGGAAACATGATGGTATAATGGCTAAAAGGAACCACGTCCTTGCGGATGGTGATATAATAGAACTGCACCTTTGAAAAGTATCAAAGGGAGGTGATTTTGTTGGCTAAAGTCATCATTGTTTATGAGTCACTGTTCGGTAATACCAAAATGGTAGCCGAATCCATTGTTGAGGGCATGGGAGAGGTTCCAGGAATAGAAACAACTCTCAGTAAGCCCAAGGGGGTCGACTTCGACCAGATCGCCAAGTATGATGCCATTTTAGTGGGCTCTCCGAATCATATAGGTGGTGCCGCCAGGGGCATCAGGAAGTTTATCGATAAGCTGGGGGAAATCTATTTAGAGGGAAAAGTGGCGGCTGTTTTTGATACATACGGTGGCAGAGATTTCGAGAAGGCAATGAAGAAAATGGAGAAGCAAATAGAGGAAAAGGTTCCCGGATTGGAACTGGTGACTCCCGGCTTATCAATAAAGGTTAAAGGGATAAGAGGCCCAATTGTGGAGGAGGAGCTCCCCAAGTGCCGGGAGTTTGGCATCAAAATCGCCACCCTACTACAGGAGCAAGCCTGATATTACGGACTTCATCCTAAACGGTTGGTGGCAACCGTTTTCTGCCTAGAGGCTTGCGCTGGTTTTTGCAAATAGAATCCCTTTAGTGTATAATCAACACGGTAGTTTTAGTTTAGGTTATTACATACTTCATTATTAAATTATTTCCTGATTAGCTTTGGTATTGGATGGCCCGAACTCTAACTAAAATTTCAAAGAGAGGAGGGCATCTAATGAGCTTTCAGGACAAGTCGCTCCAGTGTTCCGATTGTGGAGCTGAGTTCACCTTCAGCACTGAGGAGCAAGAGTTTTTCCAAACTAAAGGCTATACTAATGAGCCCAAGCGCTGCCCCTCGTGCCGCCAGGCAAGGAAGTCAGAGCGATACGGGAATGGTGGCTATAGCTCGAGGCCTCAACGCCAAATGTTCCCCGCAGTATGTGCCCAGTGTGGCAAAGACACCGAAGTGCCATTTGAGCCTCGCGAAGGCAGACCGGTCTATTGTAGAGATTGCTACAGTACGGCTAGAATGAGCAGATAACGCTAATTTGGCATTGAGGATATAGCCAGACTGGCTAAATGTTTGGTAGCGGGGGCAGGATTCGAACCTGCGACCTTCGGGTTATGAGCCCGACAAGCTACCATTACCAAATGTCTATCACACAATTTGACGGAAAGTTCAATGAAAACGTCTTTTTGTGGAGCTGGGTTTACAATGGGTAGAACTTTATATAGTTTGCTTTATGATAAGCTGGTTAGGGCTTCCAGGGTCTCATAATTCTCGGGTTCAATAAGCCGAAGCCGGCCGAGACCATCCTCAAAATCAAATCTGCCATTATTAAAGAATGGCCATTGTGTTCCTTCCTCAGAGTATCCGCCACCCTCACCCGCCTGGAGAATAGGAACAAGCTGGGCAATTTCACCATCGATGCTTGAAACTGCCTTATAATTCATGGGGTAGCCTAGAGAGGTGGATAGAGCCGCAATAATCTCCCAGTTTTCCTTACCAGCTAGGGGTGCAAAGGCACGATGCAGGTGTTGAATTCGGCGCTCGCAGTTAGTGTAGCTCCCCTCGCTTTCAGCGAAGTTGGCGCCGGGAAGAATTACATCAGGATAAGGTGGTTTCTCCGGGGATACAGTATCTACCAGCACGGAGAAAATGGGGACTTCAAATATGGCATTGCCTATCTTCCCGGTAGCGTCGCCACCTAAAACAAGGATGCTCTGGATCTTGCCCTTCTCTACTCCTTGTACAATCCCGATGGCATCTCTTCCCTTCTCAGTGGGTATAGGCTTACCCCAAGCCGCTTCAAACTTCTGCCTAATAGCCGGTTCAGTAATTAGTTGCTGCCCAGGAAGGTAGTTCGGGTTTACCCCCATGTCAATCAATCCTTGGGCGTTGCCAGCAGAGCGGAGGGCTATTATTCCAGCACCACTTCGCCCTATGTTGCCGGTGATTAATGCCAGGTCGCTGATTAGGACGAGATCGGCAGGAGTGATAGTATCAGCATCCAATATTATCACCGGTCTTTGAGCTCTGAGATAAAGGTGTACGGTTTCGATGATTTTTGCCGGTCGCACCCAGAGGGTGTCGGCAATCTTCTCCAAGGGATATTTTCTCATCTCCCTAGCCAGGCTTTCGAAGCCGGTGATTCGGGAGCGGATAAAATCAGAATCAACGAGACCGTAAGATATGAGGTAGTTCAGCATGGCTCTAAGCAGTCCCGCGCTTATTTTGGGATTAACCTTCAAAGTGGCCTTAGCCAGCGGGTCCAGTCTTGTTGGTCGAGAATTAAATATAACTAGTTTGCTTCCCTTGGCTACTGCCTGCCTGACCTTCAGCCCGATTATGGGATAGTCCTCATCGAGGTCACAACCGAAGGCAAGGACAAGGTCACTATTGAGAATGTCATCGTAAGAGCAAGTGGAAGCATTCTTGCCCAGACCCCGGGCCAGCTCTTCACTTAGCACTGGGACACTGAGGCTACCGATATTATTAGTCCACAAGGCAGCTCGAGCCAGCTTTTGAGCTAGATAGTTCTCCTCATTAGTCAGTTGGGGAGATGCCAGGACAGCGAGCCTCTCTCCACCGCTGCTGTCTCTAATCTGCCTCAGCCCCTCACTGGCTAAGGCTATCGCCTTCTCCCAACTGGCTTCAACTAAGTCGCCATTTTGTTTAATAAGAGGTGTTTGGAGCCGCTTTAGGTTGCTAAGGGAGATAGGGTTAAAGGCACCCTTTTTGCAGAGGTTACCATTATTTACCGGGCTATTAACTGGGGAGGTAACCGTTACTATTTTATCCCCCATAGTATCAAGCTCTAGGTTACAGCCGATACCACAGTAAGGACAGACAGTAGGCACAGCCTCAAGTTCCCAGGGGCCTGACTTGGGCAAATGAGTTTTAGGGGTTATGGCTCCCGTGGGGCAGGTGGAGACACACTGCCCACAAGAGACGCAGGTTGTTTTGCATAGAGGCATACTAAGGGCGGGCTCAACCTTAGTGTCAAAGCCACGGTTGGTAAAGCCTAAAGCGCCGACACCCAGGACCTCGTCACATATTCTGACACAACGACCACACAATATACATTTGTTGGAGTCTCTCAGGATATATGGATGCTCGTTCTCACTTATGCGCAGATGGCGCTTACGGCCATTATAGTGAGTGTCGTCTACCTGATACTCAGTAGCCAGCTGGCGCAACTTACATTCAAATACGTCTTGGCAGCCGCAGGCGAGACAGCGTTCCACCTCCCGCCTTGCCATTTCCTCGGTAAGCCCAAGTTCAATCTCGGCAAAGTTCTTCTTTCGCTCCTCCGGGTCAAGGGCGGGCATCTGGGCTCTGGGGATACGTTCTACTTGCTCATAGTCGGAGAGGTCAATGTCTTCTAAATCACCTTTGGAGCAATTATAGGGTTTTGCCTCTGGTGTAACCGGCTGACTGTTGAGGTACTGGTTTATAGAAGTGGCGGCTCTTCGTCCAGCGGCTATCGCCTCTACCACAGTAGCTGGTCCTGAAATACAGTCACCCCCGGCGAATACCCCCTCCACAGAGGTTTCCATTGTCTCCTCACTGACGCTGATGAATCCTCTCTTGGTGAACTCTACCTGACTATCGTGGTCAAGATTAGGATTCTCAAGCCTTTGACCAATAGCAGCAATTACTGTGTCTACTTTCATGGTAAATTCGGAGCCAGCTACTGGCTCTGGCCTTCGTCTGCCGGAACTGTCAGGCTCTCCCAAGACCATCCTGGTGCATTCCATGGAGTCGACTTTACCATCCTGAGAACTGACATTTACCGGTGCGGTTAAGAATCTAATTTGGGCTCCTTCTTGCTCAGCCTGTTTTACTTCTTCACCATTAGCTGGCATTTCATCCCTTGACCGGCGATAAACAATAGTTACCTCCCCTGCCCCCCGCCGCAGGGCAGTTCGGGCAACATCTATTGCGGTATTACCACCACCAATGACAGCCACCTTATCTCCTAGTGCTACCTTCTCCCCCATAGCTGAATCTTTCAGGAATCCTATTCCGGAAAGAACGCCAGACGAATCTTCTCCCTCAATCTTCATCCTCTGGTTGGCTTGAGCACCAAGGCCAATAAAGATGGCTTCATAACCCTCGTCCTTGAGACTTTCAATGGTAAAATCTTTACCCAAAGAAACGTTACAGCGAACTTCGCGGCATAGATTGGTGATAGCAGCTATCTCCTTGTCTAGAATTGCTTTGGGCAGGCGATATTCCGGGATACCATACCTCAACATTCCACCGAGTTGTGGGTTGGCCTCAAAGATGGTTACCTCATGTCCCTCAAGGGCAAGGTAATAGGCTGCTGATAAGCCGGCGGAACCACCACCGACAACAGCCACCTTATGCCCCGTGGCTGGTTTAGGCTCGGGTACATAGGGTAGGGCACCATTCATATCGTAATCAGCAACGAAGCGCTTCAGAGCGTCTATAGCTACCGGCTTGTCTACCAGATTGCGGTGGCACTTGGTTTCACAGAAGCGGGGGCATACTCGTCCAATGACAAGAGGGAGAGGCAGGGACTTCTTAATCAGTTTCAGTGCTTCTTGGTACTGACCGTTGGCAATGAGGGCAATATAGCCCTGAACATCTACTCCCGCCGGACAGGCGAGCTTACAGGGAGCAACACAATCACCATAGTGGTCGGAGAGGAGCAGCTCTAGAGCCATACGGCGCATATTGGTGAGTTCATCGGTTTTTGTCCTCACCACCATACCTTCGGTCACCGGGGTGGTGCACGCTGGCATCGGCCCGCGAGCTCCTTCCACCTCCACCAGACAGAGGCGACAGGCAGCGGTAGGTTTGAGACGAGGGTCATGGCACAGGGTGGGTATCTCGACCCCCTGCCATTCCGCCGCCTCCAAGAGGGTGGTCCCGGTCTCTACTTCAACTTTCTTCCCGTTCAGTGTAAAGGAAACTCTAGCCATCCCCTTCTCCTTAGCGTACAGATATAGCACCAAGACGACACGTGTTCATACATAAGCCACAACGAATACACTTCTCCTGGTCAATAATGTAGGGCTTTTTCTTCTCCCCAGAGATAGCTTCAGTAGGACAATATTTAGTACAAAGCCCGCACCCAGGACATTTCTCAGCGATAATCTCATAGATAATTAAGGCTGGACACTTCTTAGCCCGGCATTTCTTATCATGGATATGCTCTTCATATTCATCACGGAAGTATTTAACGGTGGTTAACACCGGGTTGGGCGCTGTCCCCCCTAAGGCGCATAATGAAGCGCTCTTTACATTCCGAGCTAATTCCTCAAGGAGTTCTATATCTCCCTCTCTGCCGTTACCCTCAGCAATCCGCTGCAGGATTTCCAACATACGCAGGGTTCCCAGTCGGCAGAAGGTACACTTACCGCAGGATTCCTCCTGAGTAAAATTGAGGAAGAACTTGGTAATGTCTATCATACAGCTACTTTCATCCATTACTATTAGTCCGCCCGAGCCCATAATGGCACCAGTCTTGGTTACCGACTCATAATCTACCGGGGTATCGCTCAGGCTGGCAGGGATGACACCACCCGACGGCCCCCCAATCTGGATGGCTTTGAACTCTAGCCCGGTTGAGGTGCCACCACCGATGTCAAAGACGATCTCTCTTAAGGTTATACCCATGGGAACTTCTATTAGCCCACCGTGGGCTACCTTACCCGCCAGAGCGAAGACCTTGGTTCCCTTGCTTTTCTCGGTGCCGCAGGCATTATAGGCATCGGCGCCATGGAGAATAATCCAAGCTAAATTAGCCAGGGTCTCCACATTATTGATTATGGTGGGTTTGCCCCACAATCCTGAGTGGGCAGGAAAGGGAGGTCGGAATCTGGGCATTCCCCGCCGTCCCTCCACCGAAGCGATTAGAGCTGTTTCCTCCCCGCAGACAAACGCACCTGCCCCCTGTCTGATTTTTATAGCAAAGTCAAAATTATAGTCCAGGATGCCCTCACCGATAAATCCTGCCTCTCTCGCTTCAGCCAGGGCTATCTCCAATCGCTGAATTGCCAGTGGATACTCGGCTCTTATGTAAATATAGCCCTCTGAGGCTCCGATGGCATAGCCGGCGAGCAACATCCCTTCAATAACGCTGTGGGGGTCGCTTTCCAGAACACCTCTATCCATAAAAGCCCCCGGGTCGCCTTCATCGGCATTACATATGATATATTTCTCCGTGCCGGGAGCCTTTCGGGCAAAGCCCCATTTGATGCCGGTGGGGAAGCCGGCGCCACCCCTTCCCCTCAAGCCAGAGTTAGTGACCTCGGTAATTACCTCCTGGGGTGACATGCTGCGTAGTACCTTCTCCAGCGCCTGGTAACCGTCGGCAGCCAGGTAATCATCAATAGATTCGGGGTCAATTATGCCACAGTTTCGCAGCACAATCCTCTTCTGTTTACCCAAAAGGCCGCTTATTTCCTTATCAGGTATAACCCATTCGGTAACGGGGTTGCCGCCAATAAGGTGTTCATTGATTATGCGCTCAACCATATCGGGGGTAACCTTGCTATAGAAGGTGCGTTCTTGCTGAGGAGATAGAACCTCAACCAGTGGTTCGTTGTAGCACATACCCATACAACCAGTCTGCTTGAGCTTCACATCCAGTCCCCTGTCGCCAAGCTGAGTGCTTAGAGCATTGTATACCTTTCTTCCTCCAGAGGCTATGCCACAGGAGGCAAGCCCTACCTTTATCAGCCAACTTCCATTTCTTTTTACGGACATCGCTCTCTCCTATATGTCCAGGCGTCTACTCACCAGCTTACCCCGCTGTAACTGGTGCTTCTTGTTTCCGAATTTCATTTATTATCTTGACAATAGCTTCTGGAGTAAGCCGCCCATAAGCTTCACCATTAATCATCATACAGGGAGCCAAGCTGCAACAGCCAATGCAGGCGACCCGCTCTACGGTGAACAGCCCGTCCTCGCTAGTTTCCCCTTCCTTGGCACCGATAACCTGGGATACTATCAAAGCCACCATTTCGGCACCACACAAATGACAGGCAGTGCCATGGCAAATCTTAATCAGGTACTTACCTAGGGGCTGGAGCCTAAACTGACCGTAGAAGGTAACTATGCCAAATATCTCGCTAGCCGGAACATTTATGTTCTCGGCTATGCGTTGTATGGCTACTGGAGGTACATAGCCGTAGGTGTCTTGAATCTCTTGGAGAATAGGAATCACAGCACCCGCTTCCACATTGTGTTTGTGGACTATAGTATCAATCGCGTCGAAGCCCAGCTTCTCCTTAGGGGCAGCTTCAATAACCGTAATTACCTTCTTTTGCCATCGCTTGGCTTTCCTTAAAGCATCTTGGATTTAGGTAGAGGGGGTAGATTTCACACCGCTACGGGTTAAGGCCTTGAGCAGTTCCCGCTTCGAGGCCCGGTGGCGCTCAAACATGCTTACGATGCGCAAAATCTCCACATTCTTGACCCACTTCTTGCCTCGAATCTTATTCGCCGTTGCCTCCACCGTCACCGGTGCATCTACCATAATCACCATGTCATTGTGTCCAATGACAGGATCAACAAAATCTATTCCCGGCGTCTCCTCCAGGTCTCTTATCGAGGTGATAAAATCCTGCTGCTCCATGTCATCGGCAACATCAACTAGCAGATATGCTCTCACACCCATTTTTAGTCCCTCCTTTCCATTATTGCTTCACTTTAAGTTTAACTATAGCACTAGTCCATACCCCTATTCTACCACTTCTACAATCATTGACAACATCATCAATGGGGGTATAATTCAGATGGGGGTGGGGAATGACCAGTGGCGACACCTCGGGGCTAAGAAAGAGGGTAATCTTTCTGGCTTTCATTCCCCACCCTGTGTCAAGTATATAAGCCCTGATGTAATAATTAGCCAGATGTTTAATCTGACAAGAAAAACTTGTTACTCATCACTTTGAAATTAGGTTACTGAACCACCAATTGAGACCATTCATCTACGTCGTAGTCCTTTTGTGCCCTGCAGATGATGTTATTGTATTCCGAAAATGCTAAA
>JAZGHN010000001.1:0-15127 GCA_036481135.1 Dehalococcoidales bacterium | reverse complement strand
ATTCAAATCATTGACTTCAAGCGTTGAGCTGTGGTATAATAATAAAAAGCCCGGAAAGGGCTTTTGGCATTTTACAGGGGTTGTCAACCTGATTATACAGTTTATGTCAACCTGACTCTTTAAAAATTGAATAATTTTCGGGCCGATTTCAGATATAAAAACACCTGAAAATCCCAAAAATCGACACACTAACTTTTAATCAGGGTGTCACAGGTTCGAGACCTGTACGGCCTACCAGAAACAAAAGATGTCGCCCTTGATTTAAGTCAGGCTTCGATGAAATTTGCTGAAATGAAGTATCTATTGAAAAGGGACTTCGATCATTCATTTAGCAAGCTCTGGGCAATAATATGCTGGGATTGCAAATTAGCAAACGACGATAAGGTTATTGATAGCCTTAAAGAAAAAAGAACCATGAAAATAACAAGCAGAGACTATTCAGACCCTGATTCGTATAAGAAATATATGCTGGTTTCAAGTACTCAACCACACAATATAGAAGTCTATGTACTAAAGGATTATTTGAAAGATAAGCTTAGTATAGAGTTCAGGCCTAGGGTTCATCAGGGAGGCACTAGTACGTAAATCATCTCTATTTCTTTTCAATTCCTAATCGATGAACACGCGCCTGTTTTGATAACCCATTGCCCCTACAGTAATAAGCGGCTCTCCACTATTATTAAACAAAATGGCTTTATGTTCAGTCGCTGGCTTAAATAAACTTGTCTCGGCTTCCCCACAGAAGCATCGCACAGACTAGGGTCACCACGGCCACAGTAGCCCCTACAACCGAGAAACCAGTATAGAAGCCGTAGCGGTCAATAAGATAGCCTATCACTGGTGCTATAGCGGGACCTCCTCGACTACCGAGGTAGTAAATGCCGAGCATCGTTGAGCGTCTACGCTGCGAGGTATGGCTGACGATGTAAGCTTCAACAGCTGGCATACCGAGATGCGTCGCCATACCGAGGGTAATTAATACTGCCGTGAAGGCTATGCCCAAGGGCACCAGGTTCTGCAGATAGATGGCTAGACCAGCAATGAAACCTGCTGCCAGTATCACTGGCACGCATCCCAGCCGGTCGGAGAGATAGCCGCCTAAAGGACTGGCCCAGAGCCCGCCAAGGAAAATAAGAGATATCATAGCCGCAGCTGCTTCATTATTTACGCCCCCAAAATGGTCAACTATGAATAGTGGGATGAACGATATTGTAGAATAAACCAAGCTCATGTTGGCAATGCCCAGAATTATAACGACTACTAGCGGACGCAAACGCCTTGGACTTGGGGCTATTTCGGCATGACTGACATCCGTCTTTGGCTCAGCGTTCTTGCCGTATCCTAAACGGCCCAGCAGCATATATAACACAATGCCAAAGACAATAGAGGGAACACTAACAGCTAAGAATGTGCCGCGCCAACCGAAGGCACTCGCAATTCCAGCGACAATTAACGGGGCGAGAAAGAAACTGCTGTTGCCACCAACTTGGTGCAGACCTAATGTTCGCCCTCTGTTCTTTGCCTCAGCTGAGGCTGAAACAAGCGGCGCGGCAGCGGGATGGTAACCACCACCTGCTATTCCCAATAACACCAAGGAAAGGGCCAGCATAACATAGGTCGGGGCAATACCGATCAGAAGTCCAGCTACTCCCACACCGGCCACACCAATAGTGAGTATGATGCGAGGGCCAATGCGGTCGGCTAGCCGTCCGGCTGGAAGTTGGCTGATACCATATGCCAAACTATATGCTGAGACTAACCACCCTGTCTGAGTATAAGTAAGGGATAAATCGTCACGGATATAAGGTAATAGTGGAATTAACAACGCTGGGATCAGGTGGTGGCTAAAATGCGCCAGCACAAACAGGGGCAGTAAGCCTGTAAAATACGAGAGAAAATTTGGTTTCCTAATAATGATTTTCCCTTCAACGTGATTGCTTTGCTTTTGACTGAGGCACTACTAATCCAGCCTATATCTTGACCACAATAATAAACTTCTGCTGTCAGAATGACAAGATAGTGCAAAATGACGTTCTGTTACCTTATCTTAGCGTATATGTTCACTCCGGGGGTGCCGTTCCTCGCCACAACTCGTCGCTATAACTGCTAGACAGGGAATGAGATTAGGACTACACTTGGATGAATCTCTACCTCGTCGGCGAATCGGCGGGTGGCGGGCTGATGGGACCTCCAACCGACATGATCCGCTTCGCGCAGATGATGCTGAATGAAGGCGAGCTGGATGGGGTTCGCATTCTTGCAGCCGAATCAGTCACCCTGCTTCAAGAAGTGCAGCCTTCCACCAGTGGGGAGCCTTTAGGAATCGGCCTGTCGTGGCACTTCGGTAGGGATGCTGAGCATCCCTACATCGAGCACGGCGGCGGCGGCCAGGGTATCCAGACCAAGCTGCGGCTGTACATAAAGGACGGGTTCGCTGTTGCTATCATGGCCAACGGTGCGGGATTCGACCGCAATGAGCTCGCTGACGCTGCTGCTAACGTGGTGTTCTCGACGATGGGAGGGTAAACGCAACAACGGCGGGTTTGAAAATCTTGTGACTTCTTGTCTTGTTTGTGGCAATTAGACAGGACAACTGCAAGACATAATCCGCCAGGCATAGCCGAACATAGTCCCCCACAGCTGTTCGTGCGTCCTTCCTCAACATCCCGTTAATGCGAATGGTCACGTTCTCCCAGCGACGGAGTATGTCGGCCCTTCTTGGCTAAAGGAGGACAAGCAATGGAGAATGGATTGCACATTATGACGAAAGGTTGACCTAAATGGTTAGATCAGCGTTCCGACATATTTATTGTAAACTTCCTTCGCCTTTACTTCATCAATTGTGTTCTTGATAATAGCACGACCATCCGGAAAGACAGTGACTTCATAATCATCAGCATTGAAACGAAGCATATACCCGTTTTGAGCAATATTACCCACATTCTTAAGGCGTATCGCGAGTTCATCTAGAGTAAAATCTTTCACCCCAGTGTTCACTACCTGCACAGCACGACTTTGTCCACACAGTGAAGTGGTTTTTATGCCAAACCTGCTTTCTAAAAACTCGTATTTACCCTGACAGGCTGGGCAGTCTTCACGAGGTTCTATTTTCAATTGATCAAAAGCCCCTTTCCAAACGTCAACGATAATGAGTTTCCGGTTAATATCCTCTGAGCCAACCAGTATCTTCATCGCCTCGGTGGCCTGTATGGAGCCGATGATAGCTGGCACCGTACCAATTATCCCAGCTGTCTCACAGGTGGGGGTAATTCCGGGCTCAGATAGGTTGACAGAGAAACACCTAAAACAAGGAGTTTCACCTGGAATTATCGTCATAGTCACCCCGTTGGAGGCAATGGCACCACCATAAACCCACGGTATCTTATGTTTTAGAGCAACATCATTTATCAGAAAGCGGGTTTCAAAGTTGTCAAGCCCATCTAGGATTACATCTGCGCCACGGCAAAATTCTTCGATATTTGTATAGTTTGCATCAGCAACTACCCCTTGGATTTCAACTGTGGAGTTTACCTTTCTCAGATGGCGTTCAGCTGCTATCGCTTTAGGCAGTTGGGCCTTTATGTCATCCTCATCGAAAAGAGTTTGTCTCTGAAGGTTATGGTACTCGATGAAATCCCTGTCCACAATTTTTATTTTGCCCACTCCTGCGCGGACTAGGAGAGTCGCAATGGTACATCCCAGCGCACCACACCCAATAATAACTACATTGCCGCTTAATAGCTTCGCTTGCCCTTCCTCACCTATCCCAGGAAGCCTAGTTTGCCTTGAATATCTATTTCTTAAGCTCCGATCAATCATAAGATACTCTCCCTCCATTCCCTAATTATATCTTACATACGCGCTTTCAACAATCTAGCGTTTCGTTCAAGTCATTAATTGTAGATGTATCTCTGTTTGCGTGTTTACCTTCATTATCCACGTGGGAGGCACAGCCCGATTGATTTCATAACCCTTTATGACACAATTGCTTTGGAATTGATGGCAGATTGAACTGTCAGTTAGCATATTCTAGTGTGGGTAGATTAAGTAATGCCGGTCTGGATTCAGTGGCTAAATGAAAGCTGGAAGCTGATTATCGTTCCAGCAGTTGTTTTTGCCGTCTTTATTATTGGGGGTCTTTGGTTACGAAGAGTACTCTATGACAAATTCAATCGTTGGACCTCCAGAACGAAAAAAGTAGGCTTAGCCTTATTCGCTGCCAAGTTACACGGCCCTTTCCTTTTCTGGTTTATTCTCCTCGGCGCTTATGTAGCTATTGAGATTTCAGTCCTCTCATTAGAGATTGCCGGCGTAATTGACACGGCGCTACTAAGTCTCTTCGTCGCTTCTTGGATATGGGTGGCTGTCAGTTTTAGTAGTGACATTGGGAGGCTATATTTGCCCCGGCTGTACTGCTTCTTCCAGTGGTAAAGTAGGCTTGGCGATATGTTGTATCTCCGGCAGAGCTGGGCAGGACGGCTCTCCCCACTGAGTATCTCCTCTATTACCCGTCTCTTGAACTCTAAGCTGAAACTCCTCTGATTCCTCATGGCAAGGTCCTTTCTATCCCTCATTATAGGATATTTCGACCCTGCCAAACCTTCCTAACCTAAAGTGTCCAGTTTCAGGGGTGCAGTCCATATTTTATTTCAATAGATGAGCACTAGCCCCAGCCTTGTTCCGTGGGGCACCTCTGATGGTGGTAGGGATCGTCCGATAGGATAGATGTCCCAGCCTACCTTTGCCGCCATGGTGAAAGCATCCATCCCCACTGCTTCCATAGAGGATCTGGCCATTGGGAAATGCTTACAAGATTGTCCTGACACCAGGGCACTACACTCGGTATTAGGGCAAAAGGCATTTTTGCATGGTCCACCAGCAAATGCGAGGGCTAGGTGGTAGCCATCATAGAAGGCCTCGGCCTCAATCCCTGCCACGATCTTGTAATTTTTTATTGCGGATGGGACTGACAATCTCTTCTCTCTGGCCTCAGGGCCGGCTAGCTCTTTAGAGGGTACCTTTAGCATGATAAATATGGCGTACCGGAAGTTATTCACTACTCTCCTAACTAGAGCTAGGTCCATTGCATAAGGAGGACAGTTAGCATTGGTTCCATAGAAGGGGCATCTGGGATAAGTACATTTCCCTAGCACTCTATCGTCAATCAATATCATATCGGTGGTGATAATCTTGGCATCTGTGGCGCCAAGCTCAAGAGCCCTTCGTCGGTATCTTTCGAGGTCTTGTTGAAGCACCTCATCAGGAATTTTCTCTACAATTTTACGAACCATTGTGATACCTCCCTTGATATTCATGTTTAATAATCTAGTTCATCCCAGAGGATATCATCCAGGGCGAATACCGGCCCGTCCTTGCATACCTGCTTCAGCCCACTTTTTGTCTGACCTCTTTAACTGGATTCTTTTCGTAGTATCTTCTGGTAAACTCTGCCGGTGTCAGGTAGCTCAGTGAGCTGTGTGGTCAGTAGTTATTATACTCCTGCCTAAAGGCTTCCACAATGGCCTGTGCCTCCTTCCCATTTCGGAAGATCTCACGGTTCAGGCACTCATCCCTCAGCTTATCATTGAAGCTCTCGATAATGCCAGTAGTACCAAATAGTGCTCCCATGAATATGAAAAGCGGCAGGCAGGTGAGAGTAAATGAATTGGCAACGTCAAAGGCAGTAAAGGCAAGCTGGGTTTACTGCTGACCAACAAAGAGCAATAGTCCAATGGCAGCGGTTATGTCTATTGCTACGAAAACTTCCACAGACCGTGGGGGGTAATTCTGGTGGCAAATGGCAAGCCCACCGGCTTGGTAGCATCCACTATTATCTGCGTAGTCATAGGACCCCGCTTAAAGGGGGTCTCATCATAGGCAGTGGAGTTTAGAAGGTGTCCTGTCACTCCAGGGATGATAGAGAGATGCCTAAGTCACACTTTTCTTTCCACCCAAATAGGTAGCCACTAGGTCTTTATTGCCTAACAATTCGTCGCAGGTTCCCGCAAGGACTACCCTGCCATCTGCTAATACATACCCTTTACTAGCTATCCGCAGGGCAGCGCGAACATTCTGTTCAACTAATAGAGCAGAGATACCCCTCTCAGGAAATCCCTGCACAGTGTCAAGTATCTCATGTACCACTATGGGTGCTAATCCCATGCTCAGCTCGTCTAACAGAAGGAGCCCTGGTTGCGCCATGAGGGCTTGTCCTATCACGAGCATTTGTTGTTCTCCCCCGCTTAGAGTGCCCCCCAATTGTTTCTGTCTCTCCTTAAGTATAGGGAACAACTCGAGGACCTGTGCCAGGGCCTGCTCAAAACTACCTCTGCGAGATTTATCGCGGTGATAGCAATAGGCTCCGAGCTCTAAATGCTCCATAACTGTGAGTCCTGGGAAGATTTGTCTCCCTTCTGCAACATGGCTGATGCCCAGCCTAACTATCTTTTCAGGCGCAAATCCAGTGATATCACTGTCGTGAAAAACGATGTGTCCCGCTTTTGGGACAAGCAACCCGGAGATAGCCCGCAAAATGGTTGATTTGCCGGCTCCATTTGCACCAAGGAGACATACTATCTCCCCTGCCCCGACCTGAAGCGAGATACCCCTTATTGCCTCCGCCCCACCGTAATTGACATAAAGATTCTCCACGTTAAGCATTGACTTCCCCCCCTAAATAGGCGGTAATCACCTCAGGATTGTTCTGAACCTCAGCCGGCGTGCCGTCGGCGATCTTTTTACCGTAGTTTATCACAAGAACATGGTGGGAGACTCCCATGACAAACTCCATCTGGTGTTCTACAAGCATGGTTGTTTTGCCTCTTTCTCGCAACTGATAAAGTAGTTGTGACATATGCTCTCTCTCCGCATCGTTCAAGCCAGTTGCTGGCTCGTCCAGGAGGAGGAGGGTGGGGTCGCTGACCAATGCTCGCGCCAGCTCCACCAACTTCTGTGTTCCATGGGGAAGGTCTCCGGCCAGTCTAGAGGCATCCCTTTTCAAGCCGACAAAGGTGAGCCACTCCATTGAGATTTCTCTTGCGCGTTGCTCCTCCTTCCTCGCCTTGGGAAGGGAAAGTCCTGAATCAAATAGTCCCGCACTCATCACTTGATGGTATCCGGTCATTACATTAGCTAAAGCTGTGTGGTCTTTGAATATGCGAGCATCCTGGAAGGTACGAGCGATGCCCATTCTGGCAATATCATGAGACTTGAGGTTGGTTATGTCCTTGCCTTTGAATTTGACCTTACCAGAGGTGGCAGGGAAGACTCTGGTTATGACGTTATAAAGCGTGGTCTTGCCAGCTCCGTTCGGTCCTATGACCGCCTTGATTTCATGAGGTTCAACACTGAAACTTAGCTGGTCCAGCGCCTCAACCCCGCCGAAAAACTTGGTCAGGTTCTCTATTTCCAAACCCAGCATTTCTTCCCCAGTTGATTTTTTAATTTCAATAGGCACGCTTACCCCCTTGTGGGTATGAATTTGGAAAGCTTTCGCCTGATGGTAGTTATTATACCAGTAATACCACCGGCGAAGTACATCGGAATAATAATAAAAAACAGTCCGAAGATAATGGGCTTATAATCTCCGAAAGCAGCGAGCATATCGGGCAAGAACTTCATCAGCGGAGCTGAAAGGAAAACCGAATATATTGTTCCTAGCCCACCGAGAATTGCAGCCATCAGAATCCTAAATGATACCAGTAGATTGAACGCACCCGGGCTAGCACTCCCTATGAAGTGCACATACAGTCCTCCGGAGACAGCGGCATATGCCCCACAGAGCATAAAAGCTTGAACCTTATATTTAGTCACATCTATGCCCAGCGTACTGGCAGCTACCTCATCGCGACTGATGGCTCCAAAGGCTCTGCCTGGGCGTGAGTTGACAAGATGGTGGGCAAATACCCACCCGCCCAGGGCAACAACCCAGGCCAGGATATAAAATGATTCAACGCTATCAAACACAAGCCCACCAAGTGAAAAGGGTGGAATACCGATTACGCCTGTCGTCCCGCCGGTTACTTCTACCCAGCCATCCAACACTGCTTCCGAAATCACGGCGATAGCTATCGTGGCAAGGGCTAGGTACCATAGCCGTAACCTCAATATAATCCTTCCAATTACATAAGTAAAGGCGATAGCCAGTAACACCCCAACCACCATTCCAACAATTGGTGGGAGACCATATCCAACAGCTACCTCCCGTGCTACAGGATCTTTCGAGCTCAATATCGCGGCGCTGTAGCCGCCAAAGGCCATTAAAGTACCCTGGCAAAGTAATACTTGACCCGTGTAACCGGAGAAGATTATAAACCCTGTCAGCGTTATAACATACAGGCCAACAAGGGTCATCACGTTCAAGTAATAGGTATCCAATACGAAAAATAGCACTGCCAGGACAGCTATGATAGATACTAGCGCAATATAATGCTTCCTAATTTTTAGCCTCCCTTGGTCCCAATATGCCGGTGGGTCGCCAGAGAAGTATGATTATCAACACGCTAAACAAAACAACATCTTTATACAGCGAGGTAACATAGCCAATGGTAAAGGCCTCTATTAGGCCAACCACAACCCCACCTAGGAAAGCTCCCGGATAGCTGACTAAACCGCCTCCAATCACTGCGGCAATAAAGCCTCTCAATGTAAATAGCATGGCGGCATTAAACACTATGAAGGTGAGTGGGGCTATGGCTATCCCGCCAAGCGCTCCTATCCCAGAGCTTATGGCAACAGCAAGGATTACCAGCCTCCGAGTGTTAATTCCGGCTAGTTTTGCCGCCAATGGATTTTGAGCGACGGCTCTCATTGCCTTGCCATAGAGCTGCCGATTAAAGAAATACCATAGGGCAATGCCCAAAATTAGAGTGATACCTACCACCCACAGGGATTGAGTGGGAATATGAGCACCGGCAAACTCAACGCTGAACTGCTCTGAAAAAAAAGGCAGCGACTTGGGAAACTTGCCAAAGGAAACCATCTTTATGCCATCAAAGAGAAAGATGGCACCAATCATTATCAGTATTGCCATATTAGCCGTCGGCTGTCGCATACGACCAATAGCCAATCTTCCAAACAATATACCTATACCTGTAGTTGTGATAATTGCCAAAATCGTTGCTACTGGCAGGGGCAGGTTTAGCGCTAGAAAGGTTAGGGTGAAGAAAGCACCGAACATCATATAGTTACCCTGAGGGAAATTGAGCCAGCCGGCAACGTTGAATATCACCACATAGCCGAAGGCTACGATAGCATAAACTGCTCCATTGGCAAGTCCACTAACCAAGAGTTGAAGGAATATTTCCATTTGCTTCTCTTCTCAGGGAAGTGGTAGGCTAAAGGTTTATCTTCTTAAGCTACCACTCAGCTACTGCCTATCTGCTTGGGACAAGCCGCTGCTGACACAACCAAAGATTGACACCGGTTTGAATCCTCCACCCCGACACACTGGAACCCCGAGGCGATGGGACTTTACCAAAGCCCCGGGGTTCCCATCTTTTTACAGTGATTCAGGATATAGCTCGATTACTGAGCGAGCTGCTTAAGGAGTATTAGTTCGCCGTCCACCATTGTCATTAATGCCGGACAGAGCTTCGATAGGCCAATTTTGTCAGTGGGAGAAAAGGTTCGCGTCCCCCATTCCGTTTCAAAGCCTATTATCTTGTTCTCCATGGCATATCTTACTGCCTCCCTGGCTTCCGTAAGGTCGTCAGGGAGGGGTCCAGCCTGTCTCAGACCCTCCACGGCAATCTCCATAACATCCCAGCCGAACCAGCTCCAGCCGAAGCACAAATCAGCTTTTGTTCCTCTTGTTTCGCCATAAGCCTCATACCAGAGGTCCCACATCTCGTCGAGCACAATCATTATTGCGTGGTCTTCCGGGAGTATACCAGGAATGGCACCAGCTTGCGGCGGCATCACAGGCATTACAAGTACCTCCGGCTCATACCCTTTCATGAGCTCAGTCGATTCGGGAGCCGTCATCCCGTTAGCTGTGGAGATAGGTATATCGAGGTTCAGGAGCTTGATACCCTTGAACATCGGTCCGACGACGACACCGGAACCTGCCAGTTGCAGAGCGTCCGGGTTGGCAGCCTTTATCCGGGTTAACTGGGCAGTGACGTCCATAGCCTCGGGGTCACACCTTTCAACTAAAACTACCTCGAGACCGAGTGCTTCAGCATGTTCCAGTCCCCATTCCAGGTCTTCCTCACCGCTCTCGTCAGAGGTGGCTAGGAACGCTACCGTGCTGAGCCCCAGGTCCTCCTTAAAATAGCGTAGTGTGGCCTCAGCGAAGAAATCATAAGAAGGGTGATTTCCAAATACGTTGCCCCCCGGTATAAACAATTCATCGGGCTGGGGGCCGCCTACCATAACTATGAAGGGCACCCCGGTACCCTTGACAACCTCGTACTGCGCCCAAGTCGGGCCACTCCAGAGCTGGGAAATTACGATTAGAGCTTCGTCTACCTCGACGAGTTTCGTCGTCTGGGTGACAGCTAGCTCTGTCGTTGATTCATTATCGTACTGAATGAACTCAATCGGGCGGCCATGTATTCCCCCTTCCCTATTAACCTTGTCCGCATAGATGCGCATAAAATCACCTAAATCCACCTCGACCACCGCCATCCATCCGGTTATTCCCATGGAAGTACCTATCACTAAGGGCTCCTCTGTCTCCTCTGGCGCCGGAGCTGGAAGACAGCCAGCAATACCTAAGATGGTAACCAGCGTAAGCGACACCGCAAGGACTACCAATTTGCTTTTCATTAATTTACCCATTTACTGTAACCTCCCATTTTTTGTGGTGTTCCAGATAACTAAACGTATATTATTTTATATAAACTCCTCCTTCCTCCTTAGCTTATCTTAGCTTATCTTGGTGATGGTCAATATTATAGTGTCACTAATCTATCTGAACTAGCTCACACTGTTCTACACTAAAATACTATAGTATTAAAATACATATTAGTTGTCAATAGGCAAATTCTATCGGGTCTACACTATATTTAGTGTGAAAGAGGGTAATTGAGAAGCACCCACTGACCTCTATAACCTTTGGGTAGTAAAAAACTCAAAGTTAAGGAGGTGCAAACGGGTGCAAGATGATTGTATCGCAGTGGCATTAGAATTGCCACGACTTAAAATACTGTGGCAGAAGGAATTGGAGGGTTATATTGAGGCCACAGTAATGTATCGCCGGGAGGAGGCCACCTGCACTTGGTGTGGTAGGGTGACCCACAAGGAGCATGACAGGAGACCGCAGAGTAAGCAAGACAGAAGGTTGAGGGACAAAGTGGTATTCCCGGTGCTAATAAAGAAGCGGTTCAGATGTCTTTGGTGTGGTAAAGTATTCACTGAGCCAGATGAAGTCTTTGGTTCCAGGAGACGGTCAAGCTACAGGTTCAGGGAATATCTGGGACAGGAAGCACTTCACCAGACGGTGAGGAGGACAGCACAGAAGGAAAAGGTGAGGGAGGGACTAGTGAGAGGATGCGTTGCTGAGGATATTGGTAACTAATTCCAAAGGAGCAGGGTCATAATTTTCACACTTATTGACGTAGAACCATTTAAATCGCGGCATTGACACAAATACAGTTTTTTGCTACCGTTACATCTTAGTGCCATGGTAACTATGATGAATGAAAAGCCTGTTAGGAGGTCCCGCAATGTGAAGATAGGTCCAGAGGCTCTTCACAAAGGTTGAGTGGAAGCTTTGTGTCCAAAAAAGACATTGGGAGAGTGGCTTGAGGAAGCAATAGATGAGAAGAAGGAGGTAAACAAATGGTAAAATTGGTCGAAAATCCCCTGGGCAAATGGTATGAAAGAATTGCCCCCGGGGAAAAAGTGGAAGAGGCAGATGAAGTATGGGGCTCTAAGGTTCTATATAGATTTTACGGGAGCAAAGACTTTCCTATTGAATGGAAAACCGAAACAGAGAAAAAAATACACTGGGTAATAAGTGATCTACATACTCCGCATCCGGCATCCCCTCTTTATGTTGAAGTCTGTGGATGGGGGGATGGAGATAGAACCGGGGCCCCCGCATATATGTACAGAAGATTCTGGGCACCAATCGGAAGCTTATGGCCGTTAAAGATTGCAAACGGTTATATATATCATGGGATGATACCTCCTGACCCTGATACAATAGAAGCATCGGCGAAATACTATTCCACGGTAATGCCGATATACGCAGACAAGTTCCTGGGGTGGTGGGACGATAGGCTCCTCCCTGAAATGAAAAGGAACTTAAACTTCTTGGATAACTACCCCTACGAAAAGGCATCGCTTGAAGAGCTATTGGTACTGTTTGAGGATGCCATTGATATTTTCGACCAGCATTGGAGGCTACACTGGGTATTGAATTTGGCGCAGTTTCAGTCATTTATCATGTTTAAAGAGGTTTTCACAAGGGTATTCGGAAAACCGGATGAAGAGTTGGCCAATAGGGTTCTGGTCTCTATTGCCGATAAAAATTGGGAGGCGATCAAGGGACTATGGGAACTTAAAGAGTTTGTCAAAGGGTCTCCGATTTTAAAAGAACTCTTCGAAAGCGGCAAATTGAAGGATGAAATTATTGACATATGTAAAAAAGGCGGGGAGAAAGAAAGCGAATTTCTGAAGCGATTTAATGATTACCTTGATGAATTTGGCTGGAAAGCAATGTATAGCCATGAATTAGTTTACCCGTCTTGGAGAGAAGAGCCAACCCCTGTTATAGAGCAGATAAGGACTTACCTTTCGATGGATTACTCGTATCCTAAAGATATTGCGAGGTGCGAGAAGGATCAGAGTGATGCGGTTAATGAGGTGTGGGAAAGAGCGGAGAAAGAGAATATGTCCGGTGAAGATAAGGCAAAGTTAAGGAAAGCTATGGACTTGGCTGTTAAGATGGCCCCTTTGACACCTGACCACCACTTCTATATAGATCAGGGGACCCATCAGAGGGTACGAAGAGTAGCCCTAGAAATCGGGAAGAAACTCGTCGCCAAAAATGTGATTGAGAGGCCGGATGATGTGCCTTTCCTCCGTTATAATGAGTTAAGGGAAATAGGAACTAATCCTAAAGCATTTGACGCCAAGAGTCTTGTAAGGGAAAGAAAAGAAGAAAGAGAAGAGGCAGAGAAAATTTTGCCCGCACCATTCATTGGAACAGTGACAGAATGGTCACTTCACCAAGAACCCTATAAGATAGGCCTTTGGGGATGGACTGATGAGAAATTTGAAAGAGCCAAGAAACAGATAGAAGAAGGCATGATTGGGAAGCCGACAATTAGTAAGAGGGCGGCAATTGGTGATAAGACCATATTAGGAATACCTGCCTCGCCAGGCATTGCTGAAGGCATTGCAAGAATTGTTACATCTCCCGCTGAGTTTAACCGTGTTGAAGATGGAACAATTATGTTCTGTGATATGACTAACCCGGCTTGGGTTCCCATATTCCCCAAGCTAAGAGGTTTAGTAACTAACTCTGGTGGAGTGCTGGCTCACCCGGCTATAGTCTCCCGTGAATTTGGCATCCCATGCATTGTTGGAACTCTGGTGGGTACTGAGCAGATAACAGATGGTCAGAAGGTGCGCATAAACGGAAATATGGGGACTGTTGAGATATTATGATAAAGTGGGGTGAAGCATTTGTATAGACACGTAGAAGAAATAGGTTTCAATGATATACGGGTGAGGCTGGATAGATATACTTCGAAAAGAGATGAAACGAGTATTATTAAGAATCCCATTTGGTTCAATTATAGGTTTGGGGATGTCATATTTTTTGAAGACCTCAAGAAAGACCGACCAGATTTGGTCTGGTATGCTGACCAAGATGACGATAAATCAATAAATTATTGCGATGGTGGACAAGAAAGCCTAACACTGATTGGTGACTGGAAAGCAGGAGAGATACAGAAGCTCGTTCTCGCTTTACTTGTTAAGGAATTGGGAAAGAATGATTTATTCCTTTCTCATGGAGCTGTAGCTTGGTACCGAGGTCTTGGCGTCATGTTTATGACCGGGGAGGAAAACCACGGGAAAACCATGTGCCTGATAGAATCAGCTAGGCGGGGGGGCAAGATTATATCCTGTGAAGGAAGTGTATTAGACAGGGATGGGCATATCTTGCAGGGCACCTCTGATGTCTTTATCAACGTGCGACTTGAAGGAACGGAGAGATCGGACAAACCGTCCCAAGAGGGCTGGAAAATATTTTTTGATTCCCTTCCAGAGTTTAAAAGGGTAGAAGGGAAGGTAGGTGATGTTGATCTGGTCATTCTCCCATCAATTGATGGCCATTTTGACACAGCGGTGACGAAATTGGGACAGTTTGAGAAGGAATACCAGACCTTTTCCTGCCTCTCCCTTTCTTATTTCCTGTCCCATGAGTTGATCTCTCCCAAAATACCCGCCCCAATTATTGAGGATTGGGACATCAGGCTAAAGAGGGCAAGATTCACAAGTAGCTTTGCCCTGAAGCGACCTTATTTTCTTGTGGTAGCGAAAAATCCTCAGATCGTCTTAGATGAGGTAGATAACATTATAGATGGGTTAAATAAGAAGTAAAGGAATAACTGGGATGAGAAAGGGAGAAATAGAGAAATTCGGATTGGTTGTGAATGTAGAGAAGCTACCTGGATCCAAGGTGCTAGGCGAAAATGAAAGGCTTCTGAAAGTTGCGATGTCTCCTCAAGTCGGCAATTACGATAAGGCTACAGTGCTGGCATCCGACATCAGCCCCAGAAAAGGCACCGGGATGCATACGCATGATGTGGATGAGATAATGTATGTCATAAGTGGGGAAGGTATCGCCATATGTGGAGGCAAAGAGAATACTGTTGGAAGAGGGACTATTATTTTTTCTCCGAAAGGCATTGAACACGCGGTGACCAGTACTAGCGATGAGAAGCTAAGACTTGTTTGTTTTTTTATACCCCCAATGGAGCCAAGCGGAGCCTTCAAAGAGGCGACGGAAAAGACGAGAAGATTCTTTGAAAATTTATAGGTTTTTCCACCTTTCCGTGAGGAAAACCTCATGTATGGGATTTGGGGAAAAATCTCGATGTTGACCTAACTGCTCATTCAGCAGGCATTAGGCGGTTTGAGGGGAGAATGAGCAATCTAAGTTTCGAAT